>CAIYZJ010000270.1 GCA_903930675.1 uncultured Hyphomicrobiales bacterium
ATTGGCCCCCAAAGTCAGAGTGACAAAGCCGAACAGGCTGGCCAGCAGCATGGCCGACAATATGGCGGCAACCACGCCGAGCCCTGTGGACCCGGTCAAAGTGGCAGCAGCAAAGCCACAGGCCGCGCCGGTAGCCATCATGCCTTCGAGCCCGAGATTCAAAACGCCTGCGCGCTCGACGATCAATTCACCGAGGGCTGCCAGCAACAGCGGGGTTGCGGCGGTGATGATGGTGAGAATGACGGCTTGGGTCATATCCATGGCTCAAGCCTCCTTTTTGGGCGTGCGGACCACGCGGATCGAGGAGGAGGTCAAGGCATCCGCCGCCAAAACGCTCAGCAGCAACAGGCCCTGGAAGCAGGTGGTCAGGTCGAGCGGCAATTTCAGCATGATCTGGGCATTTTCGCCGCCAATCGCCGTCAGCGACACGACAAAGGCCCCGAACACGACACCCAACGGATGCAGCCGCCCCAAAAAGGCCACTGTAATAGCGGTAAAGCCATAGCCAGCCGAGATGGAGGGTTTAAGCTGGCCGATCTGTCCGCTGACCTCGACAATGCCGGCAAGCCCCGCCAACCCGCCCGAAATCGCGAACACCATCAGGCTTATTCTCGCGGCAGAGAAGCCGGAAAATCCGGCAGCTTTGGGCGCCGAGCCGATCACCTTGATCGCATAACCGAACAGTGACCAGCCGAGCACAACCGTGCTGACCACAACCGCCACAATGGCCAGTATCAACCCGGCATGCAGCCGCCCGTCTCCGAACAGAACGGGTAAAGTGCTGCCGGCATCAAACATCACGCTTTGCGGAAAATTGAATCCTTTGGGATCACGCCACGGACCGCGCACCAGATAATCGAGCACCAATTGCGCGATATAGACCAGCATCAGGCTGGAAAGAATTTCACTCACCCCCAACCGCACCTTGAGATAAGACGGAATCAGCGCATAAACCGCTCCGCCGATCACGCCCATGATCAGCGCGATCACCAACAACCAGCGGCCAAGCTCCATCCCTTGGGTGGCGAGCGGCAGAATGGACCCGACAATCGCCCCCATCGTATATTGGCCCTCGGCCCCGATGTTCCAGAGATTGGCGCGGAAGCAATAGACAAGTCCGGTGGCAATCAGGGTCAGCGGGATCATCTTCATCCCCATTTCCTGCAAGGCCCAGCTGTCGCCCAAAGGCTCCCGGATATAGATGTCGAACGCTGCCAGCGGCGAGCGGCCCATCAGCGCGATCACCAGACCCGCCATCAATCCGGCCAGCACAATGGCAACCAAAGGCGACAAAGCGCGGGCAATCGGCGAGACCGAGGCGCGGGGAACCAGTTCAAGCCGCATCATCCACCTCGCTGCCCGCCATCATCAGGCCGATGGTCTCCCGCGTCACCTGTCCGGTCGGCAGTGCCGCCGACAAAGAGCCTTCATGCAATACCGCGATCCGGTCCGAGATCGAGAACAATTCATCCAGATCCTGCGAGATCACCAGCACGGCCGCCCCTTGGGCTGCCAGATTGATCAAAGCCTGCCGGATGGCGACGGCCGCTCCCGCATCCACGCCCCATGTCGGTTGATCGACCACCAGCACGCCGGGGCGGGCGAGAATTTCACGGCCGACCACGAATTTCTGCAAATTGCCGCCCGAAAGACTGCCGGCAGGGGGATTTTTGCCCGACACGCGCACATCGAATTTGCTGACCACCTCGTCCGACAGGCGTCTGGCGCGGCGGAAATTGACCATGCCATAACGGTCCAGCCGGTCGGTGCCATGGCGCGACAACACCAGATTGTCCGACAAAGCCATGCCCGGCACCGCGCCGTGGCCCAGCCGTTGTTCGGGGATGAAAGCGGCGCCCAAAGCGCGGCGTGATTCAATATCGAGCTGGCCGACAGGCATGGTGTCGATCAGGATGGTGCGGGCCTGCGGGGCCAGTGCTTCGCCCGACAAAGCGGCAAACAGCTCGCTCTGGCCGTTGCCTGCAATACCGGCAATGCCCAACACCTCGCCGCCATGGACCGACAACATGATGTGGTTGAGGCTTTTGGCGTGCATGTCGGGAGCGGGCAGGGTCAGGGCCTCGACTTCCAGACGGACATCGCCGATCTTGTGCAAGGCCTGAGAGCGCACCTCGGGCACATGCGTTCCCACCATCATGGCGGCGAGCGAGCGGACATTTTCACTGCGCGGGTCGCATTCGCCCACCAGTTTGCCACCGCGTAAAATCGTGGCTTTCGAGCACAACCGCTGCACCTCGTCGAGCTTGTGCGAGATATAAAGAAGACCGCAGCCTTTTCGGGCCAGTTGTTCCAGCGTCACAAACAGCGCATCGGCCTCTTGCGGGGTCAGAACCGAGGTCGGTTCGTCCAGCACCAGCAATTTGGGATCGCGCAGCAAAGCGCGGATGATCTCGATGCGTTGCCGCTCGCCCGCCGACAGGCTGTAGACCGGACGTTGCGGCGACAACGCCAACCCGTAAGCCTCGCCGACCTCCTCGATACGTTTGGACAGTTTGCCGAGGTTGAACCCGTTTTGCCGGATCGAGCCGGGCAGCGCGACTGCAATATTTTCGAGAACACTCATATTTTCAAACAGAGAGAAATGCTGGAACACCATGCTGATGCCCAGTTTGGCGGCGTCTTGCGGACTTTTGAATTGCACTGTCTCGCCATTCCAGACGATTTCGCCTTCATCGGGGCGCAGCAAACCGTTGAGGATTTTCATCAAGGTGGATTTGCCCGCGCCGTTCTCTCCCAACAGCGCGTGGATCTGCCCGCGCTCGACACCGAGACTGATCCCGTCATTGGCGGTAAAGGCCCCGAAGCGTTTGGTGATCCCGGTCATCTGCACCAACAGGCCTGACTTTTGCACAGACTCTTCGGACAGCCCGGCCTCGATGGTGGCGAGCATCTGCGATTGCCTTGCGCTGTCAGCGGCTGGTATCGAGGTCTCGTCGGCCTCCATTTCATCCCCCTCTTGTGACGAGATCATCACGGATCGACTTGACCACATCAATGGTCTGCGCCGCAATCTTTCGCTCGATTTTCGGCAGGGTTACGCACAAGTCTTGCTCGGTGAAGCGGACGGGACGCGGACTGGTCGGGATGCAAAACAGTGTTACACACAAGTATGGGTCGGCATTTGCATATTTATCCGTCATGGTGCCATTGATCGGCATCCTACGAAAAACACCCGCCATATTCTCATTTCATGAGAGATTGTGAACGAAATGACCGCATTCGCCAAGCCGCAATCGTACGGTTCCGCATCCGAACCTGTCGCACAGCACGAGAAAATGGAACCGAAATTCGTCACGGTCCTGCGCGAAGGCTACAATGTGGGTCGTTTCAAGCTCGATCTGCTGGCGGGCATTACGGTGGCGATGGTGGCTTTGCCACTGTCGATGGCGATTGCCAAGGCCTCGGGCACCACGCCCGATCGCGGGCTGTTTACCGCCGTGGTCGGTGGTTTTCTGATCTCGCTGCTGGGCGGGTCGCGCTACCAGATCGGCGGTCCGGCGGGCGCCTTTATCGTGCTGGTCTCGGTCACCATCGAGCGGCACGGCATTGATGGACTGATGCTGGCGGTGCTGCTGTCGGGCGTGATGATGCTGGCTTTGGGGTTTTTGAGGCTGGGCGCGATCATCAAATATATTCCGCATCCGGTAACGGTCGGTTTTACCTCCGGTATTGCGGTGATCATTTTCTGCAGCCAGCTGGTTGATCTGTTCGGGCTGCAACTGGCCGGACGCGAGCCGGGCGCGCTGATCCCCAAATTCAAGGCGATGGCGGCGGCCATCGGCACCATCAATCCGGCGGCGGTGCTGGTCAGCGGTCTGTCGATCGGGCTGATCCTATGGTGCCGCAAATACCGGCCCCATTGGCCCGGCCTGCTGATCACCATCGTCGCCTCGGGTTTTATGGCGGTTGCGCTGTCGAAACTGGGCGTAAGCCTTGATACAATCGGCTCGAAATTCGGTGGCATCCCCAATCTGTTGCCCGCCCCGCATATTCCCGATCTGGCTTTGGACAAAATCATGGCCGTGCTGCCCGATGCGGTGGCCTTCACGCTGCTGGGCAGTATCGAAAGCCTGTTATCCGCTGTTGTCGCCGACAGCATGACGGGACGCAGGCATCGCTCCAATATGGAGCTGGTCGCACAGGGTGTCGGCAATATCGGTTCGGCGCTGTTCGGCGGCATTTGCGTCACCGGCACGATTGCCCGCACGGCCACCAATGTCAGGGCAGGCGGGACGTCTCCGGTGTCGGGCATGATCCATGCGGTGGTGTTGCTGCTGCTGATGATGGTGGCGGCTCCGCTGGCCTCCTACATACCCTTGGCGGCATTGGCGGCCGTTTTGGCTGTTGTGTCGTGGAACATGGCCGAAAAGAAAGAATTTGCCGCCATTCTGCGCCATTCGCGCGAGGATTCACTGGTGGTGCTGTCCACCTTCGGCCTGACGATTTTCCGCGATCTGACCGAAGGGATTCTGGTCGGTGTGATATTGGGCTCGCTGTTTTTCATCCGCAAAATGGCGCATCTGATGGCGGTCGAGGCCAAACACGGCCCGCAACACGAAGTCTTTCTGCCGGAAAGCCTGCAAAACGATGACAGGATCGCCTATGCGCGGCTGACCGGATCGTTCTTCTTCGGCTCCGCCGCCGATGTCTCCAGTGTGCTGGAACAGATCGGCATCAAGCCGCAAGTGCTGGTGATCGATTTCAGCGCGGTGCCGTTTTGCGATGGCTCGGCCGCCCATGCGCTGCATGCGGTGATCGAACGCCTGCACAAAAGCGGCACACTGATCATTCTGACCTCGTTGCGCGATGATGTGGCAGCCGTTCTGGCCACCCAGCATATCGAAGCCCCCTTGGTGGAACGGGTGGAAACGGTTGCGCAGGCCGGACAGTTGGCGCAACACCGTCTCAACAACGGCGTTGCGCGCTGAGCCTTACAGGCGTGCCGGCTGCGGCAGTTCCAGCTCGTGGTGCAGCGGGGCGAAATAGGCCTCGATCTCTTCCATATCCAGCTGTTCGAGCGTTGCAGGTGTCCAGCGCGGGGCCTGGTCCTTGTCGATGACGGCGGCACGCACGCCTTCGTAAAAATCCACCCCGTCGAGCACCCGCGAGACGATGCGGAATTCCATCTTCATCACCTCGCGGAAGGTCAGCTCCGCGCCCAACCGCAATTGCCGGTAGGTGATGGCCAGACTGGTGGGTGATTTGGTGCGGATGGTCTTTGCGGCTTGCGCGGCAAAATCGGAATCGTCCGAATGCGCCTCCAGACGCGCCAGCACATCGGGCACCGACGTGCCGGCAAAGCAGTAATCAATCACTGTGCGATTGTCCGGGACTGGGGCGGTCTGGTGCGGCAGGCAGAAACGCTCCAGCACCGCATCGATCGCTTCGCCCGCAATCAGGGCCGCTTTGAGATCGGCTATCCTGTCGCTGGCAACGCCATGGGTTGCCAGACCCAGCGCCAGCGCATCGGCACGGTTGATGCGGGTGCCGGTCAGTGCGATCCACATGCCTGTTTCGCCCGGCAAACGCGGCAAGGCATAGCCGCCGCCGACATCGGGAAACAGGCCGATCCCCACTTCGGGCATCGCAAACGACCAGCGGTCTCCGGCAATCCGGTGGCTGCCATGCAGCGTTATGCCGACCCCGCCGCCCATCACAATGCCGTCGATCAGCGACAGATAGGGTTTGGGATAGAATTTGATGCGGGTGTTGAGTCGGTATTCATCGGCCCAGAAGCGCACGGCAATGTCCTTGCGGCCCTGCTTGCCCAGTTCGATGATCGAGCGGATATCGCCGCCCGCGCAAAAGGCTTTCTCGCCCTCGGCATCCAGCACGATGCGGGTCACATCGGGATCATGTTCCCACGCATCCAGAGCCTGCGCGATTGCATGCACCATCTGCAAGGTCAGGGCATTGAGTGCCTTGGGGCGGTTGAGGCGGATCAGTCCGGCTGATCCGCGCTTCTCGCAAATGACGTCTGGCGTTTCCATGCGCGCAATTCTCGTTGTTGTGACCGACGATCCGAGAATGCCATGGGTGTGGCAGATTGACCACTCGGCTTTCGCAGGGGTTGCGTTGGTGCTAAAGAGAGTGCAGCCCATTTTCTGCGATAGTCGAGGATGTCATGACAAAATCTTCTTCATTCCCGTTCAACGGGTTATCAGCAAATCTTGAACTGACTCACCGTCCGCGCCGCAACCGCAAATCGGATTGGGCCCGTCGTTTGGTGCGCGAAAATACCGTGACGGTCGATGATTTGATCTGGCCCTTGTTTGTGCGCGAAGGCAGCGGCGTGATCGAGCCGATTGCCAGCATGCCGGGCGTGTCGCGCCTGTCGGTCGACGAGGTGGTCAAAGCCGCGCAAGTGGCCGCCGATGCCGGTATTCCGGTCATCGCTTTGTTTCCCTACACCAACCCCGCTTTGCGCAACGAGCAGGGCAGCGAGGCGCTCAACGGCCATAATCTGGTCTGTCAGGTCTGCCGCGCGGTCAAAAAGGCGGTACCGCAGATCGGGATTCTGACCGATGTCGCGCTTGATCCCTATACCAGCCACGGCCATGACGGCTTGCTGGAAAACGGCGTGATCCTCAATGATGCGACCGTGGCGGTGCTGGTGCAGCAAGCCGTGTTGCAGGCCGAAGCGGGTTGCGACATCATCGCACCTTCCGACATGATGGATGGCCGCATCGAGGCGATTCGCAGCGGGCTGGATCAGGCCGGTTTCGAGGATGTGCAGATCATGGCCTATGCGGCCAAATATGCCTCGGCCTTTTACGGTCCGTTCCGCGAGGCGGTCGGCTCCAACGCCACCTTGCAGGGCGACAAACGCACCTATCAGATGGACCCGCACAATTCCGACGAGGCCCTCTACGAGGTCGGGCTCGATCTCGAACAGGGCGCGGATATGGTGATGGTCAAGCCGGGCATGCCCTATCTCGACATCATCCGGCGGATCAAGGATACGTTCGCGCGCCCCACCTTCGCCTATCAGGTGTCGGGGGAATTTGCGATGATCGAGGCCGCCGCCCAAAACGGCTGGATTGATGGCGACAAGGCGATGATGGAAAGCCTGACGGGTTTCAAACGGGCAGGGGCCGACGGCATTCTGACCTATTACGCCTTGCGCGCGGCCCAAAAACTCGCAAAAGGCTGAACAAAAAAGCCTGCGGGGCCGGTTGGCTCCACAGGCTTTTGGATGGCTGGACCCGCAGCTGTTACGGGCGCGGAACGCGGCAGATGTCGAGACTGGTCAAAGCCTTGTCACGCGCTGAGTCATTGAAATAGCCCTGATCGCGGAAGGCGGCGAATTCGGCCTTGTTGAGGCTGCCCACGGTGCGCGAGGCATAGCAACCGCAACCCTTTTCAGCCGCCTCGGCGCTCAGATTGTTTTCCTTGGTGACGCGGCGTATGCAGAATTCTTTGGTCGTGACGCGCAATTCATCGCGGCTCATGGTTTTGGCGCTGGGGTCGGGCTCGGTCACGGTGTTACAGCCCGCAACGGCCAGCATCAGCACAAGACCCGCTACACGCATTCCATTGATCATTGTCTCACTCCGGTTCTGGATGGATTGTTGGCGAACAAGTGCAACGCCACGCGGCTCAGGTCAATCACTTGTGTTCAAATAAGGCCTGATGGCCGCATGGATGTCATGGAAAGCCGCGCCGCCAAAGGGGGCGGCCTGATCGGCTCCGGTCAGCGTATTGATGCCATTGCCGTCGGGATAGGCCGAATTGGGCCAGATTGATTCGGCAATCAGCACACCCGGCAACACGCCG
>CAIYZJ010000271.1 GCA_903930675.1 uncultured Hyphomicrobiales bacterium
CGGCCGTCTCGGCAAGGTGCTCTGTACTCACGGATTGGAAAAGGGATGGATCCGCAAGCGATCCGACGCAAGATCACTGGAAATCTCGCCCGAGGGACGCCGTCGATACAGGGATTTTTTCTGTGTGGAATTGCCTGACACCAGATGACACGTGATTTTTGCACAGCGCAATAAAAAGGACGGCTTAAAGCCGTCCCGATATCCCGACGATCAAAACCACCGACGGATCGTGTGGCCCACAGCCCTGTGCAAGTGACCGGTAAACCGGCTGGCTGGCACGATCTCTCCGGAGAAGTCTAGTCGATCAGTTGCCAACCATCAAAAATTGGCAAACCTTGAAATTCCATTCAACGGGAAAACGATGTCTTGCCGGTCCAAGCCTGCTCAAAACGCCTTGAAGGTAATAATCGTATGCGTATCGACGATGTCGGCGATGGTCTGCACCTGCTGGCCGACGAAGTGGCCGATATCGGCGTTGTCATCGATGTGGAACTTGGCCAGAATATCGAAATGGCCGGCAATCGAATAGATTTCCGAGGCGATTTCGGCGTCGGCCAGACGGCTGGCCACCTCATAGGTTTTGCCGAGCTTGCATTTGATTTCAACAAAAAAAGTCTGCATGACCTGTAATCCCGATTTCGCCTATTCCGGTTGATTTTGAAACGAGACCCTAAGCCTGTTGCGCCAGTTCGACAAGTCTTGCGGTCATCGCGCTGTCGGGCTCGCTCATCGGGGCGAGAATGGTGAAGTGGTTGGTGTCGGGGTGTTTGCTCCACGACACCTTTGCCCCTTGCTTGCCCCAGACGTCGGCGATCAGCGCGCTCTGGCGGAAATATTCGTCGCTCTCGTCGCCGCCCACCACCGCGTCCATCACGAGATGCGAGGCCACAGACGCGGGCAGGGTCCAGAGTGCGGGCGAGACGCATTTGGCTTCCGGAGCGTCCAGCTTGAAATCGGCATTCATCACAGTTTGCATCATCGGCAGCAGATCGAACAGGCCGGAGATGGAGTAGCCCTTTGTGGTCAGATTATTGGGCAGGGAAGCGTCATAGGCTTGCCAGTCGGTGCCGAGCAGGCAGGCCGTCAGATGTCCGCCTGCCGAATGGCCTGCCACGGCCATCGGGCGGCGGGTGCGGGTATACAGCGCGCGGGCTGCACTGCGCAGATCGTCGATAATGTCTTGTATGCCCACCGCAGGGCACAGCCGGTAACTCGGAATAGCCACAGTCACGCCATGGGCATTGAGCCCTTTGGCGAGATGGCTGAAAAACGAGCGGTCCAGCCCGCGCCAATAGCCGCCATGGATGAACAGCAGGATCGGGCCGCGCCCGCCTTGGTCGGCCCTTGCATCGGGACCGAACAGGTCCATCGCCTGCCGCTCGTGCGGGCCATAGCTCAGGCCAAGCAGAGATTGACCGCTGGCAACGGTTTCCTCCCGATAGGCTTGGGCATCGGTCTGCCATCGGGCGATATGAACGGGATGTTCGGGCACGCGGGCGCGGTTGTCGTATTCCTTGTCGATATGCGGATCAAAGCTCATTTCGTCCCCATCACCATATTCGGAAGACCCGTGGCGATTTCGGGAAACACACTGAGCAGGATAACAGCCAGCAACATCAGCAGCACAAACGGCACCGTGCCCCAGATCACCTCTGACAGCGGAATATCGGGGGCGATATTTTTGATCACGAAAATATTCAACCCCACCGGCGGGTGGATCAAGCCCATTTCCATCACGATGGTCATGACAATGCCAAACCAGATCAGATCGAAACCGGCGGCTTTGAGCGGCGGCAGGATGATCGGCGCGGTCATCAGGATGATCGAGACCGGAGGCAGGAAAAAGCCCAGCACCACCACCATCAGCAAAATGGTGGCCAGCAGGAACCAAGGCGAGAGTTGCAAAGCCACAATCGCCTGTGCCGCCGCCTGCGAGATATGCAGATAGCTCATCACATAGGAATAGAGCAGCGACATGCCGATGATCATCATCAGCATGGTCGACTCCCGCAAGGTCGCATGCAGGATCGGGGTCACATCTTTCGGCCGCCAGACCCCATAGACGACGGCAATCAGCCCCAGAGCCAGAATCCCGCCAAGCCCTGCGGTTTCCGAAGGCGTCGCATAGCCGCCATAGAGTGCGGCCATCACACCGGTCAGCAGCACGATGAAGGGCAGCACGCGCGGCAACAGCGCGAATTTTTCGGCACGTGTCAGTTGCTCGGTCGACAGGATCGCATGCTCTGTGCCATGCGCCTCATAAGCGCGCTCGGCCGTCGCATATTCGACCCTGAAACGGTAGACCGCATAAAGCGCAAACAGGCCGACCAGCAACATGCCCGGCCCGATACCCGCCAGAAACAACCGACCCAGCGATTGTTCGGCAGCCACGGCATAGAGGATCATGGTGATGGAAGGAGGGAGCAAAATGCCGAGCGTACCGCCCGCTGCAATCACGCCCGCCGCAAAGCGTCCCGAATAGCCGCGCTTGCGCATCTCGGGAATGCCCGCCGAACCGATGGCCGAGCAGGTGGCGGGCGATGATCCCGCCATTGCCGCAAACAGCGCGCAGGCAAACACATTGGCAATGCCCAAACCACCGGGGATGCGGTGCATAAAGGCGTGCATGGCCGAATAGAGATCCTGACCGGCGCGCGAGCGGCCGATTGCAGCCCCTTTCAGGATAAACAGCGGAATGGCCAGCAAGGTGATCGACGACATTTCCTCGTAGACATTCTGTGTGACGGTATCGAGGGCGGCATGCGGCATGAAGATCGCCATAAACACCACCGCTACCGCGCCCAGCGCGAAAGCAATGGGCATGCCCGAAAACATCACAGCCAGCGTGGCACCGCCATAGAGCAGCCCGATCATGCCTGTTGTCATGATTGTTCACTCCTCTGGCTGATGCCGATTACCACCTGCAAAATAATCTGGATGGTCAGCAGGATCATGCCGATGGTCATCAAGCCATAGGGGATCGACAATGGCGGCCCCCAAGTTGAAGATGAATGTTGATCATCCACCAGTGCCTCATGCAGCAAAGTCACGCTTTTCCATGAGAAGAAGACACAAAACAGTGCGGAAAACAGATCGGTCAACACCTGACGGACATGGTTGACGGATGCAGGCAGGATGCTTGCCAGTGCTTCGATGCCGACATGGCCACGACGCGACTGCACAGCGGCTCCCGACAAAAAGGTAGCACCTACCAACAGGAAAATGGCGGTTTCATCCTGCCAGTCGGTCGGAATTTTCAAGGCATACCGCACAACAACACTGTAGGTCAGCACCAGACAGGCGACAATCAGGGCGATCCCGCCCAGCGTCATCACGGCAGAATTGATGCGTTCGATCAGCGAAGCGGCTACGCCAAGCCAGCCTGTCAAAGGCTTGGCAGGCGCAGCGGCGGTTTGAAATTCTTCAGGAAGGCCGTGGCTCACGAGACAGCCTCTGCCAGTTTCAGCATTTCGGCACAGCTTGAATTGCGGTTGGCATAATCTTTCCATGCTGTCTCGCGAGACAGGGTGCGCCACTGGTTGAGGGTCGCGGCATCAAGCGATTGTACTTTCGCGCCTGCCTTGGCAAAGATTTTTTCGACCTCGACATCGTCGGTTTTGGCACCTTCCATACCGAAGGCTTCCAACGATTCACCGACGCCCATAATGGCATCCTGCTGTGATTTGCTCAGGCCCTGGAAAATGGTTTTCGACATCAGCAATGGTTCGAACATGAACCAGTAGAAATTGCCTTTGCCCGATGTCAGCCCTTTCGACAATTCATCGAGATGGAACGAGATCAGCGAGGTCGAGGAGGTGCAGACCGCATCGCATGCGCCGGTCTGCATGGCGGCATAGCTCTCGTTCGATGGAATGTTGAGGGTCGCGGCCCCTGCCGCCTGAAAGACCAGATCCATTTCACGCGAGCCGCCGCGGATTTTCAGGCCCTTGGCATCGGCGGGCGACAGGATCGGCGCGCCGCGGCTGGCAACACCACCCGATTGCCAGACCCACGAGACAATGATCACGCCTTTTTCATTGAGGAATTGTGTCAGCTTCTGGCCGATCGGCGCTTTTTTCCATGCCGCGCCCTGTTCGTAGGAGGTCACGAGGCCGGGCATCAAACCGATATTGGTTTCCTGCAATTCTCCGCCCGCATAGGACAGCGGATAGAAGGTCATATCCAGCGCGCCTTTGCGGATGGCCGAGAATTGCGCATTGGTCTTCATCAGCGAGGAGCCGGGATAGACCTGCGCGTTCAATTCGCCATTACTGACCTTGGCAATATTCTGGGCAAATTTGAGGCAGAGCCGGTCGCGGAAATCGCCCTGATCAATCGTGCCGCCGGGGAATTGGTGGGAGATTTTCAGGGTTGTGGCCGCCTGTGCCGTGCCGATGCCA
>CAIYZJ010000272.1 GCA_903930675.1 uncultured Hyphomicrobiales bacterium
CCCGGCAAACCGCCAGGACAACATCACCACCGGCCGGATCTATCAGGACATTATCGCAAGGGAACGGCGCGGCGACTATCTCGGCGGCACCGTGCAGGTGATCCCGCATGTCACCGACGCGATCAAGGACTTCGTGCTTTCCGGCAATGACGATTACGATTTCGTGCTGGTGGAAATCGGCGGCACGGTCGGCGATATCGAAGGCCTGCCTTTTTTCGAAGCCATCCGCCAATTGGGCAATGATTTGCCACGCGGCCATGCCGTTTATGTGCACCTGACGCTACTGCCCTATATTCCGACCGCCGGCGAGTTGAAAACCAAGCCGACCCAGCATTCGGTCAAAGAATTGCGGTCGATCGGCATCCAGCCCGATATTCTTTTGTGCCGTTCGGATCGTGAAATCCCCGCCGAGGAACGCCGCAAACTGGCTTTGTTCTGCAATGTGCGCGAAGGCGCGGTGATCGAAGCGCGCGATGTCGCCTCGATCTATGATGTTCCCGCCGCCTATCATCAGGCCGGACTGGATCAGGAACTGCTGGCCGCTTTCGGCATCGAGCCTGCTCCCAAGCCCGATCTGAGCCGTTGGGATGCGGTGTCCGAGAGAATTTCCAATCCCGAAGGCGAAGTCACCATTGCGATTGTCGGCAAATATACCGGCATGAAAGACGCCTATAAATCGCTGATCGAGGCCTTGGCGCATGGCGGCATTGCCAATCGGGTCAAGGTCAAGTTGGACTGGATCGAGTCCGAAGTATTCGAAAGCGAAGATCCCGCGCCATTGCTGGAACATGTCCACGGAATTCTGGTGCCCGGCGGTTTCGGCCAGCGCGGGGCCGAGGGCAAAATAGCCGCGGCAGGCTTTGCCCGCACCCATAAAGTGCCGTATTTCGGCATTTGCTTCGGCATGCAGATGGCGGTGATCGAAGCCGCGCGCAATCTGGCGGGAATCAAGGGGGCCAATTCCACCGAATTCGGCGCCTGCAAGGAGCCGCTGGTCGGTCTGATGACCGAATGGATGCGCGGCAACGAGCTGGAAATCCGCGCCCAAGGCGGCGATCTCGGCGGCACCATGCGTCTGGGTGCATTCAAGGCCAAACTCGACCCCAACAGCCATATTGCCGCCGTCTATGGTTCGACCGACATCGAAGAGCGTCACCGCCACCGTTACGAGGTCAATATGTCCTATCGGGCCGCACTCGAGGCCAAGGGCATGCAGTTTGCGGGCGTGTCGCCCGATGGTTTGTTGCCCGAAACGGTCGAATTCCCCGATCATCCGTGGTTCATCGGCGTGCAATACCATCCCGAATTGAAATCACGTCCGTTCGAGCCGCATCCGTTGTTTGCCAGCTTTATCGCGGCAGCAGTCGAACAAAGCCGCTTGGTGTAAGCGCCAGTGCGGGCAGCACTTGCCCGCAAGTCTGATTGAGACGGGTCCGCAAACGGGGTATACAGGTCTATGACCAACGCACACAGCATCCCCGCTATTGTTTCCGCCGGTTCCGTTTCCTTCGGAAACCATTTGCCGTTTTCGCTGATGGCCGGTCCCTGTGCCATGGAAAGCCGCGAACATGCGCTGTTCATGGCGGCCGCCTTGCATGAAATCACCCAAAAACTAGGCATCGGGCTGGTATTCAAGGCCTCGTTCGACAAGGCCAACCGGACTTCGTCGAAAGGGCGGCGCGGGATTGGTCTGTCCAAAGCCATGGATGTGTTTGCCGAGATCAAAAGCAAATACGGCCTGCCGGTCGTCACCGATATCCACGACCGCGAACAGTGCAAGCCTGTCGCCGAAGTGGTCGATATCCTGCAAATTCCCGCCTTTTTGTGCCGCCAGACCGATCTGTTGATTGCGGCAGCCGAAACGGGGCGGGTGATCAATGTCAAAAAGGGCCAGTTTCTGGCGCCTTGGGACATGAAAAACGTTGTTTCCAAGATCACCGAGACCGGAAACCATAATGTCATGGTGACCGAGCGCGGCGCATCATTCGGCTATAACACGCTGGTCACCGATTTTCGCGGTCTGCCCTTGATGGCTCAGGAAACCGGCGCGCCGGTGATTTTCGATGCCACACACTCCGTCCAGCAACCGGGCGGGCAGGGTGCCTCCTCGGGCGGCCAACGCGAATATGTCCCTGTTCTGGCCCGCGCGGCCGTCGCTGTGGGTGTGGCCGGCCTGTTTATCGAAAGCCATGACAATCCAGCCGAGGCCTTTTCCGATGGTCCGAATATGGTGCCGTTGGATGAAATGGAAGCCTTGTTGAAACGGCTGATGGCGTTTGATGCGGTGGCTAAGGCCTGTTGATCTTCAGTTTCCGTTTCCAAGTCATTGAACATAAATAAAATTGTCCTGGCCGGACTTGTTCCGGCCATCCCCGTCTTTTATTGAGCATCCCAAGACGTGGATGCCCGCCACAAGGGCGAGCATGACAGGATACAGGGTTTCAATGAGGCTAGATTGTCCTCACCGCCCCCGATAAGGCGCAACGCCCTGATCGGGCAACCACAGGGCTTCGGGCGGTTTGCCGGTCTGCCAGAATACGTCAATCGGGATGCCGCCGCGCGGGTACCAGTAACCGCCGATGCGGAACCATTCGGGTTCCAGCAGGTCGACCAGACGCTTGCCGATGCCGACCGTGCAATCCTCGTGGAAAGCCCCATGGTTGCGGAACGCCCCGAGATAGAGTTTCAGCGATTTGGATTCCACCAGCCAGGCACCGGGCAGATAATCGATCACCAGAATACCGAAATCCGGCTGGCCCGTGACAGGGCAGATCGAGGTGAATTCGGGACAGGTGAAACGCGCCAGATAGGATGTGCCCTGATGCGGGTTCGGCACACGGTCCAGCACCGCCTGTTCGGGCGTGGCGGGCAGGGCGGAGGCTTGGCCCAGATGCAGGGGCGAGCCCTGCCGGAGTGTCTCGGTGGTGTGAGATGTCGGGCCGTGCGGTGTCTGGGTCATGAGCCTGTCACAATCTTGCTGTCAGTGATGCGCGTGTTTGTTCGCGCCTGTGTCGGTGGCTTTTATCCTGTGACAGGTGTTTTAGTCGAGAGAGATAAATCGGCAAAGCAGCAAGGACCGATATTTGAACCGATATTTGGCCCGATCTTTTGGCTAGACCTTTTGCGCCCTTTGCGGTTCGGCACGAATAGCTTATGACGAAGAGATCATGTGACGGAGAGCCCTATGACCGAGATTGTTGATATTATCGCCCGCGAAATCCTTGATAGCCGTGGCAACCCGACTGTTGAAGTCGATGTGATTCTCGAAGATGGCTCCTATGGCCGCGCGGCCGTGCCTTCGGGGGCATCCACCGGTGCACACGAGGCTGTCGAATTGCGGGACGGCGACAAGTCGCGTTATGGAGGCAAGGGCGTCCTGAAAGCGGTCGAGGCCGTCAACACCGAAATTCTCGATGCGCTGGAAGGCTTTGATGCCGAAGAACAGGTGATGATCGACGAGGCGATGATCGAACTCGACGGCACTCCCAACAAATCGCGTCTGGGGGCCAATGCCATGCTGGGCGTGTCGCTGGCGGTCGCCAAAGCCGCAGCCGAAGCGCGTGCATTGCCGATCTACCGCTATGTCGGCGGCACCTCGGCCCGTATCCTGCCCGTGCCGATGATGAACATCATCAATGGCGGCATGCATGCCGACAACCCGATTGATTTTCAGGAATTCATGATCATGCCGGTCGGTGCCGAAAGTTTTTCGGAAGCGCTGCGCATGGGCGCTGAAATCTTCCACACGTTGAAATCCTCGCTCAAACAGGCCGGACACAACACCAATGTCGGCGACGAGGGCGGATTTGCCCCCAATCTGCCGTCTGCCGAAGCCGCTCTGGATTTCGTGATGCACGCCATTGCCAGCGCGGGTTTCCACCCCGGCAAGAATGTGATGATCGCGCTCGATTGCGCCTCGACCGAATTTTTCAAAGCCAACAGCTACCATTATGAAGGCGAAGGCAAGGTGCGCTCGATCGAGGATCAGGTCAGCTATCTCGCAAAACTCGTCAATGCCTATCCGATTGTCTCGATCGAAGACGGCATGTCGGAAGATGACTGGGCCGGCTGGGCCTTGCTGACCAAAACCATCGGCCACCAGTGCCAGCTGGTCGGCGATGACCTCTTTGTCACCAATGTCGCGCGTCTGTCGGATGGCATCCGCAACAATGTGGCCAATTCCATTCTGGTCAAAGTCAACCAGATCGGCACATTGACCGAAACACTTGCTGCCGTCGATATGGCCCATCGCGCCGGTTATACTGCTGTCATGTCGCATCGTTCGGGTGAAACCGAGGATTCCACCATTGCCGATCTGGCGGTTGCCACCAATTGCGGACAGATCAAAACCGGCTCGCTGGCCCGTTCCGACCGCACCGCCAAATACAACCAGTTGCTGCGCATCGAGCAGGAGTTGGGCTCACAGGCCCGCTTTGCAGGCCGCGATGCCCTCAAAGCCCTGCGCGTCTGAACATTGCACCAGTGTGAAAACCAATACGGGAGGTCCGCTCGGGCCTCCCTTTTTTTGAGCTAACACTTTTTCAATCTTTGCAGTGGCATAGTGAAGGCCATGGTTGTTCAGAAACGATTCCGCGGTTTTGTTTTGTGGCTCGCCCTTTACGGTATTGCGGGCTCGGCATCCTATTATTTCATCTATCATGCCCATAACGGGAATCGCGGGCTGGAAACAAGGGAAACCCTGACCCAGAAACTCGATGTGCTGGACAGGGAGTTGCAATCCCAGCAAGCCGAACGCGAGCGTTGGCAGATCCGTGTCGATGCTTTGCGAAACGATCATGTCGACCGTGATTTGCTGGAGGAGCGCGGACGCATCGGGCTTGGCCGTGTGCAGCGCGGCGATATCGTGATCATGGATCAGCCACGGAACAAAACTGACATTCGTTAGGCTGCAACAGAGCATTTATAAAATGAACCACATTACAGTTCATTTTATAATTTCAAGCAATTACAGTGGTTTATTAGCTAAAAATCTTTTTTAATTCGTTGTTTTTACCCTCGTCATCTTCTCCGATTTGGTCTAAAGTTTAAGAAATGGTTTTATTTAGGGAGAAGATCATGGCTGTTGCCGCCAAGGCTGGAAGTCAGAACAAAGCATCACCGGGCAAAGCAGGGGCAGCGCGTGGCGCGCGGACATTGACCCGCCGCAGCAACGGTCCGGTTGCTTTGAGCAGGGACGAGGAAGTCAGCGCCTATCGCGATATGCTGATGATCCGCCGCTTCGAGGAAAAGGCCGGCCAGATGTATGGCATGGGCCTGATCGGCGGTTTCTGCCACTTGTATATCGGTCAGGAAGCGGTTGTCGTCGGCATGCAGATGGCATCGGCCAAGGGCGATCAGGTGATCACCGGCTATCGCGACCACGGCCATATGCTGGCTTGCGGCATGGATCCCAAAGGCGTGATGGCGGAATTGACCGGCCGTTCGGGCGGTCTGTCGCGCGGCAAGGGCGGTTCGATGCATATGTTCAGCGTCGAAAGCAATTTCTACGGCGGCCACGGCATCGTCGGCGCACAGGTATCGCTCGGCACCGGTCTGGCCTTTGCCAACCATTACCGCAATGACGGTCGTGTCTCGATGACCTATTTCGGCGACGGCGCGGCCAATCAGGGTCAGGTCTATGAATGTTTCAACATGGCCGAACTCTGGAAGCTGCCGGTTGTCTATGTGATCGAGAACAACCGTTACGCGATGGGCACGGCGGTCAGCCGCGCTTCGGCACAGACGGATTTCTCCAAGCGCGGCGTGTCTTTCAACATACCGGGCGAACAGGTCGACGGCATGGATGTCCGCGCGGTCAAGGAAGCCGCCGAACGGGCGATCCAGTGGTGCCGCGACGGCAAGGGTCCCTACATTCTCGAAATGCAGACCTATCGTTACCGCGGCCATTCGATGTCCGATCCGGCCAAATACCGCTCCAAGGACGAAGTGCAGAAAATGCGCGAGGAGCACGATCCGATCGAGCAGGTCCGTCGCCGTTTGATCGATGAATGGAAGATCAGCGAAGACGAGTTGAAGGCCGTGGACTCCCATGTCCGCGAGATTGTGAATGCGGCCGCCGATTTTGCCACAACCAATCCCGAGCCAGATCCGTCAGAACTCTTCACGGATATTCTTCGCTAACTTATTTGGCCGCCGCCAGCGCGTTGCGCGCGGCGCGAACAACCGGAGCACGAGCTATGTCAATCGAAGTCCTGATGCCCGCTCTTTCGCCAACCATGGAAAAGGGCAATCTGTCCAAATGGCTGAAAAACGAAGGCGACACCATTAAACCCGGCGATGTGATTGCCGAAATCGAAACCGACAAGGCGACCATGGAAGTCGAAGCGGTCGACGAAGGCATTCTGGCCAAAATCCTTGTGCCTGCGGGCACCAATGATGTGCCGGTCAACCAGCTGATCGCCATCATTGCCGCCGAAGGCGAGGATGTGAGCAAAGCAAGCAATGCACCCGCCGCCGCACCTGCCGCCGCACCTGCAGCTGTTGCTTCTCCTGCAGCCGCTCCTGCCGTTCATGCGAGCGTGCCGGCAACTGCGCATCCCGATATTCCGGCCTATGATGCCTCGGGTGAAATCCCGCACGGTATCGAAATGGTCCCGCAAACCATGCGCGAAGCACTGCGTGATGCGATGGCCGAAGAAATGCGTGCCAATGACGGCGTGTTTGTGATGGGCGAAGAAGTGGCCGAATATCAGGGCGCTTACAAAATCACCCAGGGCCTGTTGCAGGAATTCGGTCCCCGCCGCGTGATCGATACCCCGATTACCGAACATGGCTTTGCCGGTATCGCGGTCGGTGCGGCTCTCACGGGCCTGCGTCCTGTCCTGGAATTCATGACCTTCAACTTTGCCATGCAAGCCATTGATCACATTATCAATTCGGCTGCAAAAACGCTGTATATGTCGGGTGGCCAGATGGGTTGTCCGATTGTGTTCCGCGGTCCAAACGGTGCAGCGGCCCGTGTGGGTGCCCAGCATTCGCAGGATTATTCGGCATGGTATTCCAACGTACCCGGCCTGCTGGTGGTTTCGCCCTCCAATGCGGCCGATGCCAAAGGCTTGCTGAAAGCGGCTATCCGCAATCCCAATCCTGTGGTGTTCCTCGAAAACGAAATCCTTTACGGTCAGACCGGCATGGTCCCGAAGATGGATGATTTCTTGCTGCCGATCGGCAAGGCCCGCATTGCCCGCACGGGTAAGGATGTCACCATCGTCTCCTTCTCGATCGGCATGACCTATGCGCTCAAAGCCGCCGAAGAACTGGCTACTCTGGGGATCGAAGCGGAAGTGATCGATCTGCGCACTCTCCGCCCGATGGATGTCGACACCATCATCGCCTCTGTGCGCAAGACGGGCCGCTGCATCACGGTGGAAGAAGGCTGGCCGCAATCGGGTATCGGTTCGGAAATTTCGGCCCAGGTGATGGAAAAGGCGTTCGACTATCTCGACGCGCCGGTCATCCGCATCACCGGCAAGGATGTGCCGATGCCCTATGCCGCCAATCTTGAAAAACTGGCGTTGCCCAATGTCGGCGAGGTGGTGGAAGCCGCCCGCGCAGTCACCTATCGCTGAGGGGAGACGACCATGTCCGTCAATGTCTTGATGCCTGCACTGTCGCCCACGATGGAAAAGGGCAATCTGTCCAAATGGCTCAAAAAGGAAGGCGACACCATCAAATCCGGTGATGTGCTGGCCGAAATCGAAACCGACAAGGCGACCATGGAGGTCGAGGCGGTCGATGAAGGGATTCTGGCCAAAATCGTGGTGCCTGCGGGTAGCAATGATGTGCCCGTCAACCAGCTGATCGCCATCATTGCCGCAGAGGGCGAAGATGTGTCCAAGGTTGGCACTGCATCTGCACCGGTTGCAGCTGCTCCCGCTGCTGCCGCTCCCGCTGCTGCAACGCCTGCTCCTGCTGCTGCGGCTCCCGTGTCGGCTGCCCATGTACCGCAAACCGTGTCCGGCTCGAAAGTGTTTGCTTCGCCCTTGGCCAAGCGCATTGCCAAAGATGGCGGTCTGGATTTGAACCGCGTGACCGGCTCTGGTCCGCATGGCCGCATTGTCGAGCGGGATGTGCGCGCGGCCCTGGCTGGCGGGGTATCCGCACCAGCACCCAAAGCGTCTGCGGCCCCTGTGGCAGTCGCCGCCGCGGCACCTGCACCCGCCATCAGCGACGACCAGACCCGCAAACTGTTCACGCCCGGCAGCTTTGACGAGATCCCGCATGACGGCATGCGCAAAACCATTGCCCGCCGCCTGACGGAAGCCCGCCAGACCGTGCCGCAATTCTATCTGACCATGGATTGCGAGATCGACGCGCTGCTCAAACTGCGCGAGCAGATCAACGCCTCCGCTCCCAAAGACAAAGAGGGCAAGGTGGCATGGAAAGTCTCGGTCAATGATATGGTGATCAAGGCTCTGGCACTGGCTTTGGTGCGCGTGCCCGATGCCAATGTGACATGGACCGAAACCGCGATGCTGAAACACCACCATGCCGATGTCGGCGTGGCCGTGGCTTTGCCTGGCAATGGCTTGATCACCCCGATCATCCGCCATGCCGATACGGTGACCCTGTCGGGCATCGCTTTGGCGATGAAGGATTTTGCTGCCCGCGCCAAATCACGCAAATTGAAGCCCGAGGAATATCAGGGCGGCACCACGGCCGTCTCCAATCTCGGTATGTTCGGCATCAAGGATTTCACCGCCGTGATCAATCCTCCCCATTCCACCATTCTGGCGGTGGGTGCGGGTGAGCAACGCCCCGTTGTCAAAAACGGCGCGCTGGCGATTGCTACCGTGATGAGCGTAACCCTGTCTTGCGACCATCGTGCTGTCGACGGTGCCTTGGGGGCAGAACTGATTGCCGCCATCAAGGTCTTGATCGAAAATCCCATGAGTTTGTTGGTTTGATTGCCTTTTCCGTTCCATCCCTTGCTCATCAAAGGGATGGACCCTTCGGCTGTATAATTTCAATGAGCAGCGGTCATGTCTGATGCGGTTTATGATGTCCTGATTATCGGTGGTGGTCCGGGTGGCTATGTGTCGGCGATCCGTTCGGCCCAACTGGGTTTCAAAACCGCTTTGGTGGAACGCGAGCATCTGGGCGGTATTTGCC
>CAIYZJ010000273.1 GCA_903930675.1 uncultured Hyphomicrobiales bacterium
AAATCAATTGGATCAGGGTCCGTGATCGGGTGATGGCAGCGTTCATAATCCTCGATCAGCATTGTGATGATCGCCAAGGTATCTGCCTCAGCTGAAACCGCACGGACAACCTTGGATGGGTTGATAGGTTCAACAATAGACTGCTGCTTGGACCAATAGGAAACATACCGCCAGCCGAGGCCGAAGAGAACTTCTATGCACAGCGCGACGTGTTCGATATGGTCGCGTGAAATGAAGTAAAACGTCTCCGATGAAAATGGAGCAATTCAGTGTCATCCTACAGTTCCAAGGGATTGTGCAGCGGGGTGTAATTCGGATCCCGCACTGGCGGTGATCATCCGGTTCGATTGGCGGTTGCGCAGCGTCCAGACCTCACAGACATTTTGCGCTGCCTCGTGCAAATGCTCGGCAAAATCCGCGTAACGGTCGGGCTGGATACGGGCGATCGGACCGGCCACACTCAATGTGCCGACGACCGGCGCTGAAGGATCGGGACTGCTCCGCAGAGGGACTGCCAAAGCCACAGTGCCGACTTCCCCTTCCTCGACCGCCAGCGCAAAGCCCCGCTTGTGCACATGATCCAGATGCATCCGCAACGTATCGATGTCACGAATAGCATTGGGGCCGAAACCGGGCCGCTCGCTGAAACCTGAAGCAAATACAATACGTATGGCCTCGTGCTCGGGCAAAGTTGCAAGCCACGCTTTGCCTGTTGCCGTTGTGTGTAACACCACATCGGCACCCATATCCGGCTCGTAGCGCAGGCCTGCCGTTGCCCCTTGGGCGCGGGCAATCCAGACCAGCGTATCGGCTTCGACCACAGCCAGACGGCAATACTCTCCGGTCGTCATGGCCAGGCGGTTCAGGGCATTTTGCACTACATCCGGCAATTGGCGGCAATCCATGTTGCGAAAGGCCAGTTGCGCCATCCGCAAGGTCAGGCTGAATGTGCTGGTGTTTGCGTCACGCTGGACAAAATGATGATCCATCAAAGTCGCCAGCAAGCGATGCGTGGCTGACAAGGGGAGCGAGAGGCGCTCCGCCATCATACTCAATTCAAGGCCGTCCGGCTCGCCAGCCAGAGCCTCGATGATATTCAGAGCACGATCGACGGCAGCGACTGTCATCTTGCATCCATTTTTGGAAGTGTCTCCCAATTTAATATAAATTTCTATATCTCTAGGTGAGCTGATGTGTCAAGGATGTTACTGGTACAAGCGCAAGGGGGAATGGGCATGAGTCTAGCGGGTCATGGAGCATTGGCAATCTGGCATGATATTATCCCCGAAGGCCGCGATGATTTTTATGCATGGCATGGCCGGGAGCACATGCCGGAACGGCTCGGTATTCCCGGTTTTTTGAGAGGGCGGCGTTATGTCGCCATTGATGCCGCTCTTGAATTTTTCAACCTTTACGAGGCCCAGAGTGTCGAGGTTTTGAAGGGGCAGGATTATTCCAATCGCGTCAACAATCCGACGCCATGGACCCTGCGGGCCACGACCCATTTCCGGCATGTCGCCCGCTCGCTCTGTCAGGTCAAAGCCACGCACGGCCACGGGCATGGCGGTTTGATGGCCACGTTGCGCTATGATGTGCAACCGGATTCCCTTGCCGCCCATGTTGAGGCGATCACCCAGCAATTTTTACCGAAGGCGGCATCCCTCTCAGGAATGGCAGGCCTGCATCTGTTGCTGGCCGACGCGCAGGCCAGCGGCGAAGTAACCGCAGAGCAGAAAGCACGCGGCACGGCCAATGCGATTCCGCGGCAGGTCTTGCTGGTCGAAGGCTGGGGCGACGAAGCCGTATTCATCCCGATGGTCCGCGACCTGCTTTCGGCACCCGCGCTGAGGGAATTGCAGATCGACGATCATGCCCTTCTCGATTTTTACCGCCATCAGATAACCCGCTGCAAAACAGCATGGTCGGCAGGGTGATCCATGGCCAAACAGGTCCATTATGATTTCAGCGGCCGCACAGCGATCATTACAGGTGGTGCGGGTGGTTTGGGTTCGGGCATTGCCCGCCGGATGCTGGACGCTGGTGCGCAAGTTGAATTGTGGGATCGCTCCGGTGTTGCACTCGATCATGCGCTCGCTCGACTGGCTTCACCCTTGTGCTCGACACGCGAAGTCGACATCACCGATGAGGATGCTGTCGGCAAGGCCGTGATATCCTGTCATGCGGTGCATGGACGGATCGATGTGCTGGTCAACAATGCAGGGATCCTTGGCGAGGTGTTACCCGTTTGGGAGACAGACCCGCGCAATGTCAGGCAGGTGCTCGATACCAATCTGTTCGGCACCTATCTGGTCACCCGTGCCGTGACCAATATGATGCGACAACAAACCGCGCAACCGATGCGCGGGCACATCGTCAACGTGTCCTCGATTCAGGGTAAGGAAGGCATGGGGCTCGCGCTCGCCTATAGTGCTTCCAAAGCCGGGGTCATGGCGATGACCAAAACAGTGGCCAAAGATACGGCAAAGCTCGGCATCATGGTGACGGCCATTACGCCGGCGGCTGCCGAGACGGCGATGGCACAGGAAATCAGCCAGACCAGACGCGATGAGATCACATCCAAAATCCCGATGGGCCGTTTTGTCGAAGTCGATGAAATCGCCCGCATGGTGATGTGGCTGTCATCCGACGATTGCAGCTTTTCAACAGGCGGTATTTTCGATCTTTCCGGCGGACGCGCTACATATTGAAACCTGACTTCTGATAGGATGCGAAGCAGACCCAGCAGGGGAGTGATTGACATGCGAAGCAATAAAACAATCCAGATCGTCCAATGCCATGCCGAAGGCGAGGTTGGCGATGTGATCACGGGCGGCGTTATGCCTCCGCCGGGCGAGACGGTCTGGGAGCAATCAAGATTTATTGCCAATGATGGCCAACTGCGCTCCTTCGTGTTGAATGAGCCTCGAGGCGGCGTGTTCCGTCATATCAATCTGCTGGTGCCGCCTAAACATCCCGAAGCGCACATGGGCTTTATCATTATGGAGCCGGAAGACACACCGCCCATGTCGGGTTCGAATACCATCTGTGTCGCTACAGTTCTGCTCGATTGCGGAATTGTTCCGATGCAAGAACCCGTCACGCATCTTTGTCTGGAGGCTCCGGCCGGACTGGTCCATATCGAGGCAGAGTGCAGGAACGGCAAGGCCGAAAGAATTAAGTTCAAGAATGTGCCCTCCTTTGCAGAGCATATTAAAGTGCCTTTGGAGGTAGAGGGTTACGGCACTGTTTTTGTCGACACGGCGTTCGGCGGTGATAGTTTCGTCATGGCAGATGCACGGTCTCTGGGATTTGACGTGCTGCCTGACGAAGCCCGTGACATGGCTATTGTGGGTCGAAAGCTCGTGGCAGCGGCCAATAGTCAGTTGGGATTTCACCATCCAT
>CAIYZJ010000274.1 GCA_903930675.1 uncultured Hyphomicrobiales bacterium
TCAGGCATCGTCCGTATCCGTCAAAGGGGCAAAACCGAATTGCTGTTCCTGGCTCAGGCTCTGGCGCTTTTGGGTCGCCATCAGGTCCAAAATACCCTGCAGAATATAGGCAGCGGCCATTTTATCGACCAATTCGGCCCGTCTGGCGCGCGAGGCATCGGCCGCCAGCAAGGTCCGCGTCACGGCAGCCGTCGACAGCCGTTCGTCCCAATAATGGATCGGCAGGGGGGACAGGGTGGCCAGATTGCGCGCAAAAGCGCGGGTGGCCTGCACGCGCGGTCCCTCGCTGCCGTCCATGTTCAGCGGCAGGCCGAGCACAAAGGCCGCCACATCATATTTGTCGGCCAAAGCCAGCAAGGCGGCCGCATCGGCTTTGAATTTGGTGCGGCGGATCGTCTCCAGCGGCGAGGCAATGCGCCTCTCGCCGTCCGAAAGGGCCAGGCCGATGGTTTTGGTGCCCAGATCCAGCCCCATCACGCGCTTGCCGCGCGGCAGGGTATCGAGATCGGAAACGGGGAGCATGTCTGTAGCCATCAGCGGGCCTTAACACGGATCAACCGGACAGGATAGGCCAACCGGCCGACCCGCCTGCCGCCACAACAGGCGGGACCCCCCGCTTGTTATGGCACAGGCAACCGGCCATGGCGCGAGGCCATGACCGGTTGCGGGATCAGAAGGCGACCTTGTCGCCGCCTTTGAGCTGCAGCATCTCGCGGGCCTCGTCCGAGGTCGCAATTTGAAGCCCCATGCCCTCGATGATCTGGCGGGCGGCGCGCACCTGTTCGGCATTGGTTTTGGCGAATTGGCCCGGCCCGATCCACAAGGAATCCTCAAGCCCAACCCGCACATTGCCGCCCATTGCCACCGCCATGGTGGCCACCGGCAGCTGGTTGCGGCCCGCGCCCAGCACCGACCAGACATAATCCTTGCCGAACAACCGGTCCGCCGTGCGCTTCATCTGCATCACATCTTCGGGATGCGCGCCGATACCGCCGAGAATCCCGAACACCGATTGCACGAAAAACGGCGGCTTGATCAAACCGCGATCGGCAAAATGCGAGAGGGTATAGAGATGGCCGATATCGTAACATTCGATCTCGAAGCGGGTGTTGTTTTCCGCACAGGCCGCCAGAATATTTTCAATATCCTGAAAGGTGTTCTTGAAAATCCGTTCCTTGGAGCCTTCCAGATAGGGCCGTTCCCAATCATATTTGAATTCGTTGAAGCGGTTCAGCATCGGATAGAGGCCGAAATTCATCGAACCCATATTGAGCGACGCCACTTCGGGCTTGAACACCGCGCAGGGACGCAGGCGTTCCTCAACGCTCATATTGGGCGCACCGCCGGTGGTGATGTTGATCACGCAGTTGGAGCGCTGTTTGATGACCTGCAAAAACGGCTCGAAGGCTTCGGGCGACTGGTCCGGCTGTCCGGTTACCGGATTGCGCGCATGCACATGCACCAAAGCGGCACCCGCTTCGGCCGCGCCGATGGCGGCATCGATAATCTCCTCGGGCGTCACAGGCAGATGCGGCGACATCGACGGCGTGTGAATGGCCCCTGTAACGGCACAGGTGATGATGACTTTACGGTTTTTCGACATGGTTGATTTCCTTCTCCCGAATTCAATATTCTTTTCCGGCTGGTCCGGCTCAAGCTGGTTTGCGTTTGGCGGCTTTTTTATGGGCTTTGAGCGAAGCCAGACGGCCATCGCGCCACTGGCTGAGGGCTGCCACACGCTCTGGTGTTTGCGCGCCGTGCCATTCGTCCATCACTTTTTGCACGTTCTTTTTGCCGAAAGGTTTGCCAGAACCGGATTCGGCCACCATCTGGGTCAGTGATTCCCCGTAACGGGCGCAATAATCGGCAATGCCGCCGGGCGCATTCAGTTCGATGGTTTCAAACGGCCCCATGAAGGACCAGCGCAGCCCCAAGCCGTCACGGATGGTCTTGTCGACATCCTGCGGGCTGGCCACCCCTGCCCCCACCAGACGGAAGGCCTCGGCCAGCAGCACGGCCTGCAAACGGTTGAGGATAAAGCCGGGGCTTTCCTTGCGTAGGATGATCGGCACCTGTCCGGCTTTTTCGTAAATCTTGCGGGCTTTTTCGACACTCTCGGCATCGGTCCATTCGGCGGGGGCGATCTCGACAATCGGCACCAGATGCGGCGGATTGACCGGATGCCCGACCAGACAGCGATGGCGTCCTTTCAGCTTCTTGCTGAAGCGCGACGCCTCGATAAACGAGGTGGAGGACGCCAGAATGGCATTGGGCTTGGCCAGTTCGTCCATTTCGGCAAACAGTTTTTTCTTGGCCTCGAGATTTTCCGGCCCGCTTTCTTGCGCCAAGGCAGCCCCTTTCAGGGCATCGGCCAGATCATCGGCCACCCTGATGCGGTCCAGTGCCTCTATGGGATGACTGATCAGGCCAAGATCGGCCAATTGCTTCAGATTGGTTTTGATATGGCTTTTGGCCATTTGGGCAATGTCGGCGGTCTGGTCATGCAAGGCCACTTCGAACCCATGGCTCGAGAATACGGTGGCCCATGCCCGCCCGATCAATCCCGCTCCGACAATGGCAATTTTCGTCATGTGGTTCTCCCTGTCCTGCTTGTTCTTCCGGCACACTGCGTCACAGTGATCATTGTGTCTGAATTTACAACAAGGTCCAGCACCTTTGCACCCGTCTGCCGCGCTTTGCTGCATTGGTGGCATTCTTGCGATGCATCCGGGGATGCTGCGAACCGCTTGCGGCGACCGGATCAGCCTGTCATCTTGGAGACTGGAGCGGGAGCAAAACACCGCATCACAGCCAGAGAGAGGATCGCCACCATGGATATGAATATGCAGGGTTTGCGCGTTGTCGTGACCGCAGGGGCCAACGGCATTGGCCGCGCCACAGCCCGCGCCTTTGCCGCCGAGGGTGCGCGCGTGCATATTTGCGATGTCGATCACGCGGCACTGGAGGCTATGCGCGCCAGCGATCCCGCCATCAGCCAATCGGTCTGCGATGTGTCCAACCGCAGCGCGGTGGACGAGTTGTTTGTGACGATTTCGCGCGAATTGGGCGGGCTGGATTGCCTCGTCAACAATGCCGGTATTGCCGGACCGACCGGACGGGTCGACGAAATCTCGGTGGAAGATTGGGACCGCTGCATCGCGGTCGATCTGACCGGACAGTTCAACTGCGCGCGTCTGGCGGTGCCGATGCTCAAACGCTCGGCCAATGCCTCGATGGTCAATCTGTCCTCGCAAGCGGGCAAGCATGGCTTTCCGTTGCGCTCGCCCTACGGGGCCGCCAAATGGGGGGTGATCGGCTTCACCAAAGCTCTGGCCGCCGAATTGGGAGAATTCGGTATCCGCGTCAATGCCATCTGCCCCGGTCTGGTCGATGGTCCGCGCATCCAGAGCGTGATCGCCAACAAGGCCCGCAGCCTCAATGTCTCGCATGAGGATATGACCGAAAAACTGTTCAGCGGCGTGTCGATCAAGCAATTTGTCGATCCCGAGGACATTGCCAAGCAGATCGTATTTCTGGCCTCCCCCTACGGCAAGACCATTTCGGGGCAGGATGTGTCGGTTTGCGGTGACACGCGGATGCTGCAATAAAGGCCATCCGACCCGTCCCCTTGAGAGTTGTGACCATGAACCGTGTGATTGCCGATATTTTCGCCTCCATCATCTCCTTCATGCATGTGGTGGTGATTGTGGTGCTGGGGGGTGCGACCTTCTATTTCTTCTCGGAAAACACGCGGAAAATGGACCCGCTGCTCAACCAGTTCGGCTTGTCGCGCGATGTCTTTGTCTTTGTCGTGATCGGATTGTGGATTGGCTATGTGCTGGTGGTCGGATTTTTGTCGACCATCATCGCCATGAACCAGAATCTGGAGAGACTGGTCAGCGCGGTGGATAAACTGTCAGAAAAGGTCGACCAGAAAATCATACCGTAAAGCTGAACAGCGAGCCGGGATCCAGGGTCGACAGGTAATTGCGTGTGCTGGAATCAGCATCCGTGGTCTCGGAGCTGGCTTTCATCAGATCAAAGACCGGACTTTTGATATATCTGCTGTCTTTGGCACTGTCTGTCAGCACTTTGCTCGTGGTTTCGGATGTGCCATCTGTATAGAGGGTCGTCGTCTTTTTGAGCTTGCCTGTCACCGTGACGGTTTCGCTCAATTCGGTCTTGTTGGCCGAACCATCGCCACCGCCCCCACCGTGCGGACCGCCTCCCTTGCCGCCACCACCCTCGTCACCATGCCCTCCCGGGCCTTGCGGCTGCGGGTCGGGCGGACCTTTCGGGTCGATCTGGTCAAGCGTTGCTTTGACGGTTTTGGCGTCTTCCGCTGTCAATTTTCCAGAGGCGACATCCGCTGCAATCCGGCTTTCAAGCGCATCGCGAATGGCCGCCTTGTCAGGCGGGCCACTGCGGACGGCCTGCACCTTTTCCAGCGCAACCTTGGCATCGCCGAGCACCAGAGCGGTTTTTTGAGACGAGAGACCCTGCGCCTGCAACCGCGAGGACAGCAAAGCGGAATAGGCCGCATCACGCGAACCGATACTTGCAATCGACATGACACCCTCCTTTCCCAAATCGCCTCGACACGGTTTCAAGACGGTTTTTCACCGGGTTTTTATAGGGGGCAGCAGCAGGAGCCTGTGATTTGTCTGAAAAAGCGGTTGATTCTGGCGCAAAACAGGAACATAAAGTGAACATGTGAGGCGTATCATGACACAAGACCCAAAACCAACCGGCCCCCTGCCCTCGACAAACACGCATATCGGCGAGCGTGAGATCGACGCGG
This sequence comes from uncultured Hyphomicrobiales bacterium, assembly GCA_903930675.1. Taxonomy (GTDB): domain Bacteria; phylum Pseudomonadota; class Alphaproteobacteria; order Rhizobiales; family Beijerinckiaceae; genus CAIYZJ01. The sequence continues at coordinate 4,802 of CAIYZJ010000274.1, forward strand.
TATTGCTGGAATTCGGCAACGATCCCCGCGAAGCCATCCGCAATCTGCTGCATGACCTCGATGTGCTGGCGCAGGACCGCGACCACGCCGTCTCCTTCGGCTTCGTCCGGGGCACGGTCTGGCACAGGAAAGCGGGACAATCCTAAAGCGGGGCAATCGTGAAGCGGGACAATCCTGCGGCCGGACATAACGGCCGGTCGCTGACAGCTTACTTCTTCAACGAGTCGACCTGATAGGTCACCGTCGTGCAAGAACTGGTCCCGAAGGATTTTTTACCGCAGACTTTGACGCCGAAGCGGTCTGTGCCCAAAAATTGCGGATTTTTATTGTAATCGAACAGGTTTTGACTGATCTGTTTAACATTGCCATTGGCTGGCTGTCCCAACAGGCTGATGCTGGTAACGCTGTATTCGGACGGCATCAACACGCGGATCGAGCAGGTATTGGTGTTCTCCAAAATCCAGACCAGGGTCAGGCTGCTGCCTTGATCGGGACGGATTTCGAAATTCTTGGCCAAGCCCTTGTCGCCGGCCTTGATATTGCAATCGGCCCAACTCTCGCCGGCAACCAGAAAAGATATCACAAACGCCGCAACCCAAGACAAACGCAAAAACACCACACCGCGCTTCATCATACCCACCCGTTTCACGCAAAACACAGCAAACGACGCCACTGCCGGACAGAGCAGGAGCGAATCCATCAATATTACCCTTGTATAAAATCAGCCCGAAGAACAGTCCCGCATGCAGATCAATCCGGATTTTGAGTGAGTCCAGCGTGATCATCCGGTTGCTCGGGGGCCGTGACAACCTCTGCCGATGCTTCCTCAAGCACCACATTGATCCCGGGTGAGGCCGCAATGCCAAAAGTCCCGTCCGTCTCGGAAATGACCACCTCGCCAGCCTCCGCATCCGAAGCATCATCCTCCTCCTGCCCTTGAGCCCGCACAACAGGCTCTTCAACCGGCACAAACTCGGTCTCGACCGGATATTTCGACACGTCGATGTTTTGCGCCTGTGCCTTGATCGACGACAGGCTGCGGAATGCGTCTTTGTCCTTTTCCAGCAGCAGCATCTTTTTCACCAGATCATCGAACCGGTCGATCCAGTCATAGGCATCGAGCTTGTTGATGTCGTTGCGCAGGCGATAGGGCGGCACATAGCGGGCAGTCAGGTTCTCGCGCGATTTCAGCACAATGGCTTTCAGCACGGTCAACCCGTCATGGGTAAAATCCAGCTCTCCGACCCAATAATCACCTTCGGCTACGGTTTTGAACTGCAAATCGCGCAAAATGATCTCGAAATTGCTTCCCGATGCCTGAATCGACAGTTTTTCCTGCCTGATGACGTTGTGGTGATTGGGTTGGTCTTTATCCACCGTGACACGACACAAACGGGCGGTCTGGGTTACCTGAAAGCGGTTGAGGAAAAACTCGATATTCCAGAAGACGTTTTTATCGTTGATGATGTGCTGCGCCCTGTAAAAACGCTTTTCCGCCTCATCCATTGTCGTCCCCCGGGTACGCAAACTCTGACACACTCAAGCCATAGGCCAGCAAAAGCCCGTCATCAACACCCAATCAGATAAGAGTTCTTGTATTTTTCGCGCCAATCCATAACCATGTAAAGTGGTTAAACCGCGCGGGATGGTGTGTAAACCGATCGAACATTGGCAGGAGGCGGGCCCAAAACAGGGTCAAAGCAACACCGCCAAGGCTGAAGGGCAGGAAGATGGCTGATATCGAGACATTAAAGCGCGCCGCGCTTGAATTCGTTATTGAAGAAAGCATAGCCAAGCTGTTGCTGGTTGCCCATTTCGAGGTCAAGGAATATGGCCGTCTGAGTCTGGCCGATCCCGGCGGCTCGTGGAATATGGGTGTCAAAAACATCAGCACCGAAGACTATCTGGACGAAGAAACCAACCGCCGCATGAAGCTGACGGTGTTTTTCGCCAAAGACTACAAGGTCAAACTCGGCAGCCTGATGATCCGCCCGACCAATCCCAACGAACACAAGCTTTACGAGCGAATCAAATTTTTCCTGTTCGAGGATCTGATTCTCGATCTGAAATATGAATTGCTGCGCGACCCGAAATCCCCCGCAGATTATGCTATTCGCAGCGTGGAAGAATTCCACAAGGACGACCGTACCAAAATTGTGCTGGAAAACATCTACAAGATGATCCTCAACCGCCAGGTCAAGGAACAGGACAAGATCGAAAAGCCGGAAATCAAGAAAAGCAAAGAGAAATTTACCTTCTGATCCGCTGTTTCTTGAACGCTGTCACAGACTCGGCAAATCCAGATCGAAGCGCACATGCCGCTCATCGGGGCGATAGCGGATAGCGCCGCGCAACTGCGCAACCAACCCCGCAACCAGATAGAGCCCCAAGCCGGACCCCGTTTGCCTTGTCGATCTGGGATTGCGGTAGAATTTTGTAAACAGCAAATCGGCATCCGGCCAGTCGGCATCTCCCGGTTGGTTTTCGATTGTGATGGTGGCCCCTCCGGTCTCCGCCATGGGTGACAGAACCAGCCTGATCGCGCTGTCTTTGATGCTATATTTCAACGCATTGTCGATCAGGTTCGAGATGATGATGCGGATCAATTGCCGGTCGGACGTGATCACAATGTCATCGGACGGCTCGAACACAATCCGCCCCGACTGCCCGCATCCGTCAATCAGTATGGCAATTTCATGGTTGAGCTCGCACGCCTCGAAGGTGAGGATCATCTTCTTGTCTTCCAGACGGCTGGTCTGGATGCTGCGTTCGATCACCTGCTCCATATCCGAGACAGCGGTTTTAATATAGCGGTCCCGATTTCTCCCCGGGGTCTGATGCATAGCGACACGGATCACGCTCAGCGGGGCTTTCAGCTCGTGGCCCAGCATGTGGATCAGCTTTTCCTGCTCCTCGCTGTACAAACGCTCCTGTTCGATTTTGACTGTAGACAGAGTCAGCTCATGCTGCTGATCAACAGCCTGCTTTTCCAGCACCGAGGCCCGGCGATGCAGAACGGTCAGAATGAACATTCCGCTCATCAAACCATTGCCCGCCGAATTATAGAGCGAGAATTCAACGGCTTTAACCAGCCCCAGTGTCGGCAGGATGGTCGACAACAAGGTGGCAAACATGAACAGAAAAAATATGATCATGATATTGCGCGGCAAATGCCCGACATTGACCATCTCGCGCCCGTCCTTGACGGCCAAAGAGGCAAGCAGAAAATTGAATGTCGCCACAAAGATCAGCACACCGTTCAGAAACAGGGCCGTTCGCGGCTTGCCGTCAAACAGCATCAATAATTCAACAGGATAGAGGATAAAAATCCCGATCAGGCCCGACAGAAAGATCCGCTTGACCTGATTGACACGAAACAGCTGATAATAAAAAATCGAGGCCACGAACACGATGGTCAGCACAGAAAAACTGGTAATCCTGTCAATCTGCTCCGGCTCCAGCGCACCAAGAAACCAGCGTCGAAAATAGCCGTAGAGGCAGAAGTTCAGAAATAGATTGCTGAACTGATAGGCCGCAAACAACACCAAAATCTGTTCGCGCTTGACCAGAGCGAAGGTGATTGCCCACAGCGTCAAAAAGATCAGGACGCCTGTATAAATCCCCATATAGAATTCATAATTGCGGTTGGTGCGCAACATATCATGGAAGGGGAATGCCTCGATATCGACCAGCATCGTGCTGGTAGACTCCACACGCACCCAATAGATTTTGCGTTCCTGCGCGATCGGAACCTTGATGGTGTAACTCAGCGTTTCAAAATGGCTCATATTGGGCCAGTAGCGATCTCCCACCCTTTGTTGCGGGGCATTGGGATCATCGGGATCAAACCCCGTAATATCATCGACAAATTGCGGCCTGATCAGCAGAAATAATTCCCCGGCATCCACCGGCTTGCGCAATTCCAGACGGACCCAGAACACCGATGCCGTAAACCCCTTGGTTAACATCCCTTCATAGGAAATCAGCGGCTCTTTGATGACGTCGGCAAAGTCCAAGCGCCCTGTCGGATCTTCCAGATAGGCTTTGGAGATGATGTATTCACTCTGCTGGGCATTGGCGGGACCGAGCAACAGCACCAGAGCCAGTACAAGACCGGCAACCCCCTTCATGATCATCCCCCGACACAACACCACAACCCCACACCCGTTTGCAAAAGCGACATCACTTGTTCAATCGACTGTGCGTTGTCCCACTGCATAAATCAATCTTGCCTCATGGATCGGCCCATAACAGGCAAGGCCCGATCATCAAACACAGTGAAGGGCAATTGCGGGAGGCTATCCCCAATGCGGCAAAACCGGCCAATGGGTTTTAACGTAACACAGACAAAAATCATTCTATAAAAACCGGTCTCAATGTTGCCCAAATAAAATGAAATAAGTCCGAGTATGAGCAATCAGTGACAAATTCAATGTCTTATGGTTTTCCATAGATATTGAAACAATGAAGATTGAAAAACTTGTGAGGAACAATGGAAGCCATCAGTGAGATTTTTAAATCTGCAATCTTTTTTGTCGTTGCAACATTTGGTGTCAATGCAGGAATAGAAGAGCCCAAATATTCAGTCATCGAAACAATCGACCAGCACACTGAAATTCGATTATACTCTCCCCGCATAGCCGCAGAAGTCACTGTCACAAAAGCAGATGACAATCGCACTGACAATGCCGCGTTTGGAAAACTTGCTTCATATATTTTTGGCCAGAACAACAGCAATTCAAAGATTGAAATGACGTCACCGGTAGAGAAATCTGCCGGAGCCAAAGGCAGCAAGATTGCAATGACCGCACCCGTTGACATCAAGAATGATACCGGCTCGATGACGATGAGATTTTTTATGCCTTCGGAATATAATCTGAGTAATTTACCCCAGCCAAACGACAAAAGTATCAAAATCATATCGCTGCCCGAACACTACGTTGCAGTCCGCAAATATTCAGGTTTCACAAAGGAAGAAAATATAAAGGACGAAGAAAAGAAATTGGTCGATAGCCTGAAATCGACAAAATGGAAAGAGAACGGCAATACCAGATCTTATTTCTATAATCCGCCCTGGACCCTGCCATTTTTGCGTCACAACGAAATAGTGGTCGATGTAGGCAAATAGATCACCCGTTAGGGCCATCCCGGCAATCCGATTCTCTCGAGCGGTATCACATCTTGGCCACAGGGACATTTTCGCAAAATCAGCAACTGGAATTCAAATGCCCCTTGTCGGCGGTGATTTGATGGTGGGCGCACAAGGATTCGAACCTTGGACCCGCTGATTAAGAGTTCCTACACATAGTTGTAATATCAATTGGTTAGGGGTATTGTAGAACTTCATTGTATACTTTTTTCATTCCAAAACAGAATGGGTTTGTAAAATGGATGAAATTCCGAAATCCAAATTCAAACTAAAAGGCGAAATAATTCAGGTTGTTAGGGGTATAGCAATATACCAAACAGGTGCCTCCCCCTATTGGTATGCCAGAATCAGAGACCCCAATAAGAAAAAGTACGTTGTTCGGTCAACCAATGAAACTTCACGTGTCAAAGCACGTCAAGTAGCGCAAGAAATTTCCCAATCTCTGATCAAACAAGAACCAACCCCACCCAAAGAATATACGTTCAAATATTATGCCAACCGTTTTGTGGCATCAGGCAAACGAATGGTCGAAAACGGAGAACGAAACGGCAATTACATCCGTACATCACGCCTCATGCTTGACAACGATAACTGGGGTCTCATGAAAACATTCGGGCATATGGATATAAGGGAGTTAAGAACCCGGCATTGGATCGAGTTCCTTAACAATCTATCCAAAAGACGATCTGATCTATCGACATCGACACGCAACATGCTCAGTGCAACATTTCGAAACGTGATGAAAGAGGCACGTCAGGATGGCGTCATCGATGATGTGCCAGATACCCCAAGAACAAAGGTCAAGGATAACCCCCGCCCATTTTTTAGGTTTTATCCCCTCGTATCAAAAGAACAAGACGCCTATCAGAAACTGCTGACAGTCGCAGAAGGTATGGCAGACATTGGCGTGGTCGTACGTAGTACAACCATAACCACAGAATTGAGGGACATTATCCTTTTTATCACCCATTCATTCGTTCGACCGATAACCACAGAATTATACGCACTCCGCCATAGGGATGTGACGGTCGCACAGAATCCAAAACGATTGATCCTGACAATCAGGGACGGGAAAACAGGTTACAGGGTGTCAAATACGATGGAGGCATCGGTATCCGTTTATGAACGTATCAATATCCGATACCCTGATGCTGATCCTGACGATTACATCTTTCTGCCTGAATACAAAAATCGCACAACAGCGGGTAAGATCATTCAACGGCAATTCAGAGCACTGCTCACATCATGTGGTGTCGTTGATGATCCATTTAGCGGAGGCAAACACTCAATCTATTCGCTTCGACACACGGCAATCTGTATGCGGATCATATTGAGCGAAGGCAAAGTGAACATATTCAATTTGGCGAAAAACGCTGGGACCAGTGTTGAACAAATTGAAAGGTTCTATGCTCGGTACCTGCCATTGAGTGCCGAGATGGCAAAGAACCTTCAGTCATTTACTGATGAACTGAAACCCGAAATCAAAATTCAGGTTGAAGATAAAAACGGTGATTGGATTACTGTCAAAAAATTTGATAAAAACACCAAGAAAATAAAGACCGAAATGACCGCCGCAAAAAAGAAATTCAAGAATTGCCGCATCAGGGCAATTGATGAGAACATGAATTTGTTGGACTTAAAGACAGTTTGATAGAAGGTTTTGCCTGTATCGACTGAACCCTTTTAAAGATCCTCTATGATTCAAACCTAATTTCCTTCTCGCTAATGCCTTGTCCTTGTTTTGCTGGGCAAGGACGGCACCATTCCGACCCAAAATAGCACCACGCTTCTTTGCCTGTGCCAATGCTGCCTTGGTCCGTTCAGAAATCAATCGCCTCTCCTCTTGGGCAAGGGCAGCAAAGATGTGAAGTTGAAATGTCGTGGCATCCGGCATTTCAGCAATCGTCAATTCAATCCCTTCATCCATAATTTTTGAAATGAAACTGACATTGCGTGAAAACCGATCCAACCGAGCAATCACCAATTTTGCATCGTGGAGTTTGGCATATTCGATTGCCTCCCAGAGAACGCATCTCTGGTCCCTTTTCCCGCTCTCAATTTCCGTGAAATCAGCAATTACCATCCCTTTGTCGATTGCAAATGCCTCTATCTTTTCACGTTGTGCCGCCAAACCAAGACCTGACTTGCCCTGCTTTGCAGTCGATACCCTGTAATACGCCACATAATTGCTCATCAAATTTGTCCGTAACGGATTGAGTAATCCTTGGTTTGTCTGAACACGATCTAAAATAAATGGCGTCATGGCAACGGACTGAGGATAAATATTTGATAAATAAAACATCTTTATAAAATATACGGGTATTTTAAATGTTTGCTCCTAATACTGATTACAAAAAATTAAAAAAATCATTTATTGATTATGCCAATTCGATTGAATGGATCAATCCATATGCGATCACCCTAACCTTAAAACAAAGGGTAGATAATCTGGCAATCGACATGATGACTGCATCAACGAACTTCAGGCACTTTCTAAACCGTTTGAATCGATGGTTCTTTGGAAACGGTGCGACACGTTTCAATAAATCAATTCAGGTCGTGCCTATCATTGAAAACAATCATACAACCCGATACCATTTCCATGCTGCTATCGAGAGACCTGAGCATATTGCCCCAGAAGAATTTGACCATGCTGTCCGTCAATGCTGGTCAAACACAAAGTGGGGTTACAATCACATCGACATTCAAGAAATGACCGATGGCGGTTGGATTGACTACATTTCAAAGGTCAACACGAAACAGCAATACGATTTGTCCATCGACTGGGTGAATCTTCGAAAACACTGAGTGCCGATGTAAGCATCAACTCGGTTGCCAATTAGCGCAAATCAGGGGAAGGCGGTGATGCTCAAGATCCGTCTTTATTCAATAACTTTGCCTAAATCCTAATTAGAACCAATCAATTACAAAGGGTAGGAACCAATGGAAACACATCGCCTCATCAATTTCAGAGCACCAATAGCAATCCAGACAATGTTTGATCAGGTTTGTGAATATCAATGCCAATCAAGGACTGCTGTTCTTGTCTCCCTGATGTCTGGATACATTTCTCAGCGATCAGAGGAAATCCAGAAACAAATTGCATCGGTCAATGCACTCAAAAATGACCTTGTAGAAATGGGCAATCGTACAAACAGCATGGATGGGTCCAGAAACCAAAACAATCGCCTGTATGCCCGTTCAAATGAGTTTGAAGATGATTGTGCCCCAATGGCATTCTTCACCAACCAAGGGGTTTAAAATGCTGGTTCAGGTCCAAAACATCAAAACAAAATCAGACCTTCAATCTTCGATCACAAAACTCAACGTATCGAAATCGAAGATATATGAAGGGATCAACAGCAAAACCTTGGATGCCGTGATTGCTGACATCAAGAAGAGCAACGGACGGCAGATGACGATCATTGTGATTGAAGGGAACTGATTTATCTATATCGTTCAAATTCAATCGGTCGATGAATTCAGGCAATATCGATGACAGAGACATTTGAAAAAGTCAAAAA
>CAIYZJ010000275.1 GCA_903930675.1 uncultured Hyphomicrobiales bacterium
AATGGTCTGGGCCTGAATAGCGGTCGGGGTGGTGTAATTGGCATGGCTCAGGCTTTTGAGCAGCGGACCGGCCAAGCCAAGGCCCGCAAATGTCATATCAGTCATTTTAAAAATATTCCTCATCGTCGCGTGGCAGGCCTCGGCCTGTCCGACATCGACAACTATCGGCCCGGCCCTACGCATCGCTAAGGCGGCCCTCGTTTCATGAGTTGTCTCGTGATAAGCCGCCGTTAAACAAAAGGCGCTTCGAGCGATCGCAAGAAAACTAGACGGGCAGACCATGATGTTGCACAGCAGCAAAGTCAAGCAAAAACGGATTTCGTGCTAATTAAAATGTCTTTTACAGCGATTGCCTATCAAATCATTGCCAATTCCTGCAATAAATCCGCCATCCATCTTTCATGAATACGGTGAAGTCCGGGCCTAGCCCAGCAGGCGCGGATCCATATCCTGCACCAATGTGCGGGTCAGATGGTCGATTTCTTTGGTCAGATCGCCCACAATATCTTTGAGCTGTTCGGGTGTGGCAGGTTTTAATTCATCCAGATTCGCGCCGATCAGGTTGGAAGGGAACCTGATTTCCAGCTGCAATTCTTCGCGGTCGCAAATGCGCAGCAAAATGGCGCATTTGGCCTCGATAAAGTCTTTCATCGCCATCAGGTGATCATGGTCATATTGATCGCGGCGCAACGGAATATCGATGCGCGGCACACCGGAGACTTTGGAAAAACCATAGCGTTCGAAATGATGGATCGCCTTGATCAGCGGCTCATCCTCCAGCCCGTCCAGCGAGGCCAGAAAGGTTTCGAGCTTCAACCGCACATTGCGCACTGCCTCGCGCTGCATAATGACGCGGTTGCGCGCATCGCTGGCGGCTTGAACGGGACGGGGTGGTGCAGGTGCCGGTGCCGGTAAAGAAGTCCCGGAACCGGCAGGCGCTGGTGCAGATGATCGGGACAATGGCGCGGATGGGCGTGCCCGAAGCCAGTCTCTGGCTTTGTCGATCAGGGCAGAAGCCAAGGGCCACATCAAGACAACCTCATCCTACAGAATCACGAACACCGAGTAGATCCAGTGGTAATGATATTTGCTGCGAATATGAAGATTGTTATGCCGTTGCCATATAATTATGTGGATAAGGCCCGATGCGCTTCCGAACATGGCGGGTTCGAAAAAGGTTCGCGAGGGATTTAAGGCGATAAATCCGTTATTTTTCAGAAGGTTATAATTGGTTTTAAGATTGTTGTGCCCCCGCACTAAAAACTTGTTTTACAAAATGCCGTCTTGGCCTCATGCTCAGGGGATGGAATGCTTCAAGTTGGAAGTTTTTTGAGGGGGAGATTGAACATGAAAAAACTGGTGACATCAACCATTCTGGGAGCTGGTTTGCTGGGTCTGTCGCTGTCGGCGGCTTCGGCACAAGAGCCGTTGAAAATCGGTCTGGTGAGCGTGCTTTCCGGACCGCAAGCCGCACTCGGACAACAGGTGCGCGACGGTTTCCAGTTGGCCATCAAGGATCTGGGCGGCAAAATCGCCGGACGTCCCGTCGAAGTCGTGGTGATCGACGACGAGTTGAAGCCCGATGTCGCGGTCAGCAAGGTGCGTGGCTTGCTGGAAAAGGACAAGGTCGATTTTGTCGTGGGACCTGTTTTTTCCAACATCCTGCAGGCCATTCACAAGCCTGTGACAGAAGCGGGATCAATCCTGATTTCGCCCAATGCCGGCACATCGAATTTTGCGGGCAAGGGTTGCCACGAGAATTTCTTCGTGACCTCCTACCAGAATGACCAGCCCCACGAAGTGCTGGGCAAATTCGCGCAGGACAAGGGTTACAAGCGCGCTTATCTGATCGCGCCCAATTATCAGGCCGGCAAGGATTCGCTGGCAGGCTTCAAACGCCACTTCAAGGGCGAGATCGTCGATGAAGTCTACACCCCGCTCGGCACGCTCGATTATGCCTCCGAACTGGCAAAAATCGCCTCGTCCAAGCCCGATGTGTTGTTCGTGTTCCTGCCCGGCGGCATGGGCGTGAATTTTGTGAAGCAGTTCCGTCAGGCCGGTCTGGCCGATAGCCTGCCTTTCCTGTCGGCGTTCACGGTTGATGAATCGACCCTGCCAGCCCAACAGGATGCCGCTATCGGTTTCAGAAGCGGCATGAGCTGGGCACCCAATATGGACAACCCGCAATCCAAGGCTTTCGTGAAGAATTACGAGGCCAACTTCAACATCGTTCCCGGTTCCTATGCCATGCAGGCCTATGATGCCGGTCTGCTGATCAACAGCGCACTGGTGGCCACCAAGGGCAAGACCGATGACAAAGCGGCTCTGCGGGCAGCTCTGAAGAAGGCCGATTTCGTCTCGTTGCGCGGGAAGTTCAAGTTCAACACCAATGGCTATCCCATTCAGGATTATTACGTCGTGAAGGTGGCCAAACGGGCTGACGGCAAGTTCCAGACCGAAATCGAAGAAAAGATTTTCTCTGATTACGGTGACACCTATGCTGCCGAATGCAGCTTGAAATAAGCCCTTAGCGACAAGCCCCCGCCGGCTCTTGCCTGGCGGGGGTGTTCGGGCCTTCTCTTTGAATTTCCGGGCTTACTCTTTGACTATTTTGACTGTGACGATATGCGCAAACGAGATATGGGCACGCGATGAGTTTGCTGGCTATTCAGGTGTTGAACGGGCTGCAATTGGGCCTGTTGATGTTTCTGGTTGCCGCCGGACTGACACTGGTGTTCGGCGTGATGGATTTCATCAATCTCGCCCATGGCGTGCAATATATGATGGGCGCCTATCTGGCCGCGACTTTTATCGGCTGGACCGGACATTTCGTCATCGGCCTCGGCATGGCACTGATCGGGATCATGATATTCGGCCTGTTGCTGGAACGGGTGATGTTCCGGCATCTCTATGCACGCAGTCATCTTGATCAGGTACTGGCAACCTTCGGCTTGATCCTGTTTCTCAATCAGGGCGTCAAAATGGTCTGGGGAGCAGCCCCTTTGGGCGTGCCGGTGCCGGAATGGTTTCAGGGTTCGGTTCTGCTCGGGGACGGTATTCTCTATCCCGTCTATCGCTTCGTTATCATCGGCAGTGGCTTGTTGATGGCACTGGTGCTGTGGCTGGTGGTTGAAAAGACCCGATTGGGCATGCTGGTGCGGGCAGGTGCATCGAATGCCACGATGCTGTCGGCGCTCGGCGTCGATGTCCGCAAGCTGTTTATGGTGATTTTTGCCTTCGGCACCATGCTGGCAGGTTTTGCAGGTGCGATGGCCGCGCCCATCCTGTCGGTCGAACCCGGCATGGGCGATCAGGTGCTCATTCTGGCCTTTGTGGTGATCGTGATCGGCGGGATCGGCTCGATCCGCGGCGCGTTTGCCGGCGCTTTGCTGGTCGGTTTGATCGACACGCTGGCACGCAGCTATTCGGTTGATTTCATGCGGCTGTTCGTCGGACCGGCGGCCGCGCGCGGCATTGCCAATGGTCTGTCGTCGATGTTCATCTATCTGTTGATGGCATTAGTGCTGTTTTTGCGGCCTGACGGCTTGTTTCCGGCGCGGGGGCGGACATGAGCAGCCCGCTGATTTTTTCGACCAAACGTTCGAGCTTCTGGCCCGTTGTGGTGCTGTGTCTCGGCTTGGCTTTGGTGCCTGTGGTGGCGGTGCTGACCAAGCAGGGGCATTGGGTTTCGCTGACCACGCAGATGATGATTTTGGCGCTGGCCGCCCTGTCGCTCGATCTGATTTTGGGGATCGGCGGATTGCTGAGTTTCGGCCATGCCGCCTTTATCGGCCTTGGCGCCTATACGACCGGTATTCTTATACAGGAAGGCAAGGGCGATCTGCTGATCGCTTTGCCGATGAGCCTTGTTGTGAGCGGGCTGTTTGCCTTTGTCACGGGCATAGTTGCGCTCAGGACACGCGGTGTGGTGTTTATCATGATCACGCTGGCTTTCGGGCAAATGGCCTATTTTGCCGCCCAAGCGCTCTATGCCTATGGCGGGGATGACGGCTTGACGCTGGATGGACGCTCCACTGTGTTCGGCTTGAAACTCCTGTCCAACAAGATCGTGTTTTATTATCTGACCTTTGCCTGTCTGGCAGGCTGTTTGTTGCTGTTGCAACGCCTGTCGCGGGCGCGGTTCGGCCGTGTGCTCTTGGGCGCGCGCGACAATGCGGTGCGGATGGAAACGCTCGGCTATGATGTGTTTCGTGTGCGGTTGATGGCCTATGTGCTGTCGGGCATGATCGCGGGACTGGCGGGATTTCTGCTGGCCAACCATACCGAGTTTGTTTCTCCCGCCTATGCGGCGTGGCAACGCTCGGGTGATCTGATTTTCATGGTGATCATCGGCGGTGTCGGCTCGCTGTGGGGCGCGGTGGGCGGTGCTTTGACCTATCTCTTGCTGGAGGAAGGGCTTTCGGGCCTGACCGAGCACTGGAAGGTGATTTTCGGTCCGCTGATCATCCTGTTTGTGTTGCTGACCCATGGCGGGATCGAAGGTGTTGTCGCCCGTTTACGCGATATGATGGCGGGAGGCAGGCATGACTGACACTGCCGCGATCCGGCCTGTCTTGCAGATCGAGGGTTTAAAAAAATCCTTCGGTGCGCTCAATGTCACCAACGGGGTGAGCCTGTCGGTCAACCCCGGTGAAATCCATGCGCTGATCGGTCCCAACGGGGCGGGAAAAACCACGCTGATCCATCAGATTGCCGGATTGCTCAGGCCCGATGCAGGACACATCCTGTTTGACGGGCGCGACATTACCACAACCAGCATGCCGCAGCGCGCGCGCTTGGGCTTGGCACGCACCTTCCAGATTACCTCGATCGTTCCCTCGCTGACCGCCCTCGGCAATGTCGCTCTGGCGGTGCAGGCGGGGGCGGACAAGCCTCTGGGGTTCTGGACGCCGGTTGATGTCGACGACAGCCTCAATAGCCCCGCACAGGCCTTGCTGGAGACCGTCGGGCTTGGTGCGCGGGCCGGCGTGATTGCCGGACAATTGTCGCATGGCGAAAAGCGCGCGCTGGAAATCGCCATGGCTCTGGCGCTCAAGCCTCGGGTGATCCTGCTGGATGAACCCATGGCGGGCATGGGGCACGAGGAATCGGCACGGCTGACCGATCTGCTCAAAAGCCTGAAAGGCACCTATGCCATGTTGCTGGTCGAACATGACATGGAGGCGGTGTTTTCGCTGGCCGATTGCGTGAGTGTGCTGGTCGACGGGCATGTGCTGGCCACCGGATCGGCCGACATGGTGCGCAATGATCCGCAGGTGCGGGCGGCCTATTTGGGTGATGAGGCGTTCTGATGCTGAAAATGCGCGCTGTCGAAACCGGTTATGGCGATGCACAGGCCCTGTTCGGTGTCGATCTGACCATCGATGAGGGCGAGGTTGTCACTCTGCTCGGCCGCAACGGCATGGGCAAAACCACAACCATCCGTGCTCTGATGGGCCTGTTGCCGGTCTGGAAGGGTTCTGTGGAATTCGACGGGCAGGATCTGACCAAGGCTCAACCCTTTGTGCGGGCGCAAGCGGGGATCGGGCTGGTGCCTGAGGGGCGGCAGGTCTTTCCGACCCTGACGGTGGAGGAAAACCTGATTGCCACCGCGGCCGACCGTTTCGGCGCCAGACGCTGGCATCTGGACCGGATCTGGCAGGTGTTTCCGCGGTTGTTGCAGCGGCGCACCAATCGCGGCAATGAATTGTCGGGCGGCGAACAGCAGATGCTGGCGATTGGCCGCGCCTTGATGACCAATCCGAAACTGCTGGTTCTGGACGAGGCCACCGAAGGGCTGGCCCCGCTGATCCGCGCCGACATCTGGGCCTGTATTGCCGCACTCAAGGCCGAGGGCGAAGCCATTCTGGTGATCGACAAGACCATTCAGGCCCTGACCTCGCTGGCCGACCGCCATGTGGTGATCGAAAAGGGGCGGGTTGTCTGGACCGGCACCAATGATGAATTTCTGGCCGACCACAGCATTACCGACCGCTATCTGCATCTGTGATTGCCTTTCGGTGCGGTTCGGGGCCAAATTGGGTATGATTGAAAACAGGAGACCATGATGAAACCGATGACCGCAGGCGTGACCCCCGCAGGACAGGGAATAGACGGCATCAGCTGGAATATTCTGGGCCAGACCTATGTGCCCAAGCAGCTCTCGCAGGATTCATTCGCGTGGCACGCGACCTTTCCGGCGGGCACTTTCGTGCCGCCCCATATCCACCCGACGCAGGACGAATTTATCTATGTCCTCGAAGGCAAGTTCAGCCTCGTGCTCGACGGGCAGGAGATGCAGGCGGGGCCGGGCGATCTGATCCGGCTGCCGCGCGGCATTCCGCACGGCATTTTCAACCATTCCGAAGGTGTCAACAAATGCCTGTTCTGGGTGGCACCGACCGGCAGGCTCTATGATCTGTTCTGGGGCATCCATTCGATGAAGGATCAAAATCCCGCCGATGTGGTGGCTTTGTCAGCCCAGCACGAGGTCGATTTTCTGCCGCCTCCGCCCGAAGGCGCGTGATTGTTACAAAAGTTAGATAGACAAGCGCGGCATTAATGCAAATACTGCCGCAAGACAGAGATGAAAACAGGGGGACTATTGATGAAACTGAGTGCAATCAACACAAAAGCGGTATTCAAGGCTTTTGCACAGACTGTCACTGTTGTGTCCGTGCTGGCTGCCGCCGGTCAGGCGATGGCTGCCCCCAAGGCAGCCGCCAAAAAAGATCCGGCCCGTGATGTGATCATCACATTGACCAACGGGCGTACATCGCCTGTGATCTTCTTCACCGTAATCGGTGCAGACAGCCAGGGGCAGGAAGACAATTTGCTGAAAGATGCACTGGCACCTGGCAAATCCGTCAAGGTCAAGGCCAAGGGCCTGAAGGGTTGCAGCTTCGGGATTGCCGCCGATCTTGAAGACGGCTCGTCCTCCGAGGCCACAGGCGTCAATCTGTGCAAGGATGCGACCGTCAAACTGGTCGATTGATCCGGCCACAGTCCCGACAGGGCATAAAAAAACGGCGCATCATTGATGCGCCGTTTTTGTTTGGGGATATCTGCCCGTTACGGG
>CAIYZJ010000276.1 GCA_903930675.1 uncultured Hyphomicrobiales bacterium
TCGACAAAGGCGCAAGGCGTCTCGCCCCATTTTTCGTCGGGGCGCGCCACCACGGCGGCCGCCTGCACCGCGACATGTTTGAAAAGGGCATCCTCGACCTCGATGGAGGAGATGTTCTCGCCACCCGAAATGATGATGTCTTTCGAGCGGTCTTTCAACTGGATATAGCCGTCGGGATAGATCACGCCGAGATCGCCTGAATGGAACCAGCCGCCGGCAAAAGCCTCGTCCGTCGCGCTCTGGTTTTTGAGATAGCCCTTCATCACCACATTGCCGCGCATCATGACTTCGCCGAGCGTTTCGCCGTCGCGCGCCACCGGCACCATGGTTTCGGGATCCATCACATCGACATGTTCGAGCGGCAGATAGCGCACGCCCTGACGGGCCTTCTTGCTGGCCTGCGCTCCGGCGTCCAGCAGATCCCATTCCTGATGCCAGTCATTGACCACCGAGGGACCATAGGTTTCGGTCAGCCCGTAAATATGGGTGACGTTGAAACCGGCTTCGCGCATGCCCGCCAGAACCGCTTCGGGAGGAGGGGCGGCGGCGGTTAAAAACTCGACCCGATGCGGCAGCGGACGCTTCTCTGCCTCGGGCGCATTGATCAGCGTCGACATCACAATCGGCGCGCCGCACAGATGCGTCACGCCATGATCGGCTATGGCATCGAACATCGCCTTGGCCCGCACATAGCGCAAACAGACATGGGTGCCCGCCACCACAGAGATCGACCACGGGAAACACCAGCCATTGCAGTGGAACATCGGCAGGGTCCACAGATAGACCGGATGTTTGCCCATGCCGCAGGTGACGATGTTGCCCTGGGCCAGCAGATAGGCGCCGCGATGGTGGTAGACCACGCCTTTCGGGTTGCCGGTGGTGCCCGAGGTATAATTGAGCGCAATCGCATCCCATTCGTCATGCGGAGTGTTGCGCTGATAGTCCTCGCTGCCCTCCATGATCAGGGCTTCGTAATCGAGCGTGCCGACCAGATCGCCTTCGCCGGTAAATTCGGGATCGTCATAATCGATCACCAGCGGCTTGACCTTGGCGAGCGCCAGTGCGGGCCCCATGATTTTCGAGAATTCGCGGTCGGTAATCACCACTTTGGCTTCGCCGTGATCAAGCGAAAAGGCAATGATGGCGGCATCCAGACGGGTGTTGAGCGTGTTCAGCACCGCCCCGCACATCGGCACACCGTAATGGCATTCGAGCATCGCGGGTGTATTGGCCAGCAGCACGGCGACCGTATCGCCCTGTCCGATCCCGCGTTTGGCAAGGGCGGAGGCCAGACGGCGGGTTCGCGCGGCAAAGTCGCGATAGCTGCGGCGCAAACCGCCATGGATGATCGCGGTGCGGTCGGGATAGACGCCGGCCGCGCGCTCCAGAAAGGTCAGCGGAGTCAAAGGCTGGAAATTGGCCGGATTTTTACCCAATCCGTCATTGAAGATCGAAGTCTGTGTCATGCGCGTTTCCCGACTGCCTTTGAACCATTGGCTCTAGGCTAGCGGGCAAACGGGGCGGCTTCAATGCTCTGTTTGTCTGATAGGGTTCACAACAGGCTGTCGGCAATCAGTTTGCAGCCGATCAGGAAGGTCATGGCATAGACCAGCGTGTAGAATTTTTCCTTGTCGAACCGGCGCACCAGCCAGACACCGCCGAAGGTGGCGGCAATCGCCAGCGGCATCAGGATCAGCGAGGTCTGGATATTGTCGGTCGTGAATTGGCCGAGCGAGAAATAGCTGATCGCCTTGATGAAATTGGTGACGGCGAAAAACATCGTTGCCGTTCCGGCATACAGCTGCGGCGGCAGACGCTGCGGCATCATATAGACCTGATAGGGCGGGGAGCCCGCATGGGCCACAAAGCTCGTATAGCCCGAGACACTGCCCCAGAACACGCCCGCCGCAACGCTGTTGGAGGTCGCGGGCGTCAGTTTCAGCAATGCCCGCCCGTAATGATAGACGACAAAGCCGACCGCGATCAGACCGACCATCAGGCGCACCATTTGCTCCGAGATCGAGGCCGCCATATACCAGCCGACGCCGATGCCGATCAGCGAGCCCGGCAGCATCACCATCAGATTGCGCAGGTCGAAATCCTTGCGATAGGCCCATACGCTGACCACATCCTGCACCAGCATCACCGGCAGCAGGATGGCGGCCGCCTGCACCGGCGAAATCACCAGCGCGAGCAGCGGCACGGCCATCAACCCCAGCCCGTTAAAGCCGCCTTTGGCCAGCCCCAGAATGATCACCGCCGTCAAAGCGGCAGCATAGAAAGACGGATCGGTATAGACCAGAGACACGGAAAGGCCCTCGCAGGCGGCTGGAAGCAGGATAAACCGACAAAGCATTGTTGCCCTGAGCCTGCAACAGGGAAATTGCGGCCTCATCTGCCCTGATTGCATAAGAGCCGTGCAGGAATTCAATCCGCCCCGGATGTAGCCCCGCACTTGGTCTTGCATCCAAAGTCTCTCCTGACCTTTGCAACCAGCGGTGCTAGGAACAGGTCAAGATGACGCCTGCGCACGGGTTCAAACCCTTGACGGGGCCAATCAATGGTGAGGGAGAGCATTATGGCAGCACAGGCCAGTCGTTACGCGCAAACCTATGCTTTGGCGAAAGACAATCCGGAAGCCTTCTGGCTCGAAGCGGCCAAGGGCATTGACTGGGTTTCGGCACCGACCCGCGCTTTTGACGCGGAACAGGGCGTTTACGGCCGCTGGTTCCCCGATGCCGTGGTCAATACCTGCTACAACGCCCTCGACCGCCATATTGCCAGCCGTGGTGACCAGATCGCGGTGATCTATGACAGCCCCGTGGCCAATTCCAAGCGGCAGCTGACCTATCGCGAGATGCGCGATCAGGTGGCAAGCCTTGCCGCCGTCATTCAGGATCAGGGCGTCGAAAAGGGCGATCGCGTGCTGATCTATATGCCGATGATCCCCGAAGCCTTGATGGCGATGCTGGCTTGCGCCCGTCTGGGGGCGGTCCATTCGGTGGTGTTCGGCGGTTTTGCCTCCAAGGAACTGGCCACCCGCATCGAGGATGCCCAGCCAAAGCTGATCATCGCCGCCTCGTGCGGGATCGAACCGAACCGGATTGTCGCCTATAAGCCCTTGCTCGACGAAGCAATCAGCCTGTCGGCCTACAAGCCCGATCATGTGATCCTGTTCCAGCGCGAGCAGGCCGAAGCCGGCATGATTGCCGGTCGCGATATCGATTGGGCCGAGACGGTCGGTGCTGCGCTGAAGGCGGGCAAACGGGCCGATTGCGTGCCCGTGCAGGCCACCGATCCGCTCTATGTGCTCTATACTTCGGGCACGACCGGCAAGCCGAAAGGCGTGGTGCGCGACAATGGCGGCCATCTGGTCGCGCTGTCATGGTCGGTTGCCAATCTCTACAATATCCAGCCCGGCGAAGTGTTCTGGACCGCATCCGATGTCGGCTGGGTGGTCGGCCACAGCTATATCGTCTACGGGCCGCTGATTGCCGGTGCGACCACGGTTGTCTATGAGGGCAAGCCGGTCGGAACCCCCGATCCGGGCGCGTTCTGGCGGATGATTTCGGAATACAAGGTGAAAGCGCTGTTTACCGCGCCGACCGCCTTCCGCGCCATCAAGAAGGAAGATCCCAAAGCGGATTACCTCAAGAAATATGACATGAGCCATTTCCGCGCGCTGTTTCTGGCGGGTGAGCGGGCCGATCCCGATACGGTCGGCTGGGCCGAGGATATTTTGAAAGTGCCGGTGATCGACCACTGGTGGCAGACCGAAACCGGCTGGGCGATTGCGGGCAATCCACTCGGTCTCGGCCAGCTGCCGGTCAAACACGGCTCCCCCACCGTGCCGATGCCCGGCTATCACGTCGAAGTCGTCGATGAATCCGGCCATCCCGTGCCTGCGGGCAAAATGGGCTCGATTGTGATCAAGCTGCCGCTGCCGCCCGGTTGCCTGCCCACTTTGTGGCATGCCGATGACCGCTTCCGCGAAGGCTATCTCGAAACCTTCCCCGGCCATTACAACACGTCGGATGCGGGTTATGTCGACGGGGACGGCTATCTGTTCATCATGGGCCGCACCGATGACATCATCAATGTCGCCGGACACAGACTGTCGACCGGCGGCATGGAAGAGGTGCTGTCCTCGCATCCCGATGTCGCCGAATGTGCGGTGATCGGCATCAAGGACAGTCTGAAAGGCGAGCAGCCCTGTGGCTTTGTGGTGCTGAAAGCGGGGGTGACCCGCTCGCATGCCGATATCGAAAAGGACATCGTCAAACTGGTGCGCGACAAGATCGGCCCCGTGGCGGCGTTCAAAATCGCCATCACGGTCAATCGTCTGCCCAAAACCCGTTCGGGCAAGATCTTGCGCGGCACCATGAAAAAGATTGCCGATCACGATCCGTGGACCATGCCCGCCACCATCGACGATCCGGCGGTGCTGGATGAAATCGCTGTGGCGCTGAAGGACAAGGGGATCGTCTGATCCCCTGTCACGGCTGTATTTTCGGGTGGCCCTCACGGGTGTTTTAATGGCATGGAAGGGGTGAGGGAGTTCATCCATGCCTGAACCATTATCGCTGTGGGTTTCGCTGTCCCGACTGACCTTTCTGCCCGACCTGCCGACGCTGGCGGGCTATACGCTGGCGGCCTTTGTGCTGGCGATCACGCCGGGCCCCGATATGGCGCTGTTTCTGGCGCGTACGGTGTCGGGCGGCAAACAAGCAGGCTTTGCCGCCATGCTCGGGGCGTCCACGGGCATGATGGGCCATGCGCTGCTGGCGGGCTTGGGGTTGTCGGCGCTGCTGGCTGCCTCGACCACCGCTTTTAGCATCGTCAAAGGGGTCGGCGCGCTCTATCTGGTGTTTCTGGCGTATCAGGCGATCCGCCACGGCTCGGGCCTGACGGCCGATCCGCAACAGGCCGAAAGCCAGAGCTTTTTCAGGACATGGCTGACGGGCTTGGGCGTCAACCTCACCAATCCGAAAGTGGTGATGTTTTTCGTGACCTTCCTGCCGCAATTTGTCGATCCGGCCGATCCGCATGCCGCTGACAAAATTGTGTTTCTCGGGATGTTTTTTCTGGTGGTGGGGGTGCCGGTCTCGGTCTTCATCATCATGACAGCCGAACGCTTTTCCGCCTTTTTACGGTCCTCGCCGACTTTGATGCGTCGGTTTGATTACAGTTTTGCTGCCATTATGAGCGCGTTTGCCCTGAAGCTTTTGTTCACGCAAGGCCGCTGAGATCAATCGGCCTTGTCATCGTCAAACAATGCGAATTGACCCGCCTCGCGCTTGGGCACGGCCAGTCCGAGATGGCGGAAGGCCAGCGGTGTCAGCAGTCTGCCGCGCGGGGTGCGTTGCAAAAAGCCCTGCTGCAACAAGAACGGCTCGATAATATCCTCGATCGCATCGCGCGGTTCCGACAAAGCGGCGGCGATGGTTTCGATGCCCACCGGACCGCCGCCGAAATTGATGGCGACCATATCGAGATAGCGCCGGTCCATCAGATCCAGCCCGATCCGGTCGACATCCAGCAAGGTCAGCGAGCGGTCGGCCACTTCGCGGGTGACGGCGGCCACTTTGTCGACAATGGCGAAATCGCGGACCCGCCGCAGCAGGCGTCCGGCAATGCGCGGTGTGCCGCGGGCGCGGCGGGCAATCTCGTTGGCACCGTCTGCCGTCATCGGTATCCCCAATACCCGCGCGCCGCGGGTGACGATGGATTCCAGTTCCTCGACGGTGTAGAAATTCAGGCGGATCGGGATGCCGAACCGGTCGCGCAGCGGCGTGGTCAACAGGCCCGCCCGCGTGGTCGCCCCGACAAGGGTAAATTTGGGCAGGTCGATCTTGACCGAGCGCGCCGCCGGTCCTTCGCCGATGATCAGATCGAGCTGGTAATCCTCCATCGCCGGATAGAGGATTTCCTCGACGGCCGGATTGAGCCGGTGGATTTCGTCGATGAACAGCACATCGTTTTCTTCGAGATTGGTCAGCTGTGCCGCCAGATCACCGGCTTTGGCGATGACGGGACCGGAGGTGGAGCGGAAATTGACGCCCATCTCGCGCGCCACAATCTGCGCCAGCGTGGTTTTGCCCAAGCCGGGCGGGCCGACAAACAGCACATGATCCAGCGCATGGTTGCGGGTCTTGGCGGCTTCGATAAACACCCGCAAATTGGCGCGGGCGGCGGCCTGTCCGGTGAAATCTTCCAGCGAGACCGGACGGATCGACTGGTCGATGTCATCCATGCGCTTGTCGCCGGAGACGAGGCGGGAGGTCTCGCTCATTTGGCCATTTCCTTCAGTCCGAGCCGGATCAGTTGCGGCGTGGCCACATCCGGCCCTTCACGCTGCAACACGGCGGCAATCGCGGCGGACGCTTGCGCCTGCGCATAGCCCAGATTGGTCAGGGCCGAGATGGCATCGGCGACGGGCTGCGGCACGCCGCGCCCTTCCTCCATCCCGCCGGCAAGGCGTGTGACCAGCGGATCGACCCCGCCAAAGGCCGGTGCCTTGTCCTTCAACTCGGAAACAATACGGGCCGCCAATTTGGGGCCGACACCGGGGGCGCGGGCTACCATGGCTTTGTCGAGCGTGCCGATGGCGGTGGCCAGCGCACCGAGATCGAGCACCGACAGGATCGCCAGCGCGACCTTGGCCCCCACACCCTGCACCGATTGCAGCAGCCGGAACCAGTCGCGCTCGGCCTCCGAGCGGAAGCCGAACAGTCGGATCATGTCCTCGCGCACATAGGTGTCGATGATCAGGCTGGCGGCTTCGCCGATGGCGGGCAGGGCCGTCAGCGTTTTGGCCGAGCAAAACACCACATAGCCGACCCCGTGCACATCGAGGATCACCGTTTCCTCGTTATAGCTGTCGATGGTGCCTTTGAGCTTGCCGATCATGAGGGTGACTTTATCCGTTGTTTGACCATAGCGGCCATGTCTGCGGCACGATCCGTTTCAATCGCGTTAAGACTTTCTACCACACCCTGCGCATCGGCCTGATTGCGGTTCTGGCTGGCTTTCCATTTGCCGTGCATCGCGGTGATGCTGATTTCGACGCCGACAATGCCGCGGATCTGCCCATTGATGAAGGCTTCGGGGGCATCATCCACCGCCCACGGCGCAGGCATGCCGCCTTCCATCATCACGGTCAGATCGCGGATCTGGCGGCCGAGCCAGACCGGATCATCCATCACACGCGCCTGCCCGTGCACCTGCACCATGGCATAATTCCATGTCGGCACCACTTTGCCGCTCTCGCGCTTGGTCGGATACCAGCCGGGGTGGATATAGTGATCGGTGCCCTGAAACACGACAAGCACCTCTTGCGGTTCCAGAAATTCTTTCCATTGCCCGTTGGGCCGCGCCAGATGGCAGCGCAGCACATTGGCTTGTGCATCCAGCACAAAGGGAATGGGATTGGCCATCAAGCCGCCACCGCCCGCCGAGATCATGAGACCCAGTGGAAAGGTACGGATCAGCTCGTGCTGGCGGGTTGTGTCTTCTTCCTGAAAATGAAGCGGCTGGTACATGCTGTGACCCGATTGACTGATTCGAATATCGGTTACTTTAGGCCTTTTTGCGCCCGCATGCAGCGTCTGCCTTCACCCCAAAGCCTGCACCAGTCTTGGCCGTGTCCGGTGTTGGGCATGGGTGAGCGCGAGGGCCAGCGCATCGGCCGCGTCGGGTGTTTTCGGGTCGGCTTTGGCCAGCAGCATTTTGACCATCATGTGGATCTGCTGTTTTTCGGCATGGCCTGTGCCGACAATGGTTTTTTTGACCAGATTGGGAGCATATTCGGCCACCAGCAATCCGGCGCGAGCGGGAACCAGCATGGCAATGCCGCGCGCCTGTCCCAGTTTCAAGGTGGCGCGGGCATCTTTGTTGACAAAGGTTTCTTCGACCGAGGCCTCGTGCGGCTGATACAAATGCACCACTTCCGACAGGCCGTCGAACAGCTGGCACAACCGGTCGGCCAGCGTCAGCTTGTCGTTGGATTTGATGGTGCCGCAGGCGACAAAACTCAGTTTCGATCCCTCACTCTCGATCACCCCCCAGCCCATATTGCGAAGGCCGGGATCAATCCCGAGAATGCGGACAGCGGCCACGTTACCCGCCCAGCTTGGTCATGAGCGCGTCCGAGAATTCGGCGTTGGAATAGACGTGTTGCACGTCGTCGTTTTCTTCCAGATTGTCGAGCAGTTTCATGATCTTTTCGCCGGCCTCGTCATCGACCGCGATCATGTTCTGCGCCTTCCAGATCAGCTTGGATTTGCGCGGTTCGCCGAATTTGGCTTCCAGCGCGGTCGCCACATCGCGCAGGGCTTCCAGCGCGGTGATGACCTCGTGGCCGTCCTCGTCGTCCGAGGAGACGTCATCGGCGCCCGCATCGATGGCGGCTTCGAGCATGGCATCGGCGGAGGCGCATTTGGCGTCGAATTCGATCGCGCCGACATGGTCGAACATGAAGGACACCGCGCCCGTTTCAGCCAGCGAGCCACCCGATTTGGTGAAGTACGAGCGCACTTCGGACGCCGTGCGGTTGCGGTTGTCGGTCAGGGCTTCGATGATCACGGCGACGCCGCCGGGGGCATAGCCCTCGTAGCGGATTTCTTCGTAATTCTCGGCATCTCCCATTGCGGCCTTTTTGACGGCGCGTTCGATATTGTCCTTGGGCATGTTTTCGGCGCGCGCGGCAATGATGGCGGCCCGCAGGCGCGGGTTCATGGCCGGATCGGGCAGGCCCATTTTGGCCGCCACCGTGATTTCGCGTGCGAGTTTCGAGAACAGTTTGGAGCGCATGGCGTCCTGACGCCCCTTGCGGTGCATGATGTTCTTGAACTTGGAATGACCTGCCATATGAATGCCCTGCCGATAGATTTGGAACCGATGATGCACGCCTTATAGGACGCTTGATCGTAAATTTGAAGCCTGCCGCAGTGCGATCTGTCGCGCTGTCTCTCAATTGTCCCAGAATTCGGGCAGGCTCGGGGTGAGATGGGGGCCGATCCGCACGGCTTTGACCCTGAGGGCCAGACCGGTGCGGTCGTCTGTTTCCACCGCCAGACCGGACAAGGTGCCTTCTCCCGAGGCGGCTTCGAGCCGTGCGCCGGGGGTCTTTTGCATGAAACGCCTTATCGGCTCTTCTTTCTGCATGCCCAGCACCGAATCATAATCACCGCACATGCCCGCATCCGACATATAGGCGGTGCCGAACGGCAAAACCCGCTCGTCGGCGGTGGGCACATGGGTGTGGGTGCCGACCACCAGCGAGGCGCGGCCATCGACAAAATGCCCCATCGCCTGCTTTTCGCTGGTTGCTTCGGCATGCATGTCGATCAGCACGGCATCGCAACCGCTGCCGAGCGGACACATCGCCAATTCGCGTTCCACCGCGTTGAAGGGACAATCGAGCGGGTCCATGTAAATCCGGCCCATCGCATTGATCACCATCACCAGCTGGCCTTTGGCGGTTTGCACCACGGTCGCGCCGCGTCCGGGGGTGCCTTGCGGCAGATTGGCAGGGCGCAGCAGCCGCGGTTCGCGCTCGATGAACACCAGTGCCTCGCGCTGGTCGAAGGAATGGTTGCCCAAGGTCACCACATCCGCGCCCGCGCCGAGAATTTCCGCACAGATGCTTTCGGTAATTCCGAACCCTCCGGCGGCGTTTTCGCCATTGACGATGACGCAATCGAGCGCCCAGCGCGCCCGCAAATCGGGCAGATGGTTGACCACGACCTGACGGCCCGGCTTGCCGACCACATCCCCCAGAAACAATAAACGCATCGGCTTTGCCCTCGCATGACTGGTCCGGTTCCGGATCAGCGGGTCTCGTGACCCCTCCGGCGTCTTAGATCGCTCTCGGTGAGCACAAGGTCAAGCGGTTGATCGTGCCCGTCAACCGGCAGTTCGGTCAGATATTGGCATTCATAGGCCAGACCGAGGGTGAGGGGACGTGCCGCACCGAAGCCCGCCAGCATCCGGTCGTAAAAGCCCGCGCCATAGCCGAGCCGCTGGCATTGCCCGTCAAACGCCACCAGCGGCACCAGCACACAAGCGGGGGTGACGGTCTCGCAATCGGGGGCGGGTTCAAAGGTGTTGAAACGCCCCGCAACGAGCAAATCGCCCGTGCGGTAGCGGCGGAAGCGCAGGCTTTGGCCCGCAATCACCGGCAAAGCCAGCGAAAAACCGGCCTGTTCCAGCGCCTGCATGGCCAAACGCGGGTCAAGCTCGTCGCGGATCGGCCAATAGCCCGCCACAATGATATGCGGGTTGGCGGCATATTCTGTTGAAATCAGGTCCAGGACCCTCTCGCCGATGCGCTGGCTGGCTGCGATGCGTCCGGAATCGGACAGCTGCCTGCGGCGCGCCAGAGCAAGGCGGCGGATCTCGGTTTTCTGATCGGCAACAGGGGGCGGGTTTTGCATGGCCGCCAGTGTGCCGTCCCGATCCGCCAAATGCAAACCGCGGAATGCCGGCCGTGATACCGGCCATTGCAACGAAGGGGGAAAAGTGCGGAGCCATCAAAGCCGTGGGACGGTCGACCCCCAGGAAACCTACTTTGTAGGTGGGCGCCGTGATGACCGAGTCCACGGACTCAACCAGTGACAGCTCCCTTAAGGATCGATAAGGCCCCGGGGAATACTGTTGTCCTCACGAACCCAACAGCCCCGCATCACCAAGATAGGCCTTCTTGCGTGCTTTCACCAGTACCAAGTTGGGTAAATGTGAGAAAGACCTGCCGCATACAGGCTGATTTCAGTCTTTGCGGCCGTTCATCAACAGTCTGGCCACCGATTCTATCCGGTTGGCGGCCTCGTCGACAGCCTGAATGGCCACCGTGACGTCATGTTCCTGTGCCTCGCGCTGCTGCAGCAGTTGGGCTTCGAGGCTGGCGATTTTGTCGCGCATTTCGGCGCGCTCGTCGAGGCAGGCAATCGCCGACATCACGGTCAGGCGGCTGTCGCCGATCTCGCCGAAGGCCTGCCGCATATCGTCGATCCGGCGGTCGAGTTCGGCCGCCAGCGCCATCAAATGCGCTTCCTGCCCGTCATCGCAGGCGATGCGGTAGATTTTATCGGCAATGGTGACGGTAACCTGCCCCATATTCAGGCCGAGCTCCCCGATGGTTGGTCGTCGGACGCGCCGGATTTCTCGTCGCCCAGCACTTTCTTGATGCTGCGGGTGACGGTGGTCAGCCGTTTGTCGACCTCGCGATTGGCCTGTGCCAGCCGTTCGGCCCGTGCCATGGCGGCATCAAGCTCTCCGGCCAGTCTGGCGCGGTCGTCCTGCATCAGGGCCAGTTCGGAAGCCAGCGTATCGGTGCTGCCTGCGGTTTTGAGGCGGCGGTCGGCAGCCGACTCCAGCCCGCCCAAAGCGGCCCGCAGCCGTGCCAGAGATTGCCCCAAACCCTGTGAATTGACCTGTGTTGCCACGCAATATCCTATGAAAAGCCCGAAAACCCGATCAGAGGCTCTATCCTAACAGCAAAGCGGGCGATGCCATATCCCACTTTTGCCATTGTCACTGTTGCTGCCTAGCATAAATCGACGGGGCCGGAAATCATAGTTGTGCATGAAACGAAGGGCAGATCCCGTGTTTTTGCCTGATCCTGCCCTATTCGGGCGTTATTTGGTGGACAGGGGTGCTAAGTTTGCATCGCAGACGCCGCCTTGCGTCTATCAGCGCATTGACACGCTAAGGCGAGGTGTTATCAGGAGCGCATTGCGGCAATTCGTTGGTATCACGACAGGGGTCAATCATGGGTGCTTATTCACACGGCCAGTTGATGGCCAATGCCATCCGTTCTCTTGCCATGGATGGCGTGGAAAAAGCCAAATCCGGACATCCGGGCCTGCCGATGGGCGCGGCCGATGTGGCAACCGTGTTGTTTACCCGTTTCCTGTCCTTTGATCCCGCCGCCCCGCATTGGCTGGATCGCGACCGTTTCATCCTGTCGGCCGGACACGGCTCGATGCTGCTTTACGCGCTGCTCTATCTGACAGGCGTGGAAGGCATGACCCTCGACGAGCTCAAAAATTTCCGCCAGATGGGCTCCAAAACCCCCGGCCATCCCGAACATGGCCACACGCTCGGCGTCGAAATGACCACCGGCCCGCTGGGGCAGGGCATTTCCTCCTCGGTCGGCATGGCTTTGGCCGAGCGGATGCTCAATGCCCGTTTCGGTCAGGATCTGGTCAACCATTATACCTATGTGCTGGCTTCCGACGGCGATCTGATGGAAGGCATTTCGCATGAAGCGATTGCGCTGGCGGGCCATTTGCGCCTGTCGCGTCTGATCGTTCTGTGGGATGACAACGGCATTTCGATTGACGGTCCGCTCTCGATTGCCGACTCGGTCGATCAACCCGCCCGTTTCAAATCGGCTGGCTGGAACACCTTGCGGGTCGACGGCCATGACCACGAGGCGATTGCCGCCGCCATTGCCTCCGCGCAAAAATCCGATCGTCCGACGCTGATTGCCTGCAAAACCGTGATCGGCTTTGGCGCGCCTAAGCGGGCCGGAACCTCCAAAGCCCATGGCGAGCCATTGGGTGCGGAAGAACTGGCCGGTGCCAAGGCCGCTCTGGGCCTGTCGGCCGAGCCGTTCCACGTCGATCCCGATATTCTGGCCGCTTGGCGCAAGGTGGGCGAACGCCCGCACAGCACCCGTCAGGCATGGCAGCAGCGCTTGCAGGCGGCCGATCCTGCTGTGCGCGCCGAATTCGAGCGCACCATGGCGGGCTCTCTGCCGGCCGCTTTGCCTGCTGCGCTTGCCGCCTACAAAGCCAAATTGTTTGCCGAGCCTGTCAGTGTCGCCACCCGCAAGGCGTCCGAAATGGCGCTGGAAGCCATCACCGCCGTGATGCCAGAACTGGTGCTGGGTTCGGCCGATCTGACACCCTCCAACAACACCCGCGTCAAAGCCGCACAGGATATCAAGCCGGGTGATTTCGCCGGTGGCTATATCCATTACGGCATCCGCGAACACGGCATGGCGGCCGCGATGAACGGCATGGCCCTGCATGGCGGTTTCGTGCCTGCGGGTGCGACCTTCATGGTGTTTACCGATTATTGCCGTCCCTCGATCCGTCTGGCGGCTTTGATGGGCTTGCGCGTGATCTATGTGATGACCCATGATTCCATCGGTCTGGGCGAAGATGGTCCGACCCACCAGCCGGTCGAGCATCTGGCCGCTTTGCGCGCGATCCCGAACCTTTTGGTGTTGCGTCCCGCCGATGTGGTGGAAACCGCCGAAGCATGGGAAGTGGCCTTGTCCCATACCAGCGGCCCGAGCCTGTTGGCGCTGACCCGCCAGAACCTGCGGCAGATGCGCCATGACGGCGATCTGGCCCGTCATACCGGACAGGGAGCCTATGAGCTGGTTCCCGCCAAGGGCGAGGCGCAGGTGTCGCTGTTTGCCACCGGTTCGGAAATCGAAATCGCGGTCGATGCCCAAGCCATGCTGGCCGAAAAAGGCATTGCCGCCCGCGTCGTGTCGGTGCCGTCGATGGAACTGTTTGCCCAAGCCCCCGCGGCTGTCCGCAAGGCGGTGATCGGTCAGGCCAAGGTGAATGTCGCCATCGAGGCCGGCATCCGCATGGGCTGGGATGGCATCATCGGTTCGGACGGGTTGTTTGTCGGCATGTCCGGCTTTGGAGCCAGCGCACCCTATAAGGAACTCTACGCCCATTTCGGCATCACGGCCGAGGCTGTTGTGGCCGCAGTGACCAAAGCGAGCCATTGAACCGACAAGAGATACTGCAACAGGTTTTGCACCAGAGGAGAGAAGCTCATGACCCTTCGCGTTGCCATTAACGGATTTGGCCGGATTGGCCGTAACGTCTTGCGTGCCATCATTGAGTCAGGCCGGACCGATATCGAAGTGGTCAGCATCAATGATCTGGGTCCGGTGGAAACCAATGCGCATCTGTTCCGGTTCGATTCGGTGCATGGCCGTTTCAACGGCGAGGTCAAAGTGGCCGGTGATACGATCGATGTCGGCCGTGGCCCGATCAAGGTGACAGCGGTCCGCAATCCCGCCGAATTGCCGCACAAGGAATTGGGCGTCGATATCGCGATGGAATGCACGGGTATTTTCACCTCGCGTGCGCAGGCCGCCCTGCATCTCGATGCCGGTGCCAAGCGCGTGCTGGTTTCCGCACCTGCCGACGGGGCCGATCTGACAGTGGTCTTCGGCGTCAACCACCAGAAGTTGACCAAGGACCATCTGGTTGTGTCCAACGCCTCCTGCACCACCAATTGCCTCGCCCCTGTCGCAAAGGTGCTGCATGACTTGGTGGGCATCGAGCGCGGCATGATGACCACGATCCATTCCTATACCGGTGACCAGCCGACGCTGGACACCATGCACAAGGATCTCTATCGCGGCCGTGCGGCGGCTTTGTCGATGATCCCGACCTCGACCGGCGCCGCCAAGGCGGTGGGTATGGTTCTGCCGGAATTGAACGGCAAGCTCGACGGCGGCGCGATCCGCGTGCCGACCCCGAATGTCTCGGTCGTCGATCTGAAATTCGTCGCCAAGCGCGCCACATCCAAAGATGAGATCAACGCCGCCATCAAGGCCGCTGCAGAAGGCCCGATGAAGGGCATTCTCGGTTTCACCACGGCGGCCAATGTGTCGATCGACTTCAACCATGACAGCCATTCCTCGATCTTCCACATGGACCAGACCAAGGTCATGGAAGGCACTCTGGTGTCGATCCTGTCATGGTATGACAACGAGTGGGGCTTCTCCAACCGCATGTCCGACACGGCGGTGGCCATGGGCCGGTTGATCTGAACGGCGTGATCCGCTGCCGGTCACCGGCAGCGGATTGGTCTTTGCAAAGCGGGGGTTCGGCTGATGACGGCTTTTCACACTCTTGATGATGCCCAAGTGGCCGGACAACGCGTGCTGGTGCGGGTGGATTTGAACGTGCCGATGGATCAGGGGCGCGTGTCCGACGCAACGCGGCTCGACCGGATTTTGCCGACCTTGCGCGAATTGTCCTCCAAGGGTGCCAAGGTGATCCTGCTGGCGCATTTCGGCCGTCCCAAGGGTGTTGACGCGAGCCAGTCGCTCGCCCCGATTGCCGGGGTGCTGGCCGGTCATCTGGGCCAGCCCGTCGGTTTTGCCGGTGACTGCATCGGCCCGCTGGCCAAGGCGGCGGTGGATGCCATGGCCAATGGCGATGTGCTGTGTCTTGAAAACACCCGTTTCCATGCAGGCGAGGAAAAGAACGATCCCGCTTTTGTCAAAGCCTTGGCGGACAATGGCGATCTGTTCGTCAATGATGCCTTTTCCGCCGCCCACCGCGCCCATGCCTCGACCGAAGGACTGGCGCATGTGATGCCCGCTTTTGCCGGACGCACCATGCAGGCGGAAATCGAGGCTTTGTCCAAAGCCTTGGAAAAGCCCGATCATCCGGTGCTGGCGGTGGTGGGTGGCGCGAAAGTGTCCACCAAGCTCGACCTGCTGGGCAATCTGGTCAGCAAAGTCCACGTACTGGTGATAGCCGGCGGCATGGCCAATACGTTTCTGGCTGCCAAGGGAGTGCATGTCGGCAAATCTCTGTGCGAACATGATCTGGTCGGCACGGCGCGCGATATTCTGGCCAAGGCCGAAGCCGCCCGTTGCGCCATCGTCTTGCCCATTGATGTGACCGTCGCGCGCGAATTCAAAGCCCATGCCGACAATCGCGTCACCGGCATCGACGATGTCCATGATGACGAGATGATCCTCGATATCGGCCCTGCCAGCATCAAGGATGTGGCAACCCGTCTGTCACAGGCGAAAACGCTCGTCTGGAACGGCCCGTTCGGCGCGTTCGAACTGGCCCCGTTCGATCGCGGCACCACAGGCGTGGCGCAAGAAGCCGGACGTCTGGCCAAAAGCGGTGCCTTGCTGGCGGTGGCCGGCGGCGGCGATACGGTCTCCGCGCTCAACCATGCGGGCGTGGCCGATGACTTCACCTATGTCTCCACCGCAGGAGGCGCGTTTCTGGAATGGCTTGAAGGCAAGCCTTTGCCGGGCGTCGATGCGCTGCGCAAACATTGAACCCGTAAAAACCAACAGTTGGGAGAACCACATGGCCCGTATTACTTTGCGACAGCTGCTCGATCATGCCGCCGAACATGGCTATGGCGTTCCGGCGTTCAATATCAACAACATGGAGCAGGCGCTGGCGATCATGGCGGCAGCCGATGCCACCGATGCGCCGGTGATCATCCAGGCCTCGCGCGGGGCACGCCAATACGCCAATGACATCATGCTCAAGCACATGATGGATGCGGTGACCGAAATCTATCCGCATATTCCGGTCTGCGTGCATCTCGATCACGGCAACGAGGCCGCCACCTGCATGACGGCGATCCAGTCGGGCTTTACCTCGGTGATGATGGACGGCTCGCTGAAAGCCGACGGCAAGACCCCTGCCGATTGGGATTACAATGTCGGCGTTACCAAAGCCGTAACCGATATGGCGCATCTGGGCGGCATTTCGGTCGAAGGCGAATTGGGCGTGCTCGGCTCGCTCGAAACCGGCGAGGGCGACAAGGAAGACGGCCACGGGGCCGAAGGCAAGCTGTCGCATGACCAGCTGCTGACCGATCCCGACGAGGCGGTCAAATTCGTGCAGGCCACGCAGGTCGACGCGCTGGCGATTGCCATGGGCACTTCGCACGGGGCCTATAAATTCTCGCGCAAGCCCGACGGCGCCATTCTGGCGATGCATGTGATCGAGGAAATCCACCGCCGCCTGCCGAACATGCATCTGGTGATGCACGGCTCCTCCTCGGTGCCGCAGGATTTGCAGGACATCATCAACACCTATGGCGGCAAAATGCCGCAGACATGGGGCGTGCCGGTCGAAGAAATCCAGCGCGGCATCAAGCACGGCGTCCGCAAGATCAACATCGACACCGACAACCGCATGGCGATGACCGGCCAAATCCGCAAAGTGCTGGCCGAACACCCCGGCGAATTCGATCCGCGCAAATATCTGAAGCCCGCGATGGATGCGATGACCAAGCTGTGCAAGCAGCGGCTGGAAGAATTCAACACCGCCGGTCAGGCCTCCAAAATCACCAAAATCATCACCGTCGCCGACATGGCCAAGCGCTACGCCAAGGGCGAGCTGGTGCCGAAAATAGGCTGATTTCTGGGCGTTGGAATTATGCATTTCAAAGCGTACGGAGCTTGCTCCGGACGCTTTTTTGTTGGGTAACCTCCCGGTCGCCTCCGCGTAAAGCTCTAAGCTTATTCTTTCATTTGGCCTTTGGCGTGGTTTGCGCTATCAAGCGGCTATGTCACAGCATCAACGCCTTATTCTCATTGCTCCTGCTTTTGCCACGCCCGAGGAATTGCTTCCTTCATTGGAGGCAGCCTTGTCGGCTGGCCGGATCGATGCCGTGGTGTTGCCTTTGCCCGAGGGCGATGACCGTTCGCTGGTCAATTTTGCCAAGGCTGTCGGCCCGATGGTGCAGGAGGCCAATGCGGCCTTGCTGTTGCAGGACCACATGCATCTGGTGGCCCGTTCCGGTGCGGACGGCGTGCATCTGACCAAGCCCGATATGCTGGAAGAGGCGCTGGCGCTGTTGCGTCCGCAGGAGCGGATTGTCGGCTGCGCGGGCCTGCGCGCCCGCCATGATGCGATGGAAGTGGCCGAAGCGGGCTGTGATTATGTGATGTTCGGCGAGCCCTTTGCCGATGGCGGGCATTTGCCGCTGGCCTCGGTGCTCGAGCGGTCGCAATGGTGGTCGGAAGTGTTTCAGACCCCGTGCGTGACCTTTGTGTCGACGCTCGACGATGTCGGAGCTGCCGCAGCGACAGGAACCGAATTCGTTGCGCTGGGCGCAGGTGTGTTTGCCGCCCCGCAAGGTGTGGCCGCTGCTGTCACGCAGGCTCTGGAGACCATCACGGCCACACCCGCCCCCGAACGCTGAGAAACTGCGCGATCAGGCTTTGCCCCTTTTATGGGTTTGCCTGAATTAAGGCCGTTTTAACCGCTTGGGCTTAGCCTTGCCATCTGATTGCCATGTTTGCTGTCCACTAAACTTGCCTGCCGCTCTTTCAATCTGCCCTTATCCTTGCCTCCAGCCGATGAGTTGACCCTATGATTCGTTCGCCCTTGATGACCGTGATGGTTGATTCCGTCATGAAAGCTGCCAAAAGCCTGCGGCGCGATTTCGGCGAGGTCGAGAATTTGCAGGTCTCGCGCAAGGGTCCGGGCGATTTCGTCTCGCTGGCCGACAAGCGCGCCGAAGAAATCATGCATGACTCCTTGCTCAAGGCGCGGCCCGATTTCGGCTTCGTGATGGAAGAAGGCGGCGTGGTGGCCGGCAAGGATCCCGAACATCGCTGGCATATCGATCCGCTCGACGGCA
>CAIYZJ010000277.1 GCA_903930675.1 uncultured Hyphomicrobiales bacterium
CGCCTTTGCGATTGCAGCCTCGACCGGCGATATCTTCTCCGGCCTGTGGTATCCGATCGTGGTTGCG
Source organism: uncultured Hyphomicrobiales bacterium (assembly GCA_903930675.1). Classification (GTDB taxonomy): domain Bacteria; phylum Pseudomonadota; class Alphaproteobacteria; order Rhizobiales; family Beijerinckiaceae; genus CAIYZJ01. The sequence goes on from CAIYZJ010000277.1 coordinate 68, forward strand.
CTCGGCACCTTTGTGATCGGCCTGATCTTCATGCCGGAAACCAAAGACCGCGATATCTTCAAGGACGGTTGATGCATTCGGACGGAGCCGGACAACCGGTTCCGTCCAATGCTATCGACTTTGGATATCGGACAAGGAAAAAGGCCCCGCGGGGCCTTTTTTTGTGGGCTGAATGATTTGGCATCCGGTTCGGAAACAGCCAAAGTCCGGAAACAGCAAAGAGTTTGGCAAAGGCTCAAGGCCTGCGCGCAAAAGATACCTTCACACCCTCGTCCGGAAGATCAGCCTTGCCAGGAGAATCAGCGGCAGACTTCGTGCTGGCGGATGATCCATTGGCCCATATAGGGATCCCAGACCCGACGCTGCACGAGACGGCAGTTATAGTAGGGTTCAGGCTCCGCATAGTAAGGGGTGCCGGGATAATAGGCAGGCGGAGCCGAATAGACAGGGGCTGCCTGTGCACGCGGAGCGGCAAGCAGGGCACCGCCGAGCAGCGCACCGGCAACCACGCCGCCGGCCAGCCAGCCATTGCGGTTGTAGCGCGCCTCGGCTTGCTGCACCGTGCCAGCGGCCAAAGCCGCTACAGCCAAAGCGGTCAAAATGACTTTACGCATTGCACTCTCCATCTTTGCCGGAAAAATTACATTGAGCGATTGGGACTCATTATAAACCGGAACACACAATCTGCAAAACCCGACTTGTCGGTTCGAGCATGATGCTCTTTGACCGGTCCTGTAACGCACAACCGGGTGATCGGGGTTTCAGAAGTCTTATTCCGCACAATCATGGCTCTTTCTAGACCAGTCTGTGTGAACAGAAACTGAATGAACCGGGCAGAATGCGGTTGCACTGCAAATGAGCGGGCAGAAATTCACCTTTAGGGGCTTTTTCTCTTGCTCTTCGTCTCGGGTCTTGATAGCCACTTTCTCACCAAGAGATGCCGATTTAGCTCAGTTGGTAGAGCAACCGCCTTGTAAGCGGTAGGTCGCGAGTTCGAGTCCCGCAATCGGCACCATTCTTCCTTTCATCGTCATTCTCCCCTCAATATTGCGTGCAGCTTTCTTTGCTGGTGTCATCGGCAGGTCCTTTTTGGCATGTTCTTACATCCAGACGGCCGGCAGGTGCGGGGCGGCCTTTCACCTTGACCTGTTTGGGCGGGGAGACCTGATCGGGCAGATGCGCGGCGGGCAGGACGCGGTTGATACGCGCCCCGAATTGCACCATCACCGCCGATCCGTTGGGCAGAACCGGATCACCCGCACCGTGTAACTGGTCAATCACTTGCGTGCTGCCATCATTGAAGCTGATCGTATATTCGGTTCCGTTATCGGTCTCGAAATAATGATGCAGTCCCATGCCGGACAACCCGCCCGCCGCGGCCGATATCAACCAGACGGCACTGTTGCCACCCGCCACAGCCCCTGCCACACTGCCCGCCAAGGCACCACCTGCTACTGACGGCTGGACACCGGAGCGGATATTGACCCTGCGCTGGTCGATAATCGTGCCGAATTTGACTTTATAGGCTTGCGAGGCATCCGCCTCTTTCACATCATTCAAGGAACGGTTGGCGCAGCCGAGGGTGAAGGCACATAACAGGACGACAAGACAAATCCGCATGGCAATCCTCTAAAAAAATACCCAAAAAATGAGACATGATGATAAGCCATCTTTCGCTCGCAGATCAACAACTCGCAAGCCGGATCAAAGCAGGAAAAATCACCATGGCCGGCCATGGTCCTGCCCGCATTTTCGGACGGCTCGATTGCCGTTCCGGCAAGCGGATGCTGCGACGCCACCGTGTGTTTTTTGCCGACCGGCAAGACGCACTGGCCCATGGCTTCAGACCCTGCGGCCATTGCCTGCCGCTTGAATACCGGCAATGGCGGGCCCTTGCTGTTGTTTCTCCTTTAAGGTGAAAACCGTATGTCACGAGGGTATGCCATCCCGTTGTGATGCTATAAAGTTGACTAAGACTGACGTGTTTCTTGCGGGGCCCATGTGACGACGATCAAAAATCTGGCTTTTGTGACCAGCGATATGCCGGAGGCCAAACTCGCGGCCCGTCACTTTGCCAAAATCTATGGCGAGGTGCCGCCCGAACAGGCCGATGTGATTGTCGCCCTTGGCGGTGACGGCCTGATGCTGCAAACCCTGCATGGCTTCATGGGTCAGGGCAAACCGATTTACGGGATCAATCGCGGCTCTGTCGGATTTTTGATGAACGAATACCGCGAATTGGACCTGCTCGAGCGGATCAACTCGGCCGAACGCAGCATCATCCACCCGCTGCTCATGCAGGCCACCGATCATGAAGGGCATATCTGCGAGGCCCGGGCGATCAACGAGGTCTCGATTTTCCGCCAATCCTATCAGGCTGCCAAATTGTCTCTGTCGGTCGACGGGCGGGTGCGGATGCCGGAGCTGGTGGCCGATGGCGTGCTGGTGGCCACACCTGCGGGCTCGACCGCTTATAATCTATCGGCCAACGGCCCGATCCTGCCGCTCAATGCCCCGATGCTGGCATTGACACCGATCTCGGCCTTCCGCCCGCGCCGCTGGCGGGGTGCCTTGCTTCCCGACAAGGCGACCATCACCATTTCCGTACTGGAAGCGCAAAAGCGGCCCGTGAATGCAGTGGCCGATCACTTCGAATTCCGGTCGGTTGTCGAAATTCAGGTGAGCATGGATCGTGACACCGAACTGGTCATGCTGCACGATCCCGATCATGGCCTGGAAGAGCGCATTTTGCGTGAGCAATTCGGAACCTGAACCTCAGGCCGACAGGGTTTTATAGGCCAGAGTGCCGGATGAAAATGCCCCGAAGGTGCCGGTGCCTGTGGTTTTGAATGGCCATTCGAAAGGCTTTGCCGGTTTGTCACTGTCATCAGCCTCGTTCTGTTCGACCACTTCGTCCTGCATTTCACTTGGTGCCGGCATTTCGGGCGCAACAATCGCTTTCAGGGCCAGATCATAACGAACTTGCTGGGCATTATCGATCAGCAATCTGGCTTCAAGCTGCAACATCATGCAATAGAGCACATCCTGCATCGAGGCACCTTGCGCTTCCATCAGCTTGATCACACGGGAAACGGCTTGATAACCAAGGGCCTGCCCGTCCTGCAAGGATTTTGCCTCATCCAGAATGTTCGCAAGCAACTGGCCGCTGTTTTTGGACAGGCCCGAATAGCGGCAAAGCGCCCGCAGGCCAAAACCTCCCAACCGGCACAACCGCAAGGCATGGCTTTGCCTGATCGAGCTGGCTTGGGCCAGCAAAGCGGCAGTAAAGGCAAATTGTCCGGCCATGGCAGCACGGATGACCACGACCGTATTCAACCATTGGCGTTCCAGCAGAAAACGCGCAATATGGGGCAATTCATCCGCTCGGGCCTGGGATGTGCGTTGCAAAATTTGATCCAGACGACGCTCCAGCATCTTGAGATCGGGCTGGGGCGGCTCACCGGAAACCTCTCCCAAAAAGTCGATTTTCAATTTGACGAAGGCCGGAACATCGGCGCGCCGCAACAGACAGACCATCACATGCTTGTGGTCACTATCGTTTTGATCTTCGAACCGCTGCCAGATCAATTCCGACGCATCCGGCGTCAAATGGCATTCGGCATTGCGCAACAGCGTCAGAACCGCCACGGAACTGCCATTCAAGGCCAATGCCTCGACCACTACGGCCGATAATTCCGAACGTCCGGTAATCGCGCATTGTACCCATTGATTGTTATTGGCCAGTCCTGCCAGTAATTCGGCGTCCGACAGCACTTTGGAGCGCGCAAAAACCGGTTCGGCCACCGATGCCACATCTCTTGACAGGGTCACATGCAAGGGGCGCGGAAACTGGTTGGAACCCGCCACAACCTCGGACAAAGCACGACGCATCTCATGGGCAGGGTCTGCCGCCATGGCGGTAAGTGCGAGAAGGACATTTTCCTGCTCGGGATGCGGGTCTCTTTGCGAGGCATAGGCCTTGGCCAGAACGCTGGTCATTTCGGCGCGCTTGTGGCTGTCGATGCGATTGGCGTAGAGCAAAAACTGTTGTGCAATATTCATGGTAAAAGATCCTGTGTCAGCAATGATTCCCTTGATCCAATTTAGAAAAACAGGGTTAATAAATTCTTAATTCAACCAAAAGCAATCACCGGAAGGACTTCCCCATGTCAGCGCCCCAGACCTCGCCCGACAAGCAGCGGCACCAGCGCGGCGGGCTGTTTTACGAGGATTTCCATGTGGGCGAACTGATCCGTCACCGTTTGACGCGTACCGTCACACAGATGGATAACATGCTGTTTTCCAACATGACTTTGAACCCGCAGCCGCTGCATATCGATGCCCATTTTTGTGCCAACGAAACCGAATGGGGCAAGCCTCTCATGAACTCGCTGTTCACGCTCGGGCTGATGATCGGCATCGGGGTCAACGATCTCACCAACGGCACAACCATTGCCAATCTGGGCATGACGGATGTGGTTTTTCCCAATCCCCTGTTTGAAAACGACACGGTGCATTGCACCACCGAAATCACCGACAAGCGCGAATCGCGCTCGCGGTTAGAGGCGGGCATTGTCACCTTTTTGCACTGCGCCTATAACCAGCATGATGTGCTGGTGGCCCGATGCCATCGTCAGGCCTTCATGCGCAAGCGTCCTGTAGCCTGAGCCTGTTCCGCCGTTCTCCCGATTGCAGGATCACCCCATGCGCTCTTTGCTGTTTGTACCGGGCGACAGCCCTGCCAAAATCGACAAGGCCTTGGGGTCGGGTGCGGATGCGCTGTTGCTGGATCTCGAAGATTCCGTCTCGCTGGCCGAAAAGCACACCGCCCGACGCCTCGTTGCCGGGCAGCTGACAGCACTTTCAGGGCGGCATGACACACCGCGTCTATATGTGCGCATCAATGCACTCGACAGCGGCTTGGCCGATGACGATCTGGATGCGGTCATCAAAGCCAAACCCTACGGGATCATGCTGCCCAAAAGCATCAACGGCGCGAGTGTGCAGCAATTGGCGGCCAAAATCGCGGTGCGGGAGGCGCAAGCGCAGATCGAGGACGGGCAGACCCGCATCATTGCCATCGCGACCGAGACGGCACAATCGCTGTTCCATCTGGCCAGCTATCAAGGAGCAAGCGGGCGTCTGGACGGGCTGACATGGGGGGCGGAAGACCTGTCGGCCGATCTCGGCTCGGAAACCAACCGGTTGGAGAACGGCGAATATACCGATCCCTACCGTCTGGCCCGCGCTTTGGTGCTGGTGGGGGCGTCAGCCGCCCGGCTTCCGGCCATTGATACGGTGTTCACCGCCTATCGCGACAATGAAGCCCTAACGCGCGAATGCGAAGCGGCAAGGCGTGACGGATTTTCGGCCAAAATGGCCATCCACCCCGCCCAAGTCCCGATCATCAATGCGGTGTTTACCCCCTCGGACGAGGCGATCAGCCATGCGCAGGCGATTGTCGATGCCTTTGCGGCCGACCCGCAGGCGGGCGTGGTGGGCATTGGCGGGCAGATGATCGACCGCCCGCATCTGCGCCGCGCCGAACGGGTATTGGCGCGCGCTTGGGCGGCCAAAACCCGATCTTAACCGGCAAAATCAGGATCAACCGCCACCCAAGGGGCGGGTGATCGAAAACAGATCGTCCACCACCGCATAATCGGCATAGCCGCAGCGTGCGATGGTGCGCGCCAGCGTCATATCGAAGCGTCCATCGCGGATGCAGCGGTCGTCGATATAGACACCTACCACATGGCCCAGCACCAGATAGCGGTCCATCGGCTGGCCATCAAAGGTCGTCAATTCCTGCACCGAGACCAGCTTGCATTCGAGTGCGGCGGCAATGCCTTTGACGCGCGGCGGCTTGACCAGTTGGCTGGTTTCCATCGCCAGACCCGCATGCTCGAACTCGCTCTCGCCGCGCGGCAGTGGCGCGGAGGTGGCATTCATCTCGTTGCGCATGTCATAGGTGGCAAGATTGCAGACGAATTCGCGGCTTTCCTGAATAAACGCCACGGAATCCTTCATTCCTTCTGAGGAAAACCCGACAATCGGCGGGCGCGAGGCGAAAATATTGAAAAACGAATAGGGGGCCAGATTGACCCGCCCCTGCCCGTCCAGCGTGCTGATCCAGCCGATCGGACGCGGGGCGACAATCGCCTTGACCGGATCATGCGGCAGGCCGTGATCATAGCTCACAGTATCATAAAACATTGGAAAAACTCTCCTTGGGATCAAAACCGCTCGTCAAGCCTGCCAGTGGCTGGCAATTTGGTCGAGATCGGGACGCGGACGGTCAGCCGGTGTCTCGCTGGCCTGTCCGATATGGATAAATCCGGCAATGCGCTCGGAGGACTCGAGCCCGATGGCGGCGCGCGCCGCCTCGTCATAGGCCATCCATTCGGTCAGCCAGCAGGCGCCAAAGCCCAGCGCAGCGGCGGCCGACAGCAGATTCATACACACCGCACCCGCCGACAATTGCTGTTCCCAGACGGGAATTTTGGGATGGTCGGCTGCTTTGGATACAACCGCAATCACCAAAGGCGCGCGGGTGAAGCGCTCTTGCTCCACCGCTAGACGGTCCGGCTCGGTGATGCCTTGGGTTCGGCTGGCAATAGCGGCGAATTGTTGGCCCAACGTCACACGCGCCTCGCCTGCGATGAGGATAAACCGCCAGGGGGCGAGTTTGCCGTGATCGGGCACCCGAGAAGCAATGGTCAGCATGGTATCAATCTGCGCTTTGTCGGGGGCAGGCCCCGTCAACAAGCGCGCCGACACCGAACGGCGGGTCTGCAAAGCCGCAAGCCAATCTGTCATGAATCCCAATTCCCTCTGCGCATCGATGATGCAGCATTGATAGTGCCTTTTTCACCCATCCGCAAAGACATCTCTTTCATCCGCGCTCTGCCTGTCTTATTTGAAGGGGGATCAGGGACAGGCTGGCAGATATTGACCAGCGCAACAGGATGGCGCAAGACAAAGCATGGTCGCTCATCATCACCCCTCAGGCCGACACACAAAGGCCCGTCTTTGCGGTGTTCTGGCTGCTGTCTTCTGGCTGGTCATTGGGTTCCAACCTGTTCTGGCGCAGTTTTCGGCCAATGGCCAATTCGCCCTGCCCTCGACCAGTCCGGCGGCTCCCAACACCGCCTTGACCCTGACAGCCACCATCGACGGCACCCAGACCGTTCTCAAGGGCGGATTGGTGTGGAAAATCTATGATGCGCCCGCCGACCGCCGCGCCAGATTGATCAGCAGTTCCAGCCAGCCCAATCCGAAATTCGAACTGGCACCGGGGGCCTATATCATCCATGTCGCCTACGGGCTGGCCAGTGCCTCGCGCCGGATTGTCATTGCCCAGCAGCCGATGAACGAGCGGATCGGCATCGCGGTCGGCGGTTTGAGCCTCTCGGCAAAGGTGGGCGATGTGCCCATCCCCGATGCCCGTGTGAGTTTCAGCATCTATGTGGCTTTGGGCAACAATCCCGAAGGGCGGCTGGTGGCCGAAAACGTGCCGACCAACCGGATTCTGCAATTGCCGATCGGCAGCTACCGGATTGTCTCGCGTTACGGCAACACCAATGCGGTGGCTGCCGCCGATTTGCGCATCGAGCCGGGTATGCTCTCGCAAGCTGTGATCACCCATCGCGCCGCTACCGTGATTATAAAACTGGTGCGCGAACCGGGCACCGAAGCATTGGCGGGAACCCGCTTCTCGGTGCTGACACCGGGCGGCGATATCGTGCGCGAAGTCTCGGGCGCTTTCCCGAGCATGACTTTGGCCGAAGGCGATTATGTCATCATCGCCCGCAACAACGGCAAGATCTACAATGCCGATGTCACCATCAAAAACGGCGACGACCGCGATGTCGAAGTGCTGGCCAAAGAGCCGATTGCGCAGGAATAACCGGCCTACAACTCGCTGAAAATCGGCAAGCAGGCATGCTGTTCCAGCCACGCGGTGTAATCGGCGGGCAACAGGTCGCGGCCTGCCAGCAAATGATCGAGATAGAAACGCGGCGGCAACAGGCCGTCGGTCAAATCCTGCATGGCAATATAGGCCACGGCCTCCACGGGCTTTGCCAGAGCGGGGCAATGGACCGTCAAGGTCTCGCGCCGGTAATGGCCACCGGCCACGCCTTCGTAATGGTCAAGCACATCAAGCCCGCGCGGTTCCATCAGGGTCAGCGTTCCGTAGACCGTCGCCTCCTGCTTCTGCATGATATTGGCTGCCGCACCATCGGCAAATTTGGTCCATGGCTTGTTGAACACCAAGTGCCAGCCCTCCAGCACGCCCAACAGGCGATCAGCGGTTTTGACCCCTTGGGGCGCAAGGCGTTTGTCGATCAGACGCCCGACATCCATGTTCGAGCCATAGGCGAAATACCAGACGGACGGCATCAACATATCTCCACAAGCGGATAAAACATTCCCGCCGAAGCGGCGGGAATGTCGTTGCTGACTGTCAGGAGGCTTGTCGCTTGCGCCGCTCGTCGGGCGCAATCGACTCGTCCGACAGGCTGGCAATCGCCTCGTCCAGCGACATGCTGGTCTGGTCTGGCGAACCGAGGCGGCGGATCGACACGGTGCGTTCGGCCCCCTCTTTCTTGCCGACCACGATCAGCACGGGGATTTTGGCCATCGAATGCTCGCGCACTTTATAGGTGATCTTTTCGTTGCGCAGATCCCCTTCCACCCGCATGCCTGCTTTGGTCAGCGCACTGATCACGTCATAGGCGTAGTCATCGGCATCGGACGTGATGGTGCACACCACCACCTGCACGGGCGACAGCCAGAGCGGGAAGTGACCGGCAAAATGCTCGATCAGAATGCCGGTAAAGCGTTCCAGAGAACCGAACATCGCGCGATGCAACATCACGGGCGTCTTTTTATCGCCTTCGGGTGCGATATAGGTGGCCCCGAAGCGTTGCGGCAGATTGAAATCGACCTGCAGGGTGCCGCACTGCCAATCACGGCCGATGGTGTCGCGCAGCACATATTCGAGCTTGGGACCGTAAAACGCCCCTTCGCCGCTGTTGAGCGTCCATGGACGTTCGGAGGCCTGCAAAGCCTCCATCAGCGCGGCTTCGGCCTGATCCCAGACGCCGTCATCCCCCACCCGCTTTTCGGGGCGGTC
>CAIYZJ010000278.1 GCA_903930675.1 uncultured Hyphomicrobiales bacterium
AGAATTATAAAAGTAGCGATTTGTTTAATTTTTGTTTTTTTGTTGTTCACCGCGTTTCGATCCATTCATTTTTGGCTCCCGCTATGCCGCATCTATTGCGCAGAATTATATCGTTTTTGTCCATCGGTCTGGTCGGTCTTGCAGTCGACAGCCTGTGCTATGCGCTGATTTTCGGCGCGAGCAAACAAGCGGCATTGAGCCGCTTTGCCTCTTTGTGTCTGGCCACCCCCGTGACATGGGCCCTCAACCGCTGGCTGACATTTTCAGCTTCGGGCCGCACCAAACGTCTGGAAGCGCTGCGCTACGGCGTGGTGACCGGTGTCGCACAGAGTTTCAATCTGTTTTTCTTCATGTTTTTGCGTTGGCTGCGGCCCGATATTGCGGACCAATGGTTGATCATTGCCAGCGCGGTAACGGCGGCGGGCCTGTCTTTCTCCGGTCATTTTTTATTCAGTTTTGCGCCAACGATCCGCAAAGCATCGCCTGAAAGCCTTTAACATGACACCAACTGCCAATGTGCTGATTATCGGCGCGGGGCCGGCCGGCCTGACTGCGTCCTATTTGCTGACCAAACAGAAACACACCGTGATCGTACTGGAACAGGAACCGGAGCTGGTCGGCGGCATCAGCCGCACCGTGCGCCATAACGGCTTTTTGTTCGATATCGGCGGGCACCGTTTTTTTTCGAAATCCCGCGCTGTGGTGGAGTTGTGGAACGAAATCCTGCCCGATGATTTTATCGAACGGCCGCGCCTGTCGCGTATTTTCTACGGCGGCAAATTCTATTCCTACCCGCTGCGCGCCTTCGAGGCACTGGCCAATCTGGGCCTGTGGACCTCGGCTAGCTGCATGCTGTCTTACGCCTGGGCACGGCTGACGCCGATCCAGAATCCGAAAAGCTTTCACGAATGGGTCCGCAACCAGTTCGGCGAAAAGCTGTTTTCGATTTTTTTCCGCACCTATACGGAAAAGGTCTGGGGCATGTCCTGCGACGATATTTCAGCCGACTGGGCCGCCCAGCGGATCAAGGGCTTGAGTTTGGGCTCGGCGATCTGGAATGCGCTGACCCGCAACATCCTCTCCCCCAAGCAAGACAGCAACGGCCAACCGGTCATCAAAACCCTGATCGAAAGCTTCCGCTATCCGCGCCGCGGGCCGGGCATGTTGTGGGAGGCAGCTGCCGAAAAAACCCGCGCACAGGGCGGGCTGATCATGATGGGCGAACAGACCATTGCGGTGGAATGGCTCGACACACACAAATTATGGGAAGTCACCACCCGCACCGCGGACGGCTTGCAGCATAAATATCACGGCAAGCATGTGATCTCGTCCGCTCCCTTGCGCGAACTCGCCACCATGCTGAAACCCGCCTTGCAATCGACCCACGCGGCACAAAAACTCGCCTATCGGGATTTTCTGACGGTTGCGCTGATTGCCAAGGACGACAAGGATTTTCCCGACAACTGGATTTATATCCATGACCCTGCGGTCAAGGTCGGTCGCGTCCAGAATTTCCGTTCATGGTCCCCCGAAATGGTGCCCGATCCGGCTCTGACCTGTCTGGGTCTGGAATATTTCTGTTTCGAGGGCGACGGCCTGTGGACCATGCCGGATACAGAGCTGATCGAGCTGGCCAAACGCGAGATCGAGCAGATCGGTCTGGTGCGCGCCAATCAGGTGATCGACGGCGTGGTCGTACGACAGCCGAAAGCCTATCCGGTCTATGACGAGCATTACCGCAGCCATGTCGCGGCAGTGCGCGCCGAGATAGAGCAGCGTTTCGAGACCCTGCATCTGGTCGGCCGCAACGGCATGCACAAATACAACAATCAGGATCACGCCATGATGACGGCGATGCTGACGGTGGAAAACATTCTGGCGGGTTCGCGCCGCTACGATGTCTGGAATGTCAACGAGGATGCCGAATATCACGAGGCAGGCTATGAAGGTGCCTCCGATGCGCTCGGCAGCGAAAGACTGGTGCCGAACGGCATCAAAGACTGACGGCTTGCCCCGCGCAACACAGGATCACAAATCATGCTGCGCGGGTTTTGGCTGACCCTCAGAAGCCGACAGGCCGCAACGAGCCGACGGTGATGCCGTTCCAGTTTTTCAAAACCGGGGTCAGCAAGGGTGTAAAGGCCTGCTGTTGATTGTCCGACATCGGCAGGAATTTCCGGATCAGGGCGGCCATCATCACCTGCGCCCCGCGCCCGTTGCCGTCATCGCATTTCAGCGCAATGCCCAAACCCTGCTCGGGCAGGGAGGCGCAATAGACGCCTTCGGCTCCGGTTTTGCAAAACAGTTTCTCGCCCAGCAGCGTCATCGCCTCGGTATCGAAGCGTCCCGTACCCGCCACCATGAACGGATGCGCCGACGCTGCTTTGCGCATACGGGCAAAGGCTTTGGCGCGGCCCGAATCCAGACCATGCCCCGTGCCGATCCGTGCAAAGGCCGTCGCCAACCCGCGCAACGGCGTTGCATAGGTCGGGATGGAGCAGCCATCGGTGCCGCAGACATCGTCGCCCAACGCCGCACCGGTCATCTCGGCCAAAGCCGCTTTGATGCGCTTTTGCACCTCGTGATCGGCTTTGACATAGTCCTTGGGGTCGGTCTCCAGATGACAGGCGACGCAGATAAAGCCTGCATGTTTGCCCGAACAATTGTTGTGCAGCACCGAGGGCTTGCCGCCGGTCGCAGCCAGATCACGGGTGGCGGCTTCGCCCATCGGCCAATGCGCGCCACATTCCAGACAGCCCGATGTCTGTCCGGCTTTGTGCAGGATCGAGGCGGCTGTTTGCGCATGCAGCATCTCGCCCGAATGGGAGGACACGGTCAGCGCAATTTCAGCCTCGCTCAGCCCGAAACGATCCACCACACCGCTTTCAAACAGCGGCAAAGCCTGAATGGATTTGACGGCCGAGCGCGGAAAAATCGCCGCATCGGCATCGCCGCGGGCAAACACCTCTTTGCCGTCGCTATCCACCACCAGCACCGAACCGCGATGGAGGCTTTCCACCACATCACCGCGCATGACCTCGACCAGAACCGGATGTGTCATCCCTGACTTCCTTTTTGATGCCCGACACGCGATTGTGCCACAAACAAAACCACCGCCAACAGATCAGCGGCCCACCACCACGCCTGCCATGCTCCATGGCTGACAGCCAGCACCGACAGGTTGAAAATCAAAAACGCGCCGGCCGCACTGCGCAAGCCATGCTCCAGCCGCGCAATCGCCCCGAGCAACAGCCCCAACAGGCCCAGCATCACCGCGCAACCCAACAGCCCAGTTTCCACAAACACCTGCAAAAACAGATTATGCGGATGCCCCTGCATGAAGCCATATTTCAAGTCACCGGTGGCTTGCGGAAAGCGCGGATCGCCGATCATGCTGAACGAGCCGTTGAAGCCATAGCCGATCCACGGTGATTGCAGCACCGCTTCGCCAAAACTCTTCAAAATCGGCAGGCGGTCGGTGGCCGAGGCTTTCAGCAAGCCCGCCGCCTCCAACCGCGTGACGATATCGAACACCGCCACGCCCCACCATGGCGAGGTCAGCGTGGCCAAAACGCCTGTGCCGAACACCAGCCAGCGGGTCAGCACAGGCCAGATATAATAAAATCCATAACCGATTGCGGCGATCACAAAACCAAGCTTGGCCGCCGATTTGGTCGAGATCGCCACCATGACGGCCACAACCAAAGCCGTCAGCACTGCCAGCCAACGATGATGCCGCAGCATGTATAGGACCGGAAACAGCGCCAGCGAGATGATCATCACACTCTGGTTCAACCGCGGCGCTTTTTGCTGCAATCCGAGATAAGCATGCAGAATCATGCCGGTGCGCAATTCGATCATCAGCAAAAAGCTGGTCAGGATCAACGAAGTCGCCAGCACATAGGGTGACACCCTGCTTGTTTCACGCCCGACAAGCGCAAGCAGGGCAAAAGCCAGCACGGTGACCGGCAAAACCTCGGCCCCCAGAACCTTGGCAGCCCCCGCAGGATCAGCCGTCCAGCCCAAAGCGGCCATACCCAGTCCCAGACTGAGCCAAACCAGCAGGGGCGTGGAGGCCAGCTTGATACTGCAGGCATTGAGACTGCCCCGCAAGCCATGATGCCAGATCAGGATCATCAGATAGATCCCCGCCAGAGGCACCGTCGCGCGATAGGCGAACAGACACAGCGGGAACACCACGAACCAGAACAGATCCGGCAGCACCAGCTTCAACAGATCGAATGGCCAGAATGAACGCCCCGAACGGGAGCGCTCGCCCAGCGGGATCAGGTTTTCGTCCATTGCCGCTCCATCATTTTCACAGTCCGCATCAGCCTCGTAAAAGCATAGAGCATGGCCACGGCAAACCCGTAACGTCCTCCTGCAATATGGCCGCGCAACAGATAGGCCCGCAGGAAATCGAACGGAAAGCCGAAAAACAGCCGCAAGGTCAGGCTCGCCATCGATTTCTTCGGCACATTCTCGGCCAAAGCCGTGGTGTAGCGGTTCATCTTGTCGAGCTGATGGGCAAAATCCTGCATCCAGTAATGCAGCACCAAACCCTTGAAGCGAACCACCGGAACGCTTTTGGGTGAGGCAATCGCATCCCATGTCGCATGGTCGGGAAAGCGGACGATCCGACGGTCATAAAGCCTGATCCGGTCAATCCGGTTGAACCGCCAGGGCTTGCCATTGCCGAAGGGCGGCACGGCGGAAATCCTCAGCCAATAGCACGGCAGGGGCGGAAGACCGGCGGCAAACAAAGCCCGGATTTCTGCCCGTAATTCTTCCGACAACACCTCGTCGCCGTCCAGATTCAGCACCCAGTCATTGCGGCACTGGTCTTCGCCGAACCGCTTTTGCGCCCCGAAACCGGGCCAGTCATGATGGATCACCCGCGCGCCTGCCGTTTCGGCGATCAGCACCGTGTCATCATCCGAGCCGGAATCGATCACGATCACCTCATCGGCCAGATCGCGCACCGACTCGATCACCGCCCGCAATTTGCGGGCCTCGTTTTTGGTGATGATGAAACAGGAAAATCCCATAAGAGCCTCGAGCCTGATCCGATTACAGGCCGGCTTGCGGGTCACGCGACCCTTCAAGCAAGCCGATATAGGCCATGATGGCCCTATTCCACTGCAACTCCCCATGCGCACGCCGGCGGGCTGCCTGTCCAAGGGTTTGCCGCAATGCGCCATCCCCCAGCAGACGGGCCAGAGCCTCGGACACAGCATGCGGGTTTGCGCCATCGCAGACAAGGCCCGTCACCCCGTCATGCACAGCATCGACTGCCCCGCCTTCCGATCCCGCCAGCGACGGCAGGCCATACCACGCCGCCTCGCAATAGCTGATGCCGAACCCTTCCACCGACGATCCCTCGCGCCGCACCGGCATGGCAAACACCGTGGCACGCTCGAACAAGGCGGCTTTCATATCGTCATCGACACGCCCCAGAAAGCGCACATGGGCGGTCATATCCAGTTCTGCCACCAAGAGTTTCAAGCGGTCGCCATCCTCGCCGCCACCGGCCACCAGATAGACCAGACCGGGGTGGCTGGCCACCAGAGCGGGCAAGGCGCGGATCACCTGATCAATCCCTTTGCGCGGCTCCAGCCGTGACAGGGTCAGCAAGACGGGGGCGTGGTCATCAAGCTGTCCGGCCAGTCTGGCGCGCATGGCGGCAGAGGCGGCAGGCTGCGGGCCAATCGGCGGGTTGATCACCACGGGGGCATGATCGGGCGCGAGATAATCAACCAACTGGCTCGCGGTAAAACGCGAATTGGCAATCACCGTCGAGGCTTTGGCGAATGAGGCGGCAATGCGCTTGTGCTTGCGGGCCGACGGCTGTTGCGGAAACTCCATGCCATGCGCCAGCACCACCACGGGCATCGGCACATCCGGCAAATATTCGATGCTTTTATAGGAATCGGCAAACACCGCCGTGATTGCGCCCGAGGCCAAAAGCGCCTTGGCCCTGCGCATCTTGCGCCAGCGCCGCAACGGACGCGGACCGCCAAAGCGTTCCAGAGGATAATCGGTCACCAAGTCCCCTGCGCCTTGTCCGCGCGCACGGTCGGCCAATACATGCACTTGCTTGCCTTCGGCCCGCAAAGCCGAAACCAACCCGCCCATCAAATTTTCTATCCCCCCCATATCGGGCGGAAAACATTGCGTCAGGATCAGGATCAATCCGGTTGATCCTCTTTCTTCTTGCCGGCAGCAGCCCTCGGGGTTTTGGTCCCGGCCTGTCTGGTGCCAGCTGATTTGGCACCCGGCGCTTTCACTGGCACGGGCTGGGTATCCACCTCAGTCGCAACCATGGTTTGCGGCGGTTCAACCGCATCGAACAGGGTTTCAACCGGCCCCGTCATGGCAGCTTCCTCGGCGGTGCGGGCGGCCTTTTTCTTGGCGGTTTTGGCAGCGGTTTTGGCCACGGCCTTGGCAACGGTTTTTACGAATTTCTCGCCGCTCATCACCGCTTCGACCCCGTTATCGCCCAAAGGCAGGGCGACGGCTTTGACCTTGGCGACTTTCTTTTTCGGCAATTTGTTGCGCCGTGCCGCAACCCGCAGGCGCATGACGTTTTCCTGCATCAGCTCCATCTGCATCTGCTGCATTTCGGACAGACGCTGCCATTGCTTGGTCAACAGATAATCGAGCTTTTCCTGCACGTGGCGGATTTCGAGTTCGGCCTTCAGATTGACCTTGTAATCGTTGAGCGCGCGCAGGCGATCCTTGGCCTCCTGCCGCTTCTGGCTCATCATGATGATCGGGGCCTGAATGGCTGCGATGCACGACAGGATAAGATTAAGCAGAATAAACGGAAAGGTATCGAACGCCTTGTCAGGGCCGAGCGCCACATTCACGCCCATCCAAAGGGCAAGCACGGCAAAGAAACTGATCAGAAACGCCCATGAACCGCCGAACGAGGCCAGATGATCGGACACCCGCTCGCCGAAACTGCGGTGTTCCTCGAATTCGTCTTCGATGTTTTCGACGACCGTCTCGTGATGAGCCATGGAGTCAGCCACCTGCTGGTCCAGCACCGACAATTCGCCATGCTCGAGCTTCAGCATCTCCTCGACATAGATCGTGCGGTAGCGCTCGACCTCGGTCAGATCGATATAGCCGTCATCGGGCAGATTGGGATAATCCTCGCGGATGCGGTCGAGCAAGGTCGGTCGCAGGGAATCAACCACCACAAGCCGCTTGCGCGGCAATTCACGGCCGGTAATGGCACAGATGATCTTCTTCGTGCGCGCCGCGCTGATGGTCTCATCAGCAATCACGCGTGGAGCCTGTTCGGTCATCGCGTTTCTCTTCTGTGTTGATCCGGATCCTGTGGTGAAAAATTGCCCTGCGCCAACAGGCCAACTCCATTAAGGGATGCACCGAGGCACTCGAAGACGCAAGCGATTTTGTGAAAATCGGTGCGATTTATCAGGCTTCAAGGCAGGCTTTGTCCTGCCTCCTGCCCTTTCAGGGCGTTGACGGGATGGTGGCCAAACGGTCGGCAATCCAGATCTTGATCAGCGACTGGCGCGTCACCCCCAACCGCTCGGCCTGCTCGTCCAGTGCCTCGACCACCCAGGTCGGAAAATCAACATTGACGCGTTTGATCACCAGATTGGGCCGTCTGGCACTGGTCCAGTCGATATGCGCCGAAAGATCTTCGCCATTGTCGAACATGGCGTCGAAGGTTGCGGTGTCCGTGATAGCGGGCAGCGTCTCTATGCTTGGTTTAGGGCTCTTGATGGTCATCGTATCCGATTTCCCGTAAGACCTTATTGCAGCATAGACAGGTATAAAAACTATACCTGTTTTACCCCAACCGCTGCACCACCTCCTCGGCAATCGCCAGCGAGGCTGTCAGGCCGGGGCTTTCGATGCCGTACAGGTTGACCAGTCCCGGTATGCCGTGAACCTGCGGGCCGTCGATCCGGAAATCGGGGGCGGGATCATCGGGGCCACAGATTTTGGGTCGGATACCCGCATAGCCCGCACTCAGACTGTCGGGCGGCAAAGCGGGCCAATAGCGGCGGATCGCCTCGTCAAACCCTTCGAGGCGGCGCGGATCGACCTCGTAATCGATCGCATCGATCCATTCGACA
>CAIYZJ010000279.1 GCA_903930675.1 uncultured Hyphomicrobiales bacterium
ATCACCAGCACTGAGTGAGATTAAAAGACACAAAGGCGAACAAGCAGCTTTAAGTGTTTTGATTACACTGATGGATGAATGCCAGCAGTATTTTAACCTGCAGCAACCAATGACACCACAACAGTTGATGCTAACAGCAGAACTCATTATGGAAGAATACTATTATCTGCGAGTAGAAGAATTTAAAATTTGCTTTCGTATGGCCATGAAAGGTGAATTCGGACCTGTATACAACCGAATAGATGGGCAAGTATTCTTTGAATGGATACGAAAGTTTTTTAGCAAGCGCGATGCAGTAACTACTAGAATGGTGAAGGATCAGCAAAGCAGTAACAACATCTACGAAATGTTCCAACATCCGCAAATCATGGAAGCGATGCAGCAGGCAGCAGATAAGTTGAGCATCAAAGAAGAACCAGCACGCTCGGATTTGACCATTACGGGAGCGGGCACCAGCGGGGCTTTGGCACGGTCGAGATAGCGCACAAAGGCCTCGAGCCCGCCATCATAATAGAGATCGACCATCTTGGTTTCGGCATGGCGGCTATCGGTAAAAATGATATGCACGCCGGAATTGAGGAAGGCCAATTCACGCAGACGGTGTTCGAGCGTCTGGTAGTCGAATTCGACCATGGTGAAGGTATCGGTCGAGGGCAGGAAGCTGACCTCGGTGCCGCGACGGTCATTGCCGGGGCCGACCACTTCGAGGGGAGCCACCGAATCCCCGTGGCGGAACATCATGGCGTGTTCCTTGCCGTCGCGCCAGATCCGCAATTTCAGCCATTGCGACAGCGCATTGACCACCGAAACGCCCACGCCGTGCAGACCACCCGAGACCTTATAGGAATTCTGGTCGAATTTACCGCCCGCATGCAGCTGGGTCATGATCACTTCGGCGGCCGAGATGCCTTCTTCGGTGTGGATATCGGTCGGGATGCCGCGCCCGTTGTCGGTCACCGTGCAGGAGCCGTCGGCGTTCAGCGTCACGGTGACTTCCGTCGCATGTCCGGCCAGCGCCTCGTCGATGGCGTTATCGACAACTTCATAGACCATGTGATGCAGGCCCGAGCCGTCATCGGTGTCGCCGATATACATGCCGGGGCGCTTGCGGACTGCGTCAAGCCCCTTCAAAACCTTGATGGAATCGGCGCCATAGGCAGTTTCAGCTTCGGCGCGTTGTTCAGCATCACTCATGATCGGTAAAGGCCTTTGATTGGTCCGCCGAACGGCGGGCAGAAGATATTGATTCGTCTTGCATTTATAGCCTAAACCGCGCCATTTTTCACGCGTTAAACGCAGCCCCTGCGCCACCGGAATGCCTGTGCTGCACGACAGGCGGGGAAAGCCCTGTTTATGAAGGGAAATAAGGCTCGACCAGCCCCGGGGTCACCATAAAAACCTGTGCACTGGCAGGCATATCGGCAAAAGCGAGCGGATCGGCACCCGTCATGAAGACCTGCACGCCCATCGTATCGAGCCGCTCGAACAAGGCCGTCCGACGGCGCGGATCGAGATGGGCCGCCACCTCGTCCAACAAAATCAGCGGCGCAACCCCGCCCATACTGGCCAGCAAGTGCGCATGGGCCAGCACCAGACCGACCAAAAGCGCCTTTTGCTCGCCGGTCGACGCCCGCGAGGCGGCGATGTTTTTGGGGCCGTGATGCACCACCAGATCGGACGCCTGCGGGCCGATCAGCGTGCGTCCCGCCGCCCGATCCCGCCAGCGGCTTTCGCGCAGCCAATCGCGATAGGTGTCCTCGACATCAATGGCGGCAGCAGTGGCCAGTTCCGATTCAATCGGCCCTTCCAGCGCGATATGCGCCCATGGAAAGGCCGAAGCCTCGTCTTTGGTCGAGGCGATCAGCGCGGCCAAGCGCGCCACCGTCTCGCGGCGGGCGGCGGCAACGGCGACACCGGTTTCTGCCACCTCGCGCTCGATGGCGTCGAGCCAGGCCTCGTCGGGCCGTTCTTCTTCGAGCAGACGGTTGCGCGAGCGCAAGGCGCGTTCGAGCGCATTGACCCGCCCGCCGTGATCGGGATCGACCGCCAGCACCAGCCTGTCGAGAAACCGCCGCCTGTCGCCCGCCGAACCAGCAAACAAACCATCGAAAGCCGGAGTCAGCCAGACCAGCCGGACATGATCGGCAAAGGCCGAGGGCGAGGCCACCATCGCCCCGTCGATCCGGCATTTGCGTGCGCCGATTTGCCCCGGCAATACAGGCTCGATGGCCGTGCCGAGCCTGCGCTCGTCGCCGTCTTCATCGGTCAGGGTCAGTGACAGTGCAAAACCGCCCGCACCGTCCTGGGCGATCATCTCGCTCAGATCGACACGGCGCAAACCGCGTCCGGGGGTAAACAGCGAGATGGCTTCCAGCAAATTGGTTTTGCCCGCGCCATTCTCGCCGATAAAAGCCACCAGCCTGCCGCTCATGGACAGGTCAAGCGTCGGATAGGAGCGAAAGTCACTCAGCATCAAGCGCCGAACCATCGGCAGGCGACGGGAAGCCGGACCCGGCATGCAGCGTTCCTTTTGCGGAGCAAGCGCGGGAGAATCTCCCGCGCTGCTGCCATCACACAATGATCTGGCAGGATCGGGAGGGATCAGACCCGCATCGGCATCAGCACATACAGTGCATTCGAGCCGTCACGATCCTGAATCACGGTCGGCGAACCGGAATCGGACAGTTTGAAAAAGGCCGTATCGCTGTCGAGCTGGTTGGTAATATCGAGCAGGTAACGGGCATTGAAACCGATTTCGAGCGGGGTGGAATCATAATCCACCTCGATCTCTTCGGTCGCCGAGCCTGAATCGGGATTGGTGACCGACAAAGTCAGCTTGCGATCCGCCACGCTCAATTTGACCGCTCGGCCACGCTCGGATGAAATGGTCGAGACGCGGTCGACCGCTGCGGCAAATTCGGCCTTGTCGGTGACCAGCACCTTGTCGTTTCCGGCCGGAATCACCCGCTGGTAATCGGGGAAGGTGCCGTCGATCAGCTTGGAGGTCAGAACCACCGTGCCGAAGGTCATGCGGATCTTGCTGGCCGAGAGTTCGATCTTGACCTCTTCACCGGCAATTTCGACCAGCTTGATGATCTCGTTGACGGCCTTGCGCGGAATGATGATGCCGGGCATGCCGGGCGAGCCATCCGGTGCAGGGGTTTCAACCCGCGCCAGACGGTGACCATCGGTCGCCACCGCCCGCAACAGGGTCTGGCCTTCGATATCGATGGTGTGGAGGAAAATCCCGTTGAGGTAATAGCGGGTTTCCTCGGTGGAAATCGCAAACTGGGTCTTTTCGATCAGACGGTGCAAATGTGCGGAACCGACCGTGAAAGTATGGCTCATATCGCCCGCTGCCAGATCGGGGAAGTCGGTATCGGGCAAGGTCTGCAGCGTGAAGCGCGAACGGCCCGAGCGGACCACCATCTGGCCGTTGTCACCGGTCGTTTCCAGCGAGACCTGCGCGCCATCGGGCAATTTGCGGATGATGTCGTGCAGCATATGGGCGGCAACTGTGGTGCCACCGGCTTCCTCGATATCGGCGCCGAGCATTTCGGTGACTTCGATATCAAGATCTGTCGCGCGCAGATGCAGCGATCCGTTTTCGGCACGCAACAAGGCATTGGAGAGAATCGGGATCGTGGTCCGACGTTCGACGACACGATGCACATGGCCTAGCGACTTCAACAATGCCGCACGTTCAACTGTGACCTTCATGGCTTCGTTTGCTCTTCTATCTGTGGCAGCGCGCCAAATAAAGCGGGGGACCGGGAAATTGAAACATCCATTCCCGACCGACGGGGGCGCACTTTCGCAAGACTACCCCTCAAGATCAAGCCAAAGGCCGGCTTTAGAGCGCCCCAAGCAAGATGATCCACAGCGAAAATAATGAAGAGCAGGATTTAACGGGATCGGGATAGAGCGGGCAACAGCCCCCGCGGGCTGTCCCTTAGGGAATTAGCCCGCAGTATCGGATCCGTCATACAAGACTGATTAATCCTGCAGCATCCGCTTGAGCAATTCGACATCGTCCTTCAAGCCGAGATCGGCACCGACAGCGGCCTCGATCTTGCGCACGGCATGCAGCACGGTCGTATGGTCACGCCCGCCGAAGCGGCGGCCGATTTCGGGCAATGAACGCAAGGTCAGGATCTTTGACAGATACATCGCCACCTGACGCGGCTTGACCACGCCTGCCGAGCGGCGCGACGACAGAATATCGGCGCGGCTGACATTGTAATGGGTGGCCACCAGTTTCTGGATATCCTCGATCTTGACCTTGCGCGGTTCGCGTGCACGCACCAGATCGCGGATCGCCAGATCGGCCGCCTCGATCGACAGAACACCGCCTGTCAGGGTCGAATGGGCCAGCAAGCGGTTGACGGCCCCGTCGAGATCACGGCCGTTGGTGGTGATGACATGGGCCACATGCGCCACCACTTCCGAGCTCACCATGAAATTGGGATGGTGCAATTTGGCAGCGGCAATCCGCGTGTCGATGATTTTGACACGCAGGGCTTCGTCGAGCGATCCCATTTCGACCACCAGACCACCGGCCAGACGCGAGCGCACGCGCTCGTCGAGGCTTTCGAGATCGGAAGGCGGACGATCTGCCGCCACGACCACCTGTCGACCGGCATCGATCAAGGCATTCAGCGTGTGGCAGAATTCCTGCTGGATCGACTTGCCCTGCAAAAACTGGACATCGTCGATAATCAACACGTCAATGCCGCGCAACCGCTCCTTGAAGGCCAGTGCTGTCTGGGCTTTCAGGGCTGTCACGAAATCATACATGAAGCGGTCGGCTGTCAGATAGATCATCCGGCAACCCGACGCGATCACCTCGTGGCCGATGGCATGCAGAAGGTGGGTTTTGCCGAGCCCGACAGACGAATGGACATAAAGCGGATTGTACAAAGGCGGTGCGCCGCGTTCGATCCGCGCCACACTTTCTGCGGCGGCATGGGCCAGCGCATTGGAGCGACCGACCAGAAAGCTCGCAAAGGCCAGACGGCGATCAAGCGGCGAACCGGACAGGCCATCGGCCTCGGTCGGCTGGGTCCGTTCTTCCATCCGCTCCTGGGCAGCACGTTCGACAGTCGGGCGGGAAGACGCAGACAAAGGAGCCTCTTGGGACATGCTGGCGCGTGGCAAAGCCCGGTGCAGGGCATTGCGCACTGTCAGAGAAATTTCGGTGACACCGGACAATTCTTCCGAGACCAGCGTACGCACACGGTCAATGTAATGGGATTGGATCCAGCTTTTCAGAAAACGGGTCGGCACGGACAGATGCGCCACGCCGTCGGCGCGTTCGATCAAATCAAGCCGGCCGAACCAGCTCGAAAACACATCCTCGCCCAATTCGGCCCGCAAACGGCGGCGCACACGATCCCACGATTCAGCAACAGAGGGCTCGGAACCGTTCACAACTGTGACGGTCGAACCGGCTTCTGGATCAAGCCTCTTCAGGTCGTTTGGCGATCGGATAGAATTCAACATCAGGTATCTCTCAGCAGGCTATGCGTAACTCGGTAACGAATGAACAGTCCAGCCACTTGATCCGGACACAAGAGACGTCCGAAACGGGCTGAACAAACGCCAATTCAGCAGGAGCTTTCCGGTAACAGGGCGCAATCGCATGCCAAGACAGAAATCAACAAACAATGTGGACCAGTCATAACGAACCCCCAAACCAAAATCGCATAGTGCCCTGGCCAGCAAAGCCTGCCGACCGGACCAGTATTTGCAGCAAGCCTTCTCGCGAAAGCCTTACCACGTTCTTTTTTTCACCTGCGTTTCAGATCGCAGGCTTTGGCAACTCGCACCGCGAGGCCTCGGCGTCAGCTCTGCATCAGGCAACACGAAACCGTTGCGTAAAACGCATACTCACGCTCAACCATCACTGTGGAACTCCAGAGCACGTGCTCTCGGGTGAGCAGACATTCGCATGTCCCGACGACCCTATGCAATGCGCTGATAGTACAAGCGGGGTCCGGTATGGCTAAAAACGGGGCATTTTCTGGCTGGCGTTTTCGGCTTACCACGACAAGTCTCTGTGAATGTTAACTATTTCTTAATGCTGGCCGCGGCACGAAAAAAAGATTCTTTTTTTTCGATTCCGCTCTTGACCGGCCCTGTTCGGGGCCGAGGGGTTAACCCCCACTCCTCTTAGGCCTTAACATTATGATATTGTTGATGTTTTTATGCGCGGATACAGAGAGCATATCGGGTGGTTTTGGCCGAACATGACTATTTTATGTCAAGCACAAACTGCGATGAAAAGAGAAAAAAATGTAAAAATTTTCAATAAAAAAAGCCCGAAAACATTCGGGCTTTAAAAATTATCACACTCTTCAACTTGCTGTCCAGTAAGCACGGTTTGTTGCTATTTTTGGTTGCAACATCCTGTCGCTCCGACCAGAA
>CAIYZJ010000280.1 GCA_903930675.1 uncultured Hyphomicrobiales bacterium
CCCTTCTTGATCGCATCGAGGTTTTTGTCTGTCAGATCAAGGGAAGCAATGCAACCGTTGTTCTGGCAGTTGGTGAAGCTGGCTGCCTGCTTGTTGGCACCGTCAATGGTAATTTCCACACCATCCTTCAGGGACACGCCCGTCGGAACGGAAACAGCCAGAACACGGCCTTTTTCGGCTTTGGCGATTTCGATCGACACAATTCTCAACCGGTCATTGGCTGTGTATGTCTCGTGAAACACAGAGCAATCCTGCTTGGCGCGATCTTTTGCGCTTGGGCGGCAAATGGTTTGCCAACCCGTATCAGAGGTTTAGATGCTCTGTTGACTTCCTGCAGCAGCAGGAGCGGGCGCCGGAGCTGTTGTCTGGGCCTGTGCCACGACAGATACAAAAGACAGTGCGAGCGCAGCAATAAGGGTTTTTTTCATTAATAAATCCACCATAAATGATCGAACAGGAAAAAGCATAACACAACGCACACCGAACAACTTACAAAGACAATCCTTAATCCCATCAATATGCAAGATCAAGACAGAATTTCAGGGAAGATCAGAAAATCAGACAAAAATAACCCGCCTCCGCAACAACCCCGGCAGGTTCATTTGCTGTATCCGATAATCAACTGATTGATTTTAAAGAATATTTAAAACAAAATTACGAAAATTATGATTTCGCGGCACTCATCATTGATCAACCACCCCAAAAGTCCGGACTCACACGATCTGGTTGCGCAACGGGGCTTGAACCGATTGATTCGCATCGTTTTTCCACAGTAGATCAAGATTACCCATCAAAACGTCCAGCACATTGTCTTCGTATCGGCGTGTTTCGCCAGCACTGTGCGGGGTGATCAGAGCATTGGGCAAATCCCACAAAGAAGATGTTGCAGGTAAC
This sequence comes from uncultured Hyphomicrobiales bacterium, assembly GCA_903930675.1. Classification (GTDB taxonomy): domain Bacteria; phylum Pseudomonadota; class Alphaproteobacteria; order Rhizobiales; family Beijerinckiaceae; genus CAIYZJ01. The sequence continues at coordinate 895 of CAIYZJ010000280.1, forward strand.
GGCTCTTCGACACAGACATCGAGTCCTGCCGCGTCGATCAGGCCCTGCTGCATCGCATGGATCAGCGCAGGCTCGTCCACCACCCGCCCGCGTGCGACATTGATCAGGCGGGCTTGCGGTTTCATGGCGGCGAAGGCGGCCTGATTGATCAGGCCTTCGGTTTCCGGCGTCAAAGCGCAGGCGAGCACGACATAATCGGCTTGCGGCAGCAGTGCCGTCAGCTCGACGACCGAATGGATGCTGTCGGCCCCGTTGGCGCCTTGTTCTGGATGCCGCCTGATGCCGATGACTTTCATGCCGAAAGCCCGTGCCAGAGTGCTGAAATGATGGCCGATCGTGCCCATGCCGACCACCAGCACGGTCTTGCCGCCGAGTTCGTCCTCGCGCCGCGACAGATCCCCGATCATGCCGCGCCAATGGTGCTTGTGCTGGTTGTCCCTCGCTTCGAGCAGACGGCGGCTCAACGCCAGCATCAAGGCAATGGCATGTTCGGCCACCGCCCGCGCATTCACCCCCGAGGCACTGGCAAGCCTGATGCCGCGCTCCTTGAACAGCGGCTTTGAAAACTGGTCGGTGCCCGCGCTGATCGACTGGATAAACCGCAAGTTCGGCGCATGGTCGATCAGCTCGTTCTTCCACAGGCCCGACACGACCAGCACATCGGCCTCATGCAAGCGCGTCTGCAACTCGTCGAAGCCGCGCACTTCGAAATGCTTGATTCCGGTGCCGCGCAGAGCGAAACGATCCGCCAGCCGATAGGCGGCATGGGCAAAGCACAGGGTCAGATGGTCCTTGTCGGGCAGCATCGCAAATCTCCGGATCAGACACAGGTGAATTCAAGGACGAATTCATGGATGGAATTC
>CAIYZJ010000281.1 GCA_903930675.1 uncultured Hyphomicrobiales bacterium
GAAGAGGCACTGGAAGATTTCGCCGGTTGCGCCGTGATCATCTCGCATGATCGCTTCTTCCTCGACCGCATCGCCACCCATATGCTGGCCTTCGAGGGCGACAGCCATGTGGAATGGTTCGAAGGCAATTTCCAGGACTACGAAGAAGACAAGAAGCGTCGTCTGGGCATTGATTCCACCATCCCCAAGCGCATCAAATACAAAAAGCTGACCCGCTGATGGCAGGTGGCTTGAAGGCCATCCGTCCGGAAACGGCTGGCTTGCTGCTCGGCTTTGTCGGTGTGGTGATCTTCGGGATCACCCTGCCGATGACGAGACTGGCGGTCGAACAGCTGGATCCGCTGTTTGTGACCACGGGCCGTGCCGCTTTGGCAGGCTTTGTCGCTTGCCTTGTTCTGGTGATTGCCAAAAAACCGTTTCCGGTGCATCGCGACCGCCGCGCTTTGATGCTGGCGGCGCTTTGCATCTGTGGGGGATTTCCCGGCTTTACCGGCTATGCCATGCAGCATGTCGATGCCTCGCATGGCGGAGTGGTGCTGGGGATCATTCCGCTGGCCACCGCCGTGGTCGGATCGCTGATCAGCCATCAACGCCCTTCGCGCGGGTTCTGGATTACGGCGGTGCTCGGCGCGGCACTTGTCGTGGGCTTCTCGCTGCAGGCGAGCGGCGGTGGCGTCAGCCTTGGCGATCTGTTGCTGATGGGTTCGGTGCTCAGTGCCGCTGTCGGCTATTCACTGGCTGCCGATGTCTCGACCCGCCTGTCGGGCTGGGAGGTGATCTCATGGATTGTCGTGCTGGCTCTGCCGGTCACGGTGCCTGTCGCGCTATGGTCGGCTCCTGTTGATCCCATGGCTGTTTCGTCCCTGCATTGGGGGGCGTTTTTATATCTGGGCCTGTTCAGCCAATATTTCGGATTTTTCTTCTGGAATGCCGGTCTGGCGCTGGGCGGCGTGGCCAAGGTGTCGCAGGTGCAGTTGCTGCAAACCTTTGTGACGCTGGCTTTTGCCGCCCTGATCAATGGCGAAAGTGTCGGCCTGACCACATGGCTGGTGGCTATGGCAGTGGTGGGGCTGGTGCTGCTGGGACGCAGGATGCGGGTTGAAAAAGCGGTTATGTCGGACAGCATACAGAAAAAGCATTGACTTAATCATATAAACATATCTTTATGTGATGGAAATTTAGTCCGTTTTTCTGATGTCTCCCTGCTGTCGAAAGCCCCGATGTCGTCCACCGCACCATCCGCTTTGAGGTTGAATGCCGTTCTGGCCGGTTTGCGGGCGGCGGGGGAGGATACGCGTCTGCGCTTGCTGGCTTTGCTGAGCGAGGGCGATCTGACCGTCTCGGATCTGACCGATATTCTGGGCCAGTCCCAGCCGCGCATTTCGCGTCATCTCAAGCTGATGGTCGATGCGGGGCTGGTCAGCCGCCACCGCGAAGGCGCATGGGCGTTTTTCCGTCTGGCGCAGTCGGGCGAGGGCGCGGTGCTGGGCCAGTGGCTGGCCGGACAGCTCGACCGCGCCGATCCGGTGATGGCCAGCGACGGTCAGAGGTTGATCGCGGTACGCGCGGCCCGCGGGGAAGCGGCGCAAGCCTATTTCGCCCGCCATGCCGCCGAATGGGACCGTATCCGCTCGCTCCATGCCTCCGACAACCGGGTCGAGGATGCGATCCGCGACGCGCTGGGGGCGCGCCGGTTCAAATCCGTGCTCGATCTGGGCACCGGCACGGGCGAGATGCTGAAACTGCTGGCCCCGCAGGCCGACCGTCTGATCGGCGTGGATGCCAATACCTCGATGCTGGCAGTGGCCCGCGCCAATCTGTCGGAAGCAGGCTTGCTGCGGGCCGAATTGCGGCAGGCCGATCTTTACGCGCTGCCGGTCGACCGGCAGGCTTTCGATCTGGTGATCCTGCATCAGGTCTTGCATTTTCTCGATGATCCGGCCCGCGCCATCCGCGAGGCGGCTTTGACTTTGGCCCCCAATGGCCAGTTGCTGGTCGTCGATTTCGCCCCGCATGACCTTGAATTTCTTCGCGAGCAATATGCCCATCGCCGTTTGGGCTTTGCCGATGCCGATTTGCGGCAATGGCTGACGGATGCGGGGCTTCATTGCGACCGCATCACGCATCTCGCCCCGCCCCGTCAGGGCGGGGACGAACTCACGGTGACACTCTGGCTCGCCCACAAGCAGGAGAGACTTTGATATGTCCGGCCCCATTCGTCATTCACGCCGTCATGGCAATCGTGATCTGGCCATCTCGTTTGAATTTTTCCCGCCCAAAAATGCCGAGATGGAAGAGGGCTTGTGGGATTGTGTGGCCCGCTTGCAGCCGCTCAACCCCTCTTTTGTGTCCGTGACCTATGGCGCAGGCGGCACCACGCGCGAGCGCACCCATGCGACGGTGGCGCGGCTGGCGCGCGAGACGGCGTTGAATCCGGCAGCGCATCTGACCTGTGTCGGGGCCAGCCGTGACGATATCAAAGAGGTGCTGCACTCCTATCTCGAAGTCGGGGTCAACCATATCGTGGCGCTGCGCGGTGATCCGCCCGCAGGACTGGGCACGGCTTACGAACCGCATCCCGATGGTTTTGCCACCACGGCAGAACTGGTCAAAGCCGCCCGCGACATCGGCGATTTCGAAGTATCGGTGTCCGCCTATCCCGAAAAGCACCCCGAAAGTGCCAGTCTGGATGCCGATATCGACGTGTTGCAGGCCAAGATCGATGCGGGAGCAACCCGCGCAATTACCCAGTTTTTCTTCGATAACGATGTCTATTTCCGCTATCTCGACCGCGTACTGGCGCGCGGGATCAGCATCCCGATCGTGCCGGGGATCGTGCCGGTGCAGAATTTCAAACAGACGCGCAATTTCGCCCTGCGCTGTGGCACGACCGTGCCGCAATGGCTGGCCGACCGCTTCGACGGGCTCGACAATGACCTGCCGACACGCCGCCTGATTGCCGCGGCAGTGGCGGCCGAACAGGTAATCGATCTGCTCGATCATGGTGTCGAGCAATTCCATTTCTACACCATGAACAAGGCTGATCTGGTCTATGCGATCTGCCATCTGATCGGGCTTCGCCCCGCTCCAACGCTTGAGACCGCATCATGAGCCAGTATGACCGAGTTGCCGCGCTGTCGGCTTTGCACGAAGCCGCCGCCAGCCGAATTCTGGTGCTTGACGGCGCCATGGGCACCGAAATCCAGAACCTGAAACTGGACGAGGCAGCCTTTCGCGGTCAGCGGTTTGTCGGTCACAATCACGACCAGAAAGGCAATAACGATCTGCTGATTTTGACGCAGCCCGAGGCCGTCCAGGCCATCCATCTGCGTTATTTCGAAGCCGGTGCGGATATTGTCGAAACCAATACTTTTTCCTCCACCCGCATCGCACAGGCCGATTACGGGTTGGAGGCTTTGGCCTATGAATTGAATCTGGAAGGGTCGCGGCTGGCCCGTGCTGCTGCACGGCAGGCCGAACAAAACGATGGCCGTCCCCGTTTTGTGGCGGGGGCTGTTGGCCCCACCAACCGCACCGCCTCGATCTCGCCCGATGTCAACAATCCCGGTTTTCGTGCGGTCACCTTTGACGATCTGGCGCTTGCGTATGGCGAGCAGATCGAAGGGCTGGTTGACGGCGGTTGCGATCTGATCCTGATCGAGACGATTTTTGACACGCTGAACGCCAAAGCGGCGGTGTTTGCCGCCCGCCGCGTGTTTGAAAACAAGGGCGTCAACCTGCCTTTGATGATTTCGGGCACGATTACCGATCTGTCGGGCCGCACATTGTCGGGGCAGACGCCCACCGCCTTCTGGCACGCTTTGCGCCATGCCGACCCCTTGTCGATCGGGTTGAACTGCGCCTTGGGAGCGCGCGAAATGCGCGCCCATATCGTCGAACTCGGCAAGGTCGCCGATACGCTGGTGATGGCCTATCCCAATGCCGGATTGCCCAATGAATTCGGCCTGTACGACGAAAGCCCCGAAGCCACCGCGGCTTTGGTCGGTGAATTTGCCTCCTCCGGCCTTGTCAACATCGTCGGCGGCTGTTGCGGCACAACGCCGGCCCATATCAAGGCGATTGCCGGGGCCGTCAAAGGTCTGGCCCCGCGCAAAATCCCGACGCTCCGGCCGCAAATGCGGTTGTCGGGGCTGGAGCCGTTTATTCTCACCCCCGATATTGCCTTTGTGAATGTCGGCGAGCGCACCAATGTGACCGGCTCGGCGCGGTTCAGAAAGCTGGTGACGGCGGGCGATTACCCCGCCGCCGTTGAAGTGGCGCGCGATCAGGTCGCCAACGGCGCGCAGATCATCGACATCAATATGGATGAAGGCCTGCTCGACAGCGAAGCCGCGATGGTGACGTTTCTGAATCTGATTGCCGCCGAACCCGATATTGCGCGGGTGCCGGTGATGATCGATTCCTCCAAATTCTCGGTGATCGAGGCGGGCCTGAAATGCGTTCAGGGCAAGCCGGTGGTCAATTCCATCTCGATGAAAGAGGGCGAAGCGGCGTTTCTGGCGCAGGCGCGTCTGGTGCGCGATTATGGTGCGGCCGTGGTGGTGATGGCCTTCGACGAGCAGGGCCAAGCCGATACGCAGGCCCGCAAGGTCGAGATTTGCAGTCGCGCCTATCATCTGCTGGTCAACGAGATCGGTTTTCCGCCCGAAGATATCATTTTCGATCCCAACGTCTTCGCTGTCGCCACCGGCATCGAGGAACACAATAATTACGGCGTCGACTTTATCGAGGCGACGCGGGTGATCCGCCAGAACCTGCCGCATGTGCATATTTCGGGCGGCGTTTCCAACCTGTCCTTCTCGTTCCGCGGCAACGAGCCGGTGCGCGAGGCGATGCATTCGGTGTTTTTGTTCCATGCCATTGCGGCGGGCATGGATATGGGCATTGTCAATGCCGGTCAGCTGGCGGTTTACGAGACCATCGATGCCGAATTGCGCGGAGCCTGCGAGGATGTCGTGCTCAACCGCCGCGACGATGCCACCGACCGCTTGCTGGCCTTGGCCGAACGCTATCGCGGCGGGGCGGGCAAGGCGGCGCGCGAGGTCGATCTGGCGTGGCGCAGTCTGCCGGTCGCCAAGCGGCTCGAACATGCGCTGGTCAACGGCATGACCGATTTCGTCAACGAGGATGTCGAGGAGGCCCGTCAGGCCGCCAGCCGTCCGCTGGACGTGATCGAAGGTCCGCTGATGGCGGGCATGAATGTGGTGGGCGATCTGTTCGGGGCCGGCAAAATGTTTCTGCCGCAGGTGGTCAAATCGGCGCGTGTGATGAAGCAGGCGGTGGCCTGTCTGATGCCCTATATGGAGGCCGAACGGGCGGCGGCGGGTGCCGATGCCTCGGCGTCGTCTTTCGCGGGCAAGGTGCTGATGGCCACCGTGAAGGGCGATGTGCATGACATCGGCAAAAACATCGTCGGCGTGGTGCTTCAATGCAACAATTACGAGGTGATCGACCTTGGCGTGATGGTGCCGGCCCAGACCATTCTGGAAACCGCCCGCCGCGAAAAGGTCGATGTGATCGGCCTGTCCGGCCTGATCACGCCGTCGCTCGAGGAAATGTGCCATGTGGCGGCCGAAATGCAGCGGCAGGGCTTTGATATTCCCTTGCTGATCGGCGGGGCCACCACCAGCCGTGTGCATACGGCGGTCAAGATCAATCCGCATTATCAGGCGGGGCAGGCGGTCTATGTGGTCGATGCCAGCCGCGCGGTGGGGGTGGTGTCGTCGCTGCTGTCACCCGAGGGCAAGGATGCCACCATTGCCGCCTTGCGGGCCGAATACGAGCATGTCGCCGAAGCCCATGCCAAAGCCGAATGGGACAAGAAGCGTCTGCCTCTGGCGGATGCGCGCGCCAATGCGCCCAAGCCCGATTGGGCGGGTTACACGCCGCCCAAGCCGGTGTTTGCCGGCACGCGGGTGTTTTCAAGCTATGATGTCGCCGAATTGGTGCCCTATATCGACTGGACACCGTTTTTCCAGACATGGGACATGAAAGGCCGCTATCCGGCCATTCTCGAGGATGCCGAACAGGGCGAAGCGGCGCGCCAGACCTTTGCCGATGCGCAAGCAATGCTCGACCGTATCGTCAAGGAACGCTGGTTTACCCCCAAAGCGGTGATCGGCTTCTGGCCTGCCCAATCGGTCAGCGATGATATCCGCCTCTATCAGGGCGAAAGCCGCACCGAGACGCTCGCCACCTTGCACAGCCTGCGCCAGCAACGCGTGAAGCGCGATGGGCAGTTCAATTATGCCCTGTCGGATTTCGTCGCCCCGCACGGCGGACCAGCCGATTATATCGGTGCCTTTGTGGTGACCGCCGGAATGGCAGAAGACAAGATCGCCAAACGCTTTGCCCAAGCCAATGATGATTACGCTTCCATCATGGTCAAAGCACTGGCCGACCGGATTGCCGAAGCCTTTGCCGAGCGGATGCACGAGCGCGTGCGCCGCGAATTCTGGGCCTATGCCCCCGACGAGAACCTGACCATCGAAGAACTGATCACCGAGCCCTATCACGGGATCAGGCCTGCTCCGGGTTATCCGGCGCAGCCCGACCATTCGGAGAAGGCCACGTTGTTCGAGCTGTTGCAGGCCGAACAGCGGATCGGTGTCTCGCTGACCGAAAACTTTGCCATGTGGCCGGGGTCCTCGGTGTCGGGCCTGTATTTCTCCCATCCCGACTCCCATTATTTCGGGGTTGCCAAGGTCGAGCGCGATCAGGTGGAAGACTATGCCGGCCGCAAGGGCATGACGGTGGCCGAGGTCGAACGCTGGCTCGCGCCGATCCTGAATTACGAACCCAAGCCGGCCTGAGAGATCAAGCCTGTCGCAGCCAGCTGATGGATCAGCCCTTGGTAGCCTGCAAGACGGCTTTGAGCGTCATCATGGTCGAGAGATCGGCGATGCCGTCGACCAGTTCCGGCCGGTAGTGGCGCTGGAAGGCTTTGACAACGCTGACCGTGCGGGCATCGAACACGCCGGTCAGGTCCAGCCCGAAACCGAGCATCGCCAACAAGGCCTGCAAGGCGCGCACCGGCTGGCCCTCGTCGCCCGATTGATAACGCGGTCCTTCGGCGAGCGGGGCAGGAGGCACCCACAGGCCGATGCCGCTGTCCGCAAAATCGGCCCACGGGAAATGTTCGCCCGGATCGTCCTTGCGGTCGGGGGCAATGTCGGAATGGGCCAGCACATGGCCTGCCTGAATCCCGTGGCGTTGCATCAGATCAAGGCAGAGGGCTTTGACGGCCTCAAGCTGCTGTGGCGGATAGGCGGGCAGGTCGAAACGGTGGCCGCCATTGACGATTTCGATGCCGATGGAATGGGAATTGATGTCGGTCTCGCCCTTCCACACGCTTTTGCCCGCATGCCATGCCCGCGCCACTTCTGGCACAAGCTGGAAAATCCGTCCGTCCTCCCACACCAGATAGTGGCACGAGACTTCCGACAGCGGATTGGTCAGCAATTGCAGCGCCGCGACACCGGAATCCATGCCGGTATAATGCAGGATGATCATTGACGGGCGGGGCATGCCTGCAGTGGCCGATTTGCGCGGGCCTTGATTGGGCGAGGGCACCACTTTGGTGGCAAGCGGGCTATCGGGTGTCAATTCGGCCATGGGCTTGATCCTCGTCGCATCGGGTCGGACTTTGGCCTGTAACACCGAACCGCTGTTTGATCCATCAAGCCTTCGCTTTTTGGCCGGTCGGGGAATCTCTTCTTATGCTGCGATGCACAATTTTTGAGTGTGATTTCAGTGATTTAAGATTTGAAATTCGTAATATGTGTATAATTGATTCGTTCACTTTTAATACCATTAGTAACGTATCCGAAATGCTAGGGATTTCCTAGTATTTTTGTCATTCTATTGCCTTATTTTCAGGTTTTAATTAGAAGATTGGTAAGGGTTGCAAGAATGATTCTCTCAACCCCTGCGTTGTGTGAAGGCGTTGTTTCGTTCTCGTGTTTTATTGGGTTCGGGCAGCCGGCGTTTTGGCTGCCATCTCTAAAACGATTGGGGTCAGGTTGCATATCGCACGCATCA
>CAIYZJ010000282.1 GCA_903930675.1 uncultured Hyphomicrobiales bacterium
CGGATGGCAGCAACAAACCCTATCGTTGCCGCATCCGCGCTCCCGGCTTTGCGCATTTGCAGGCAATGGATTTTATGTGCCGTGGTCACATGCTGGCAGACGTCTCTGCCATTCTGGGATCGCTTGATATCGTATTCGGAGAAGTGGATCGCTGATCGTCGGATCAGTGGTTTGAGGGAAGGGGATCGGCATGGCCGTCCGCAGATTGGCACCGCAAGAGGTTCAACCCGCCGCATTCGCGTTTACGGCGGATAATTTGGCTTGGGCACAGACACAGATTGCCAAATTCCCCGAGGGGCGGCAGGCATCGGCAGTCATTTCCCTGCTGTGGCGCGCGCAGGAACAGCATGATTACTGGCTGCCCAAAGCGGCGATTGAATATGTGGCCGACATGCTGGGCATGCCGTCGATCCGCGTGCTGGAAGTGGCAACCTTCTATTCCATGTTCAATCTGGAGCCGGTCGGCCAGTTTTTTATCCAGCTGTGCGGCACATCGCCTTGCCGGTTGAGCGGCGCGGAAAAGATCATCAAAGTCTGTCAGGACCGGATCGGTGACCAACGCCATGTGACGGCGGACGGCAAATTCTCCTGGCTGGAAGTGGAATGTCTGGGCGCGTGCTGCAATGCGCCGATGGTCCAGATCAACAATGATTACTACGAAGATCTGACAGTTGAGAACTTCAACACTTTGCTCGATGATCTGGCCGCTGGCCGCCCAGTCAAAAAGGGCTCGCAGACCGGCCGCGTCTCGTCCGAGCCTGCAACGGGGGCGACCACGCTCACTGATCAGGCTCTGTTTGACGGCTCGCTGGTCGGTGCTTGGAAAACACGTTTCGAGGCCGAACAGAAAAAGGCTGCCGAAGCAAAAGCCGAGGCTGCCAAAGCCGAAGCTGCCAAAGGCAAGGAGTGACGTCGATGCTTGCTGATCGTGATCGCATCTTTACCAATCTCCATGGTTTCCATTCCTTCGGCCTGAAAGACGCGCTGAAGCGCGGCGCATGGGACGGCACCAAAGTGCTGCTTGAAATGGGCCGTGACTGGATCATCAACGAAATGAAGGCATCCGGCCTGCGTGGTCGTGGCGGCGCGGGTTTCCCGACCGGCCTCAAATGGTCGTTCATGCCGAAAGTCTCTGATGGCCGTCCGCATTTTCTGGTCGTCAATGCCGATGAATCCGAGCCCGGCACCTGCAAAGACCGTGAAATCATGCGCCATGATCCGCATCTGCTGATCGAAGGCTGCATGATCGCGTCTTTCGCGATGGCGGCTCACGCCTGTTATATCTACATCCGCGGCGAATATATTCTGGAACGCGAAGTGCTGCAGGCCGCGATCGACGAGGCCTATGCGGCCAATCTGGTCGGCAAGAACAACGTGCACGGCTATCCTTTCGACATCTATCTGTCGCACGGGGCGGGGGCCTATATCTGCGGTGAAGAAACCGCACTGCTCGAAAGCCTCGAAGGGAAAAAGGGCATGCCGCGCATGAAGCCGCCATTCCCCGCCAATATGGGCCTGTATGGCTGCCCCACCACCGTCAACAATGTCGAATCCATTGCTGTGGCAGGCACGATCCTGCGTCGCGGGGCGGCTTGGTTCTCGGGTCTGGGCAATCCCAACAATGTCGGAACCAAGCTGTTTTGCGTGTCGGGCCATGTCAACACGCCGTGCAATGTCGAAGAGGTGATGGGCATCACCTTCCGCGAATTGATCGACCGCCATTGCGGCGGCGTTCGTGGCGGCTGGGACAATTTGAAGGCCGTGATTCCTGGTGGTTCGTCGGTGCGCATGGTGCCTGCCGAACAGATCATCGACACGCCGATGGATTTTGACTCGCTCTCGAAATTGCGGTCCGGTCTCGGGACGGCGGCTGTCATTGTGATGGACAAATCCACCGATATCATCCGCGCCATTGCCCGCATCTCGCATTTCTACAAGCATGAGAGCTGTGGCCAGTGCACCCCGTGCCGTGAAGGGACGGGCTGGATGTGGCGCGTGATGGAGCGGATGGCCGAAGGCCGCGCCCAGAAGCGTGAAATTGATTTGCTGCTCGATGTCACCAAGCAGGTGGAAGGCCATACGATTTGCGCGCTCGGTGATGCGGCAGCCTGGCCTATTCAGGGATTGATTGCGCATTTCCGTCATGAAATCGAAGAACGGATCGATCAATATGCGGCCAACCCGCATTCTGATCCCGTCCCGATGGCAGCGGAGTAAGGACAGGACGATGGCGAAAATCATCATCGACGGCAACGAGATCGACGTTCCAGCCGAATATACGCTGTTGCAGGCCTGTGAAGAAGCCGGCGCGGAAGTCCCGCGTTTCTGCTATCATGAGCGGCTGACCGTGGCCGGCAATTGCCGCATGTGTCTGGTGGAAGTGAAGGGCGGCCCGCCCAAGCCGACCGCCTCCTGCGCGATGGCTGTGAAAGATTTGCGTCCCGGCCCGAATGGTGAGCCGCCCGTCGTAATGACCAATTCGCCGATGGTGAAAAAGGCCCGCGAAGGCGTGATGGAATTTCTGCTGATCAACCATCCGCTCGATTGCCCGATTTGCGATCAGGGCGGCGAGTGCGATTTGCAGGATCAGGCCATGGCGTTCGGCGGCGATCATTCGCGGTTTGCCGAAAACAAGCGGGCTGTCGAAGACAAATATATCGGCGCGCTGGTCAAAACCACCATGACCCGATGCATCCAGTGCACGCGCTGCGTGCGTTTCTCGACCGAAGTGGCCGGCGTGACCGATCTGGGCGCGATTGGCCGCGGCGAGGACATGGAAATCACGTCCTATCTCGAACAGGCGATGACCTCGGAATTGCAGGGCAATATCATCGATCTCTGCCCCGTCGGTGCGCTGACCTCCAAACCCTACGCCTTTTCGGCGCGTCCGTGGGAGTTGACCAAGACCGAATCCGTCGACGTGATGGATGCCGTCGGTTCGGCGATCCGCATCGACTCGCGTGGCCGCGAAGTGATGCGCATTTTGCCGCGCCTCAACGAGGCCGTGAACGAGGAATGGATTTCCGACAAATCCCGTTTCATCTGGGATGGTTTGAAGTCCCAGCGTCTTGACCGGCCCTATATCCGCAACAAGGGCAAATTGGTCGCTTCCAGCTGGAATGACGCCTTCACCTCGATTGCAGCCCATCTGAAGGGCAAGAAGTCAGCAAAAATCGGTGCGATTGCCGGTGATCTGGCTTCTGTCGAAGACATTTATGCCCTGCAGCAGTTGATGGCCAAAATCGGTTCGGTCAATGTCGATTGCCGTCAGGACGGTTCGCAGATCAATCCGGCTTGGGGCCGTGGTTCCTATGTGTTCAACCCCGCCATTGTCGGGATCGAGCAGGCCGATGCCATTCTGATCGTCGGGTCCGATCCGCGCAAGGAAGCTCCCGTGCTCAATGCCCGCATCCGCAAGCGCTGGCGGATGGGTGGCGTCAAGATCGCGACACTGGCCGCCTCTGCCGACTGGACTTTTGATACGGTGGATCTGGGCAATAACCCGCAAACACTCAACGATCTGGTCGCTGGCAAGGGTGATTTTGCCGAAGTCCTGAAAAATGCCAAGCATCCGCTGGTGATTGTCGGCCAATCGGCCCTGCAACGTGCCGATGCGGCAGCCATTCTTGCAGCCAGCACCCAATTGTCGCAGCGTGACGGCTGGAACGGTTTGTCGGTTTTGCACACTGCCGCCTCGCGCGTCGGTGCGCTGGATCTCGGCTTTGTGCCGGGTGAGGGTGGTTTGAGCGCGCATGTGATGGCGCAATCGGGCGCGGCTGATGTCGTGTTCCTGCTCGGAGCCGATGAAATCGAGATCGCAGCCGGTGCTTTCGTGGTCTATATTGGTTCGCATGGCGACAAGGGCGCGCATCGCGCCGATGTGATCTTGCCCGGTGCCGCCTATACCGAAAAATCGGGTCTTTACGTGAACACCGAAGGCCGTGTGCAGCGCGCCAACCGCGCCTCGTTCCCGCCCGGTGACGCCCGCGAGGATTGGGCGATTATCCGCGCTTTGTCGGAAGCGATCGGCAAGAAACTGCCGTTTGATTCGCTCTCCGATTTGCGTGCTGCTCTGTTTGCCGCCCATCCGCATCTGGCAGGACTGGAGCAGATTGCTCCGGTGGATGCCGCTTCGATGGCCGCTTTGTCCCAGCTCAAGGGTTCGATTGCTTCCGAGCCGTTCCATCATGCTGTGACCGATTTCTATCTGACCAACCCTATCGCACGCGCTTCGGCAACCATGGCGGAATGTTCCGCACTGGCCGCCAACCGTTTGCCGATGGCAGCGGAATAAGGAGCGCGCGAGGATGACCACAAGTATCTGGACAGAAGGCTGGTTCTTCCCGCTGGTTCTGATGATCGCCAAGAGCCTGCTGGTTCTGGTTGTGTTGTTGACCTATGTCGCTTTCGCGCTGCTGGCCGACCGTAAAATCTGGGCGGCCGTGCAGTTGCGCCGTGGTCCCAACGTGGTGGGTCCGTTCGGGCTGCTGCAATCTTTTGCCGATTTGCTGAAATTCGTGCTGAAAGAGCCGGTGATTCCGGCCGGTGCCAGCAAGGCGGTGTTTCTGCTCGCCCCGATTGTCACCGCAACATTGGCACTGGCCGGTTGGGCCGTGGTGCCTGTCGCCGATGGCTGGGCGGTTGCCGATCTGAATGTCGGTATTCTCTATGTGTTCGCCATTTCCTCGCTCGGTGTCTATGGCGTGATCATGGGGGGCTGGGCTTCCAACTCCAAATATCCGTTTCTGGGCGCGCTGCGCTCTGCCGCGCAGATGGTGTCCTATGAGGTGTCGATCGGCTTTGTGATCATCACCGTCCTGCTGTGCGCCGGTTCGCTCAATCTGAATGACATCGTGAAGGCGCAGGACACCAAATACGGCCTGTTCGGCTGGTACTGGCTGCCGCTGTTTCCGATGTTCGTGATCTTCTTCATCTCGGCTCTTGCTGAAACCAACCGTCCGCCCTTCGATCTTCCCGAAGCGGAATCGGAACTGGTCGCCGGTTTCATGGTGGAATATGGTTCGACGCCGTACATGCTGTTCATGCTCGGCGAATATGTCGCCATCGTTATGATGTGCGCATTGACGACCATTCTGTTTCTTGGCGGCTGGTTGCCTCCGGCCAATATCGAGCCGTTTACATGGGTTCCCGGTATTATCTGGTTCGTGATCAAGGTTTCGTTTGTTTTCTTCATGTTTGCCATGGTGAAAGCCTTCGTGCCGCGCTATCGCTATGACCAGCTGATGCGGTTGGGCTGGAAGGTGTTTTTGCCGATCTCGCTCGTGATGGTGATTGCTGTGGCCAGCGTGCTGCAATTCACCTCGCTGGGAGGGGTGCACTAAGGGTTTGCGGCACAAAACGGGGCAGGGATGATGGACAGACTGGCACAGGCGCTGTCTCACCCCGAACTGGTTGGTGCGCTGATCGGGTTTGTACTGGGCTATATCGATTACAAGATTGTGATCGGCGTGGTGCAGATGCGGCTCAAACGGGTTCATGCGGATGATATGGCGTCCGATCTGACCTCGTTCGAGCGGAAATTGAAGGTGCTGCGGGTGGTCATTGTGATCATGACCCTCGGCGCCTTTCCGGTGATCGGTTATCTCGTGGGATTGTTGCTGTTCATTCCCTGAGCGTTTAGGAAGCGGGCGATGGTGCCCGGTAAGGTGGTGGATGATGAGGCTGGCACAGGCTGCTCAATCGCTGTTGCTGAAAGAGTTCGTTTCGGCGTTCTTTCTGTCGATGCGCTATTTTTTCAAGCCGAAAGCGACCATCAACTATCCGTTTGAAAAGAATCCGGTGTCGCCGCGCTTTCGTGGCGAACATGCTTTGCGCCGTTACCCCAACGGGGAAGAACGCTGCATTGCCTGCAAATTGTGCGAGGCGATCTGCCCGGCACAGGCCATCACCATCGAAGCCGCTCCGCGTGGCAATGACGGCACCCGCCGCACCACACGCTACG
>CAIYZJ010000283.1 GCA_903930675.1 uncultured Hyphomicrobiales bacterium
AATCCAGACGGTGACGTCAAAGCCGGCCATGCCAGGCAGATCGCTCACCTTGGGCAAATCGGGCAGCGTGCTGATGGTCCGTGTTCCCGCGGTTGCCAGTACCCGGAATTTTCCGCTTTTGATATGCGGTCCGCTGGAGGTCACGCCGTCAAGGATGAAATTGACATCGCCAGAGAGCAGGCCTTGCACGGTGCCCGGACTTCCCTTGTAGGGCACGTAGGTCATGTTCACGCCGGCCGCGCGTTTGAGCAGTTCGCCGCCCAATTGCGTGGTGATGGTACCGGAGCCGAAATTGATTTTGCCCGGATTGGCCTTGGCCATTTGCAGCAGTTCCTGCACCGTCTTCGGCCCTGTCGCGGCATCGGTCACCAGGATGATGTGGGACAAGGCGGTGGTGGTGATGGGGGCAAAGTCGCGGATCGGATCGTAGGGCAGCTTGGCGTACAGGGTCTGGTTCATGACCAGTGTGGAGTCTATGGCCACCAGCAGGGTGTAGCCGTCCGGAGCCGCTTTGGCCACCGCTTCGGCGCCGATGATGGTGTTGGCACCGGGGCGGTTGTCGATGATGACTTGCTGGCCCCAGTTCTCGGACATTTTTTGTCCGATCAGCCGCGCCTGCACGTCGGAAGGACCGCCGGGCGGGAAGGGAACAATGATGCGAATGGGTTTGTTGGGGAAGCTCGCAGCCCCCTGTGCCCATGCCTGGCCGAATTGGCCGGCCTGGCTGCAAAGTGCGAGCGCAACGAGGGCTGCGCGTAATACTGTGTTCATGTTGGTTCTCCTTGGTGTTTTTATAGGTATTGTCTTACTCAATTTTCAAGCCGATTTGCTTGATGATCTTGCCCCACTTGAGGGTCTCGGAACGCATGAAACTGCCGAGCTCCTCGGCGCTGCTGCCGACCGGTTCGATGCCCGCTGTGCTCAGGCGTTCGCTGGTTTCGGGCAGGCGCATGACGCGCACGATCTCTGTGTTGAGTTTGGCGACGATGTCACGCGGCGTACCAGCCGGCACGACGATGCTCTGCCACACCTGGGCTTCGTAGCCCGGAACGCCCGATTCTGCCACGGTCGCGAGCTCGGGTGCCTGCCGTAGGCGTTTTGCGCCCATCGCGCCGAGTGCCTTGACCTTGCCGGACTTCCAGTTGGGCAGCGCGGTCGAGATACCTTCAAAAATAACCGGCACCTCGCCGCCCATCAGTGCCGTGATGGTGGTGTTGCCGCCCTTGTAGGGGACGTTCTGCATTTTCGTGCCGGTCATGTTGTTGAACAGTTCCCCGGCAAGTTGCATGGCGATGGTGCCCGATCCGAACATCACCTTGCCTGGATTGGCCTTGGCGTAGGCGATAAGCTCGGGCACGGTGTTGAAGGGGGCATTGAGATTGGCCACCAGCATCGCGGGCACAATCGCAATCAGCGACACCGGCTCGAAATCCTTGAGTGGGTCGTAAGGCAGTTTGGTGTAGAGCGCGGGGTTCATGCTCAGCGTGGAGTCGATGGCCATGAGTATGGTGTAGCCATCGGGTGCCGCTTTGGCGGCGAGGTCGGCGCCGATGATGGTGTTGGCGCCGGGACGGTTGTCCACAATGACCTGCTGGCCGAAGCCCTCGCCCATTTTTTGCGCCAGTACCCGCGCCAGAATGTCCGCCGGTCCGCCGGGCGGGAAGGGCACAATCATCCGTATCGGTTTGCTCGGGAAGGACTGCGCGAAGGCGCCAAACGCGACGCCCAGGCCCAGTAGGGCAACGGTAAACAATCTCAGAAAGTGCGCTTTCATACGGCCTCCTTGTGTTGATCAATTGTATTGATTAATTGTGTTGATTAACGTTTTTCATTAAAGATACCGCCGGACTTTTCGCCCGATATTTTTCTGCTTGATCACCTGAAAATCCGCGCCAGGCGCGGGTTTTCAGGCGATCGCCTTTCAGTGTTGCGATAACAATTGGCCAAATCCCTGCACGCGGTCGGGGATGCCCATGGTG
>CAIYZJ010000284.1 GCA_903930675.1 uncultured Hyphomicrobiales bacterium
GCTATGTGCAGGGCGTAATTGCCGGCAAGCTGACCAAATCCAACATTCTGGGCTATGTCGCCTCCTTCCCGATTCCCGAAGTGGTGTCGGGCATCAACGCCTTCATGCTCGGCGCGCAAAGCGTCAATCCGGCTGTGAAGGTCAAGATCGTCTGGGCGAATACATGGTTCGACCCCGGCAAGGAAGCCGATGCGGCCAAGGCACTTCTGGCTCAGGGTGCAGACATCATCACCCAGCATACCGACAGCCCTGCCCCGTTGCAGCAGGCTGAAGCAGCCGGCAAACTGGCCTTCGGTCAGGCCTCCGACATGATCCGCTTTGCGCCCAAAAATACGCTGACCTCGATTATCGACAACTGGGATGATTATTACATCTCCCGCGTCAAAGCCCAGCTGGATGGCAGCTGGAAATCCATTGATACATGGGACGGCATGTCCAAGAACATGGTCAATATGGCTCCATACACCAACATGCCGGATGACGTAAAAAAGCTGGCACTTGAGATCGAAACCGCCATCAAGACCGGCAAGCTCGATGCCTTCAAATGCCCTGTCTACGGGCAGGACGGTAAAGAGATCGAGTGCAAAGGCAAAGGCGCCTTGTCGGACGAGCAGGTGCTCGGCATGAATTACTACATCAAAGGCATCGACGACACGCTGCCTAAATAAGCACGCAGCCTAAATAAGACTGTGTTTTGGCAGAAAAATATTTAAAAGCGGGGTGGCTCTGCCGCCCCGCTTTTAATTTGTGCATCAGCTATGGTTCCCCACAAACGAAATGGAATGCCCCCTTGCCCTGACTCGGTGCATTCGCTAGTGCTGTGACCACTTCCAACAGACAGAACTGATCCGGCCCTGATGTGGCTTGGCGGTTTTTGTTCACTGTTTGAGCCATAGCGAGGATTGAATGGGCAAGCCTGTCGAGCCGCCATCAGGGGATGGTGTGACCAGTGTGAATCTGCGTGATGCGCTCGAGGAGCGTTACCTCGCTTATGCGCTGTCGACGATTATGCACCGTGCCTTGCCCGATGCGCGCGACGGGTTGAAGCCTGTCCATCGCCGCCTGCTCTATGCCATGCGCCTGTTGAAGCTTGATCCCGGCGCGGCGTTCAAAAAATGCGCCCGCGTGGTCGGCGATGTGATCGGTAAGTACCATCCGCATGGCGACCAGTCGGTCTATGATGCGCTGGTGCGTCTGGCGCAGGATTTTGCCCAGCGTTATCCGCTGGTCGACGGACAAGGCAATTTCGGCAATATCGACGGCGATAATGCCGCAGCCATGCGTTACACCGAAGCGCGGCTGACCGAAGTCGCCCGTCTCATTCTCGAAGGGCTGGACGAGGATTCGGTCGATTTCCGCGAGACCTATGACGGTTCGGAAGAAGAGCCGATGGTGCTGCCCGCCGCCTTCCCCAACCTGCTGGCCAATGGCTCGCAGGGCATTGCGGTGGGCATGGCGACCTCGATCCCGCCCCATAATGCCGCCGAATTGTGCGATGCCGCCCTCTATCTGATCGGCCATCCGCAGGCGACCTCCGATCAATTGCTGAATTTCGTTCCCGGCCCCGATTTCCCCACAGGCGGGGTGATCGTCGAAAGCCGCGAGAGCATTGCCGAGACCTACCGCACCGGACGCGGCGGCTTCCGCGTCCGCGCGCGCTGGCACAAGGAAGAACTGCCGCGCGGTGGCTGGATCATCGTTGTGACCGAAATTCCCTATCTTGTCCCCAAATCGCGGCTGATCGAGAAAATTGCCGAACTGGTCAACGACAAGAAATTGCCGTTTCTGGCCGATATCCGCGATGAATCGGCCGAAGATGTCCGCGTGGTGTTCGAGCCGCGCGCTCGCACCATCGATCCCGTCCTGCTGATGGAATCGCTGTTCAAGCTGACCGAGCTTGAAAGCCGCATTTCGATGAACATGAACGTGCTGACGGCAGGGCTGGTGCCAAAAGTCCTCAGCCTGCCCGAAGCCTTGCGCGAATGGCTCGACCATCGCCGCGTGGTGCTGAACCGGCGGTCGCAAAACCGGTTGAACCAGATCGAACGGCGTCTGGAAATCGTCCGCGGCTTGCTGATTGTCTATCTCGATCTCGACCGGGTGATCAAAATCATCCGTGAAGAGGACGAAGCCAAGCAAGCCCTGATCAAGGCCTTCACCCTGACCGACAATCAGGCCGAAGCGATTTTGAACACGCGTTTGCGCTCGCTGCGCCGCCTCGAAGAAATGGAGCTGAAAAAGGAACTCGCCGATCTGATCGACGAGAAAGCCAAGCTCGACGAGTTGCTCGGCGATGAAAAAGCCCAATGGAAGAGCATTTCGGCCCAAATCCGCGATGTCAAAAAGACGTTTTCGCAGGAAACCAAAATCGGCCGTCGCCGCTCCACCTTCGACACGCCGCCCGAAACCGCCGATATCGATCTGACCGAAGCGATGGTCGAACGCGAACCGCTGACCGTGGTGGTGACGGAAAAGGGCTGGATCCGCGCGCTGAAAGGCCACCAGCAGGATCTGTCGAGCCTGCAATTCAAGGGTGATGACGGGCTGAAATTCTCGTTCTTCACCGAGACCACCGCCAAATTGCTGATGATGATGACCGACGGCAAGGTGTTTACGCTGGAGGCGTCGAAACTGCCGGGCGGGCGCGGCTTCGGCGACCCGATCCGGCTGATGGTCGATCTGGATGAAGGCGCGGATATCATCAAAGTCTGGCCGCACAAACCGGGCAGCAAATTGCTGGTGTCCTCGTCGATCGGTCGCGGTTTTGTGATCGGCTCCGACGAGATGATCGCCAATACCCGCAAAGGGCGTCAGGTGCTCAATGTCGATGCGGGCGAAGTCACCAAACTGGTGGTGCCGGTCGAGGGCGACCATGTCGCCACCATCGGCGAAAACCGCAAATTGCTGGTATTCCCGGTGGCGCAAATTCCCGAAATGGGCCGCGGCAAGGGCGTGCGTCTGCAAAAATACAAGGATGGCGGCATTGTC
The DNA here is from genome assembly GCA_903930675.1 of uncultured Hyphomicrobiales bacterium. Lineage (GTDB taxonomy): Bacteria > Pseudomonadota > Alphaproteobacteria > Rhizobiales > Beijerinckiaceae > CAIYZJ01. Next base: position 2,989 of record CAIYZJ010000284.1, read on the forward strand.
GATGCCAAAACCTTCACTCTGGCAGACGGGCTGACCTGGCTCGACACGTCCAGCCGCACGTGGACCGTGACCGAGGCTGATTTGCGCGAATGGATCGGCAATCGCGCCGAGGCCGGACGCCTGCCACCCAAGGGCTTCCCCAAATCAAGCCGCTTTTCCGGCTAAATCTTGTCAGGCTAAAGGATGTCGGAGCATCTCCCCCTGAATGCGGGGAGATGTCTCATTCCACCCGCATCCATCCTTCGGGCGTCAAATGTTCTTGCGGGCGGAAGCGGCCTTTATAAGCCATTTTCGGCGAGCCATCGACCCAATAGCCCAAATAGACATAAGGCAAACCCATTTTGCGGGCGCGGATGAAGTGGTCGAGGATCATCATGGTGCCCAGACTGCGGCTGGTCTGGTCGATGTCATAGAACGAATAGACCATCGACAGGCCATCCTCGAGCACATCGGTCAGCGCGAGGGCGAGGAGATCGCCCGTCCCCGCCACCGTGATGCCGGTGTCAGGCCCGCGCTTGCGATATTCGACAATATGGGTGTCGACATGGCTGTCCTCGATCATCATGGCATAATCGAGCACATTCATATCCGACATGCCGCCATCGGCGTGGCGTGAATCCAGATAATATCGGAACAGGCTGTATTGCTCGGTGGTCGGGACATTGTCTTGCCATTGCCCGATCAGGTCGGAATTTTGCACCCAGACTTTGCGCATGGTGCGCGACAATTGCACTTCGTCCACCGGCACCCGAATGGACACGCAGGCCTTGCAGCCGTCGCAGGCCGGACGATAGGCGATGGTTTGCGAGCGGCGAAACCCGCTCTGGCTCAAGGCATTGTTCATCTCGATGGCGCGCCGCCCGATCAGATGGGTAAACACCTTGCGCTCGACCCTGTCCGGCAGATAGGGGCACGGCGTCGGCGCGGTCAGATAGAATTGCGGAGCATCACGCGCTTGTGTTGTCACCGGATCATCCCGCCTTTCACTGATTTACCCCATTTTGCGGATCAGGATGACCCCCGTCAACAAATCATGCGCCATGCGGCGGTCGGACCGAAACAGGCCGATCAGCAGAATCATCGGCGTCAGGAAAGCGCAGCTGAAATAAAACAGCAAAGCATGTGCCGCCGCCGTCAGAAACGACACGCGCGTCCCGTCGATATTGCGGACTTCGACACCGGCAATCCGCATCCCCCAAGTGGCGGCACGCGGGCCCGACAGTGTGAAGCCGTTATAGAGCAAAGCCACCAGCGGAACCAGAACCGGAAAAATCAGCCATGTCAGGCCAAGCGTCAAAAGTCCGAAAAACGCCGCCAGAAAGCCGTAAAACCAGACAAGAAAGCCGATAGCCAGAAAATCGACCATAAATGCCACCATGCGCGACACCAGCACGCCGGACAGGCGCGGCCGCCAATCGGGCTGCCAGCGGGGGCGTCCGGCGGGGGGAATGATTTCGGTCGGATTGATCACGCGCCTCTGTCCTTTTTGACAAGCAAACCGGCGGCATCGGATGCTGCAGGTTTGGACTCTTTGACCGGTTCACGATAGGAGGAAGGCACTGGTTCATGCAAGCAGAGTTATCAAATCATGTCTTTCATCCCCCTCTCCCGCCGCTCGGTTATCACGCTGACTGCCACCGCTTTGTTGGTTTCGGCATGCAGCAGCTTTAAAACGAGCCAGTATCAAGCCACAGATGTGTCACACGAGGCTTTGGCGGGCATCAACAGTTTTCGGGCCGAACACGGCCTTGGCCCAGTCACGGTGGATCGCGGATTGGTGGAACTCGCCAAGGATCAGGCGGGCATGATGGCGGTCAACAATAAATTGTCGCACGAGGTCGGCCCTGATTTTGAGCAAAGGATGATTGAGGGCGGCTTCAAAAAGCAGGCAGGGGTTGAAAATGTCGGGGCCGGACATGCCGATGTCGAAACGACGCTGGCAAGCTGGAAACGCTCGCCTTTGCACCGCGCCAATCTGCTGATGCCCGACGCCATCAGAATCGGCATGGCCCGCTCGGACGCCCCCGAAAGCCGCTACCGCAATTACTGGGCGTTGATACTGGCAGGGAAGTGAAGCGCGAAGCAGAATGCTTGAGCCTGCCCTGCACATCCGCTAGGAGTGATGCAAGCGCGTTGCTTTGCTTCGGCCAATTCCTGACCAGAGTTCAAAACCGCCGCCCACCGGAGTTGTTATGACCGCACAAGCCCCCACCATTTCGTTTGTCTCGCTCGGCTGCCCCAAGGCTTTGGTGGACAGCGAGCGGATCATCACGCAATTGCGGTCGGAGGGCTATCAGCTGTCGAAAAGCCATGTCGGGGCCGATGCGGTGATCGTCAACACCTGCGGTTTTCTTGACAGTGCGAAAGCGGAATCGCTCGAAGCCATCGGCCTCGCCATGGCGCAAAACGGCAAGGTGATCGTGACAGGTTGCATGGGCGCACAGCCCGACGAGATTTTGGCCGCCCATCCCGGCATTGCCGCCATTACCGGCCCTCAAGCCTATGAGAGCGTGATGAAGGCGGTGCATGATGTGGTGCCCCCCGCCCATGATCCCTATCTCGATCTGGTCCCCGATCAGGGCATCAAATTGACCCCGCGTCATTATGCCTATCTGAAGATTTCCGAAGGCTGCAACAACCGCTGCACCTTCTGCATCATCCCGCAACTGCGCGGCGATCTGGTGTCGCGGCCTGTCGGTGATGTGTTGCGCGAGGCTGAAAAGCTGGTCAAAGCAGGCGTCAAGGAACTGCTGGTGATTTCGCAGGATACGTCGGCTTATGGCATAGATGTCAAATATGCGCCGAGCCTGTGGAACGACACCGAGGTCAAAACCCGCTTTTTCGATCTGGCGCGCGCTTTGAGCACCTTGGGTGTGTGGGTGCGGCTGCATTATGTCTATCCCTATCCGCATGTCGACGAAGTGATCCCCTTGATGGCGGAAGGTGCGATCCTGCCCTATCTGGATATTCCGTTCCAGCACGCCTCCCCCACCGTGTTGAAGGCGATGCGTCGCCCCGCCCATCAGGACAAGACGCTGGAGCGCATCAAGAAATGGCGCGAGATTTGCCCCGATCTGGCGATCCGCTCGACCTTCATCGTCGGCTTCCCCGGCGAAACCGACGAGGATTTCGAGCAATTGCTGCATTTCCTCGACGAAGCCAAGCTGGAACGGGTCGGCTGCTTCAAATACGAGGCTGTCAAAGGCGCGACCGCCAATGATCTCGGCCTTGAGCAGGTACCGGAAGAGATCAAAACCCAGCGCTGGAACAAATTCATGGAGCGCCAGCAGGCGATCAGTGCCAAACGTCTGGCCTCGCGCGTCGGCAGACGGATCAAGGTGATGATCGACGAGGGCGGACCCACCGTGTCAAAGGGCCGCTCGGTGTGGGATGCGCCGGAAGTGGACGGGCATGTCTATGTGGCCAGCCGCCGTCCGTTGCGCGCGGGCGATATCGTCACCGTCAAGATCGAGCGCGCCGACGCCTATGATCTTCACGGCACCGCTGTCTGATCATCGGCCATCGGCAGGATTTGCCGTTCAGGCAATCGGCTTTTGATGATGCTGGCGATAAAACCCTGACGGGCATCGGGCATGGCCAGAGCGCGCGGGCCATAGACATGGCGTTCGAGAAAAAATCCGGTCAGCAAAAAGCCCTCGTGGATCGCCAGATCATCGGGCAGGAGTTTGGCCTCCCCGTCCGTCTGCTTCAGAAAATCGGGGAGTGGCAACAATTTGTCGTGCCATGGCAGGCCCGCCGCGCGGCTGACGGCGCGGCCCGATTTGGGCGAGACATAGACCAGATCATCGGTACGACCGGTGGCGGCACATTCGGTCAAATCGAGGCCGAAACCCAAATCTCCCAGCACCGCCAGTTCGAACCGGATCACCAAGGGTGCGGCCAGCAAGGGATCGACCAGCTGATCCAGCACGATGCCGAGCGTCTCGTAAAGCGCCTCGTGCGGATCGCGCTCGGGCAGCAAGCGGGCCAATCCGGTCAGATGCGAGAGGCCGTAAAGGGCGGCGGGATGATCCATCAAACGGGCGGCCCGCATCACGCGCGCCTCGATCCTGTAATCGCCCAGATGGTCTTCGATCCGCGCGCGCCAGACCGCATCAAGCCCGTTGCCGACCTGCAGCGAGGGTTGCAATTTGTGTGATCTGCCACCGCGCACCAGCCCCAGATGGCGGCCATGTGAGCGTGTCAGCAGGTCGAGAATCACGCTGGTTTCGCCGTGGCGGCGCACACCGATGACGATGCCTTCGTCGCGCCATTCCACGTTTGTGCCCTCAATCCTTGGGGAATTCGAGACCCATTTCACGGTAACGGGCCGGATCATTGGCCCAGTCTTCGCGCACTTTCACGAACAGGAACAGATGCACCTTGCAATCGGCGGCTTCGGCAATGTCCTTGCGGGCTGCCTCGCCGATGCTTTTGATGCCGCGCCCCTTTTCGCCCAGCACGATCTTGCGCTGGCTTTCGCGTTCGACATAGATCACCTGCTCGATGCGGGCCGAGCCGTCCTTCAGCGTTTTCCAGTCCGCCGTTTCCACCGTCGAGCGATAGGGCAATTCGTCATGCATGCGCTCGAACAGCTTTTCGCGGGTAATTTCGGCCGCCAGCAGGCGCAGCGGCGCATCCGACACCTCGTCTTCGGGATAGAGCCACGGTCCCTTGGGCAGCATCTCGGCCAACCGCTTTTTCAGCATGTCGACCCCGTGGCCTTTGAGCGCGGAGATCATGAATGTGTCGGTAAAGCTGTGTAGTTCGTTGATTTCTTGCGCCAAGGCCAGCAATTTGACATTTTCGATGGTGTCGATCTTGTTCAAAATCAGCACTTTGGGCTGTTTGAGCTGGCTTAGACGGGTGATAATGGCCTGGGTTTCCTCGTCGGGCCAGCGGCGCACATCCACCAGCAGCGCGATGACATCGGCATCACCCGCCCCGCCCCATGCGGATGTCACCATCGCGCGTTCAAGCCGGCGTTTGGGCGCAAACAGGCCGGGCGTGTCGACGAAAATCAACTGCGCCTGATCGACCATGCAAATGCCGCGCACCAGATTGCGGGTGGTTTGCACCTTGCGCGACACAATCGACACTTTGGCGCCGACCAGCATATTGACCAGCGTGGATTTGCCCGCATTGGGCGCACCGATCAGGGCGACATAGCCGCAATGGGTCTGTGTGTAAGGGGCCGGTTCACTCATGATCTTTGTTCCCTGATCCCTTCACGCTGCAAAAACACATCGGCAGCGGCCTGTTCGGCGACACGTTTTGACGGGCCCTCGCCGCGCGCCGCAGCAAATCCGTCCACCACAACCTCGATCCGGAAGACCGGCTTGTGATCGGGACCGGACCGCTCGACCGCCTCGTAGACAGGCGTTTTCAATCCGCGACCCAATGCCCATTCCTGTAGCAGAGATTTGGCGTCGCGCACAGCATGGGGTGCGGCATCCATACGCGGTGCAAAGGCTTTTTCGATCACCATGCGCGCCGCCTCGATCCCGCCATCCATCCAGACCGCGGCAATCAGAGCCTCGCAGACATCGGCCAAAATCGCCTCGCGGTTGCGCAGGCCCGAGCGTTTTTCAGCCATACCGACCCTGAGATGCGAGGCCACTTGCCATTCGCGCGCCACCGCAGCACAGGTTTCACGCCGCACCAACGCCCCCAATCGGCGCGACAAATCGCCCTCGCTCTCGTCGGGAAAAGTCCGGTACAGCATATCAGCGACGATCAGGCCGAGCACGCGGTCACCCAGAAATTCCAGTCGCTGGTAATGCGGCCCGTCCGACGGCGTACCCGCCAGCGCGCTGATATGCGTCAAGGCGCGCTCGAGCAGATCGCGGTCCTTGAAGCGATAGCCCAGAGCGGTTTCCAGAACGACATCGGATGATTTTGCGCGCGCCATCAAAGGCCTCAATGAATGCCGGTCAACAAACGCGAGCCGCGCACCGCCCACGGCCAGTTCCAGATCTGCCAACCCGCCACGCCTTCCTCGATCGAGAAGAAGATAATATTGGCCCGCCCCTCGATATTGTCGAACGGCACGAAACCGACGCCGCCTTCCGACACAGGAATGCGTGAATCGCTGGAATTGTCGCGGTTGTCACCCATCATGAAATAATGGCCCTGCGGCACCGCGAATTCCGGTGTATTGCGCCCCAGCGTGCTGCCGAACACTTCCAGCTCCTGCGTCACGAAGCTCACCCCGTTGGGCAGCGTCTCGCGGTAACGCACAGCACGGTCACGATAGCCCGCACCGGCCTGAATGTCCTTGCGGTCGATCATCTCCTTTTTCACAGCCACGCCATTGATGTGCAAAAGCCCGTTGATCATGCGGATCTTGTCACCCGGCAGGCCGATGACCCGTTTGATATAGTCGGTCGAATTGTCCTTGGGCCATTTGAACACCACCACATCGCCGCGCACGGGATCGGACGCCATGATGCGACCCTCGAACAGATCGGGACTGAAGGGGAAGGAATGTTTGGAATAGCCATAGGCATATTTGGAGACGAACAGATAATCGCCGATCAGCAAAGTCGGGATCATCGAGCCGGAGGGAATGTTGAAAGGCTGGAACAGGAAACTGCGCACCACCACGGCAATCAACAGCGCTTGCACCACCACCGAGACGGTTTCGGAAAATTCCTGCCAAGCTTCGGTTGTCCGTATGCGCTTGAACTCGGCCCAAAATCCGGTTTGCTGTTCGCCATTGGTGCTGGACATCGGTCTGGTCCTGTTCTCGCTTTGGAAATGAGGCTTAAAATGTAGCGCGACCTTAGTCTGCGACTCATCTGCATGCAATGTTTTGGCTGCAAACAACCGGTTTTGACTAAAAACTACAGCACGATCACCGCGCGCGCCTCGATGATCACGAAAGCCTGCGCCAGCGGATATTCGTCGGTCATGGTCAGGTGGATCACCGCCTCGTGGCCTTCGGGCAGCATCGAGGTCAATTGCACCAGCGCGCCGCCGGTCAAAGCCAAAGTCGGCTGGCCCGAGCGCAAATTCACCACGCCGATATCGCGCAAAAATACCCCGCGGCTGAAACCCGTGCCCAAAGCCTTGGAACAGGCCTCTTTGGCGGCAAAACGTTTGGCCAGTGTCGGGGCCAGTGCGGGCCGTCGTCTGGCTTTGGCCTGCTCGACAGGGGTAAACACCCGCTGGATAAACCGCTCGCCAAAACGGGCCAGCGATTTCTCGATCCGCCTTATATCACACAGATCGGAGCCGATGCCGAGGATCATGCGTGTCAGCCTGCCCGCTTGGCAACGCCGCGTGCAATGGCTGCCCGCATCAAACCGATTGTCTGTTCAAGCCCGCAGAAAATCGATTCCCCGATCAGGAAATGCCCGATATTGAGCTCCATCACAGAGGGCAAAGCCGCAATCACCTCGGCGGTGGCATAATCCAGCCCGTGACCGACATGGATTTCCAGCCCCTGCCTGGCCCCCGAATGGGCAGCCTCTTGCAAGCGGCTGAAATGGCGTTGCGCCTCTTCGCCGTGACCCTGCATCACCGCCTCGCACCATGCTCCGGTGTGGAGTTCAACCACAGGTGCGCCCATGGCCACAGCCGCCGACAGCGCGGCGGGATCAGGCTCGATAAACAAAGACACACGGATACCGGCCTGTTTCAGCTTGTGGGCTGCCGGTTGCACCGCGCCATAGCCGCCCACCACATCCAGCCCGCCTTCGGTGGTCCGCTCCGAGCGTTTCTCGGGAACCAGACAGGCGGCATGCGGCTTGGTTTGCAACGCAATCCCGACCATCTCGTCGGTGACAGCCATTTCGAAATTCAGCGGTTTGGTGATGCGCGCGATCAGGCGTGCAATATCCTCGTCGCGGATATGGCGGCGATCCTCGCGCAGATGGGCAGTAATACCGTCGGCTCCGGCCGCAATGGCCAGTTCGGCGGCGCGCACCGGATCGGGCAGCGCTCCGCCGCGCGCATTGCGGACGGTGGCAACATGGTCGATATTGACGCCTAAACGTGGGCTCATTTCATCACGCCTTCAATGCGCGGCTTCCCGGTTTGATGGCGGGAATGGCTGCAAGCTCAGGTGGCAAAGCATCGGCTGAATAGGTCGGAATATCAAGAGCCGCCAGCGAAATCAGCGGCACGCCCAGATCGGCTTTGCCTGCCGAACGGTCGATCAGGCAGGCCGCACCGACAATCTCGCCGGGGAAATAGGCAATCGAGGCCAGACATTCGCGCGAGGACAGGCCGGTGGTCACAATATCTTCGACCATTAAAACCTTTGCGCCCTTTTCAATGGTGAACCCGCGGCGCAGCTGGAATTTGCCGTCCTCGCGCTCGACGAAAATCGCCTTGGCATTGAGGTGGCGGGCGGTCTCGTAACCGGGCACGATGCCGCCGACTGCCGGCGAGACCACAATGTCGATTTTGCCGAAACGCGCCTCGATTTTGGCGGCCAGTGCCTTGCACAGCGTTTCGGTGCGCTTCGGATCTTGAAAAATAAACATTTTTTGCAAGAACACCGGACTGCGCAAACCCGAGGACAGGATGAAATGACCTTGCAGCAAGGCTCCCGCGGCGCGGAATTCTTCCAGAACCTGCTCGTGCGTCATGATGGCTGGCGTTGTCATGCTTGGGGCCCCGTTTTCAAAAGAAGATATTTCCGGTTTCTGATGCGCTCTGGTGCGCCCAGCGTCAAGCCGTAGCCGCCTCGTGACACCAGATTCTTGTGCCCAAACCGCGTTCGACAGGTTCAGCCATTCACACGCTCGACCTTGGAGACCACGGGCCGCATCCGCAACTGGCTGATAATCGCGCTCAGATGTTTCAAATCCCACACCTCGATATCAATCACCATTTCGCGGAAGTCGAGCGAACGGCCGATCACCGACAGCGAGTCGATATTGCCGTCATTGTCGCCGATCACCGAGGCGATTTGCGCCAGCGTGCCCGGTTCGTTGATGGCCGTCACCGCGATCTGGGCGGGGAAGCGCTGGCGCTCCTGCTCGTCGATATCCCAACGCACATCCAGCCAGCGTTCGGGCTGGTCGTCGAAATCCATCAGGCTCGGCGACTGGATCGGATAGATGGTGATCCCCTCGCCTTTGGTCAGAATCCCGATGATCCGGTCTCCCGGCACGGCCCCGCCATTGGGAGCGAATTTGACCGGCAGATTGCTGTCGATGCCTCGGATGGGAATGGCCTGAGTGCTGTCCTCGCCTTCGCTTTCTGAGGAACTTCCGGGCACTTTGAACACCAGCCCTTCGGCCCGCTTCAAGCCGAACCAGCCCGCCTCGGCCTTGGCCGGTTGCGGCCCCGCGCTGCGCTCGCTCTTGTAATCGGGATAAACCGCGCTGACGACATCACCCGAAAAAATTTCGCCGCGTCCGACCGCCGACAGCACATCATCGAGAGAGGTGCGGGCAAGCCGCGGCAAAGCGGCCTTCAGGCGCTCGTCCTCATAGACCCTGCCGGCACGTGTAAAAGCGCGCTCGACAATCCGGCGGCCCAATCCCGCATATTGCAGACGCACAGCGGCACGGGTGGAGCGGCGGATGGCGGCGCGTGCCTTGCCGGTGACGGCGATGGATTCCCAGGCCGCAGGCGGCACCTGCCCGTCGGCGCAGACGATTTCGACCTCGTCGCCATTGTTCAATTCGGCCAGCAAAGGCACGATCCGGCCATTGACCTTGCAGCCCACCGCCGAGTTGCCGACGACTGTGTGCACCGCATAGGCAAAATCAATCGAGGTCGCACCGCGCGGCAAAGCGATCAACCGTCCCTTGGGGGTGAAGCAGAACACCTGGTCGTGGAACAGTTCGAGCTTGGTATGTTCTAGGAATTCTTCGGGGCTGTCGCCCTCGGCCAGCGATTCCACAGTGCGGCGCAGCCATGTATAGGCGCGGCTTTCGCGTGCTTCCGACCCGCCCGAATTGTTGTCCTTGTAGAGCGCATGGGCCGCGATGCCGTAATCGGCGATCTCGTCCATGTGGCGCGAGCGGATTTGCAGCTCGACGCGCTGGCGGCTCGGGCCCACCACCGTGGAGTGGATCGAGCGATAGTCATTCTGTTTGGGGGTCGAAATATAGTCCTTGAACCGACCCGGCACGCTGGGCCAGGCCCGATGCACGATGCCGAGCACGCGGTAGCAATCCTCGTCGCGTTCGACAATCACGCGGAAGCCGAAAATGTCCGATAATTGCTCGAACGAAACCGATTTGCGTTCCATCTTGCGCCAGATCGAATAAGGACGCTTCAGACGGCCCTTGACCTCGGCTGTCAGGCCCGAGGCCTCCAGCCTACTGAGCAACTCCTTTTCAATCTCGGCAATCAGCGGGTCACTCTCGCGCCCCACCTCCTCAAGCCGTTTGGAAATGGTGGCATAGGCCTCGGGCTTGAAGTGGCGGAAGGCCAGCTCTTCCAGTTCCTCGCGCATGTCCTGCATGCCCATGCGTCCGGCCAGCGGCGCATAGATATCCAGCGTTTCCTCGGCGATGCGGGCCCGTTTTTCGGGCGGCACGAAATGCAGCGTGCGCATATTGTGCAAACGGTCGGCCAGCTTGACCAGCAAGACCCGCACATCATTGGACACTGCCAACAACAGTTTGCGCAGATTTTCGGCCTGCGCGGCCTTTTTCGAGACCAGATCGAGCCTGCGGATCTTGGTCAGCCCGTCGACCAATTCGCCGATCTCGGCGCCGAACAGCCGGTCGATTTCCTCGCGCGTGGCTTCCGTATCCTCGATCGTGTCATGCAGCACGGCGGCAACGATGGTGGCATCGTCGAGTTTGAGATCGGTCAAAATCGCCGCCACTTCGAGCGGATGCATCATATAGGGATCACCCGAAGCCCGAACCTGTGTGCCATGGGCGCGCATGGCATAGACATAGGCGCGGTTCAGCAAAGCCTCGTCGGCTTGCGGATTGTAGCGCTTCACGCGCTCGACCAGTTCGTATTGACGCATCATGATAAGACAGAGTCGGGTCTAATCAGGATGCAAATCAAGCGAAATCTGGCGGCAGATCAAAAAAAGATGATTTCGGAGACCAAAAACAAAAAAACCCGGAAGTTGCCTTCCGGGTGTTGTCTTGTCGCGCTGAAGCAAAAGCGGATCAATCGTGATCATCATCCGCACTGCTGCTGGGAGGTACGAGACCGTCCAGACCGCGCAGCAAATCTTCTTCGGTCATCCGGTCGAATTCGACGGACGAATCATCGCTCGAGCTGTTGCCGATCAGCGGAACCTGTTCGGCTTCCGGTTCATCGACATCCACATGCTTCTGCAAGGAATGGATATAGTCTTCCTTCAGATCATCGGGCGAAATCGTTTCTTCGGCGATTTCACGCAAGGACACCACGGTATTTTTATCGCGATCACGGTCCACAGTCAGCGGCGCACCCGAGGAAATCATGCGGGCGCGATGCGCTGCGAGCAGAACCAGCTCAAAGCGATTATCAACTTTTTCGATACAGTCTTCGACCGTCACGCGAGCCATGCGCGCTCCGTTAAGTTAGTGGTTTCGGGACATGAACGGTGCTGATACACGCTTTTGCATCGCAGTGCAATGTTTTCGCATCGATTCAGGCTTCTCTTGCGATTCATTCTTTCAAAACAATTGTCTCCCAGCCCTCTGGCAAACGGATGGGCGAAGGACAGGCAAGAAAAGCCAGCTTACAGCAAAACTCGTATCGACAGTTTAATGACGTGATTAACACACATTTTTGCGTGTATTTTGCTTGAAATTTAGATTTTTGGCTCTTCGCGGATTTTAGTGGGTAGATTTGAACTGATCATGTGATTTTTTCTCAGCAAAATCAATTGGTTTTCTAGGTTTTCATGGTTCAGA
>CAIYZJ010000285.1 GCA_903930675.1 uncultured Hyphomicrobiales bacterium
CGAAAATGGTGCGCAACGCTATGGTGTCAAATTGACCAATGCGCCCGATCAGGCAGGCCTGCAATTGCGCGGTTATCTGACAGCGGGCCCCCATCTGCCGCAGGGACAGGCGGCCACGCTGGTCTGGGATGTGTTCGATGCACAGGAAACCCGCATCCAGCGCATCACCAGCACATTGCCCGCCCCCTCGAACCAAAGCGGACTGAGCGGCCGCGAAGCCAGCCAGCTTGCCGAAACCAGTATGAACGATCTGGCCGTCTTTTTGAAAGAGTGATGGTTTTTTGTTGGGGCAAGGGGTTGGCTGAAAGCCTGCGGCCCTGTCAAATCCGTTGCAACGGCCCTTGGCGACATCCTGTCCAACTCCCCCAGACTGTCATGGCCGGACGTGTTCCGGCCATCCAGGATTTGCCTTTGTTTCAACGCTTGCCTTTGTTTCAACGCTTGCCTTTGTTTCAACGCTTGCCTTTGTTTCAACACTTGCCTTTGCCGTAACAAAAGTCGTGGATAGCCGCCACAAGGGCAGGCATGACAAGCGTGGTTTCAGCCCTCGTCTTGCAAACCTCCAGAGACGAAGCAGGCATACCCGCCTCCACGCTTGTTTTTCCCCCCTGCCCGTTTTTCACTGTGGGTCTTGCCATGCGCGATATTGAAGGCGGGGGTTGTGCCTGTTATGAGCAGGGGCACAGAACGGGGCATCGGCGTGTGGCCCTGCCCGTCTGGTGATGTTTGGTTGAGAAGGACCACTGCCATGAAAGCTGCGATCAAGCTCGTCGCGGGAAATTCCAACCGCGCTCTAGCCGAAGCCATCGCTGCCTATCTGGAATTGCCGCTGGGCCAATGCACGGTCCGCCGGTTTGCCGATATGGAAATTTTTGTCGAAATTCAGGAAAACGTGCGCGGGCAGGATGTGTTCATCGTGCAGTCGACCTCGTTTCCCACCAATGACCATCTGATGGAATTGCTGATCATCATCGATGCAATGCGCCGCTCCTCGGCCCGCAGAATCACGGCGGTGATACCCTATTTCGGCTATGCCCGTCAGGATCGCCGCGCTTCGGGCCGCACGCCGATTTCGGCCAAGCTGGTGTCCAATCTGATCACCCATGCCGGCGCCGACCGCGTGCTGACGCTCGATCTTCACGCAGGGCAAATCCAGGGCTTCTTCGATATTCCGACCGACAACCTGTTCTCCGCCCCGCTGATGGCCGCCGATATCAAAAAACGGATCAACAACGGCAATCTGATGGTGGTGTCGCCCGATGTCGGCGGTGTGGTGCGCGCCCGCGCGCTGGCCAAGCGCATTGACGCACCGCTGGCCATCGTCGACAAACGCCGCGAGCGTCCGGGTGAGAGCGAAGTGATGAACATCATCGGCGATGTCACGGGCCGCTCGTGCATTCTGGTCGATGATATCGTCGACTCCGGCGGCACGCTGTGCAATGCGGCCGAAGCCTTGCTGGAAAAAGGCGCCAAGGAAGTGTTCGCCTATATCACCCACGGGGTGCTCTCTGGCGGGGCTGTGGCACGGATTGCCTCTTCCAAGCTCAAGGAACTGGTGATCACGGATTCGATTCTGCCGACGGAAGCCGTCAAGGTGGCGCGCAATATCCGCGTGATCTCGATTGCCGATTTGCTGGGCGAAGCCATTGGCCGAACGGCGCTCGAACAGAGCGTTTCAAGCCTTTTCGACTGACCACCCCCTATTTTTTGGCCGCTCTCAGGTCAGGAAAACCGATTGCGGACCAAAGAAAACCGTCAGGTGCGTTGACTTTCTCGCGCCGATCCTTCATAAGCCCGCGATCATTCTTTCTCGTGATAAGGGTCAACAGGATGGATCGTGTCCTCCTGTCGTTCTTATCGTTTTGACATTTCATCTCTCCCTCAAGGCACTCTGTCTTGACGGAGCACAAGACTAAACCGGAGTACGCGCTGTGAAACGCACCTATCAACCCAGTAAACTTGTGCGTAAACGCCGCCACGGCTTTCGCGCCCGTCTCGGAACCAAAAACGGCCGCAAGATTCTCGCTGCACGCCGCTCGCGCGGTCGCAAGCGTCTGTCGGCCTAAGCCTGAAGCGCATGTTTCGATCTGCAGAGCTTCTGCGGATATGAAAATTAAAAGATCATGATACGCGCGGAAACGGATCAAACCGTCCCGCGCCAATCACCTTTATAAAACAAATCTGTGGATGACAGGGTTCAAAATGCGGCAATCCTGCGTTTGATCCCCACGGGGCAGGCACAGCTTGCAACTGATCATTGGTGGCGACAAGGCGGTTTCAGCAGCTCCCATGCCAAATCACAACGTCCCATCCGACATCCCCCCAGACCGGCATACAACAATAACAGCACCGATTGGCTGGCTGACCGTCAGGTCACAGTTTCTGGCTGTCGGCAAAGGCAGGCGGCTGCATACACAGCGCATGACGATGCAATATCGCGCGCGAGAGCCCGATCAGGGGCAAGAGCTTGTGACCGGTCAGGTCGCGCCTTCGGCCCCCTTGCCGCGGTTCGGGCTTACGGTGACCAAAAAAACCGGAAATTCGGTCGAGAGAAACCGCATCAAACGTCGATTGCGGGCCGCTTTGCGGCTTGCCCCCCTCGACGGAAGCGTTGCAAACGACTATGTGCTTGTGGCACGGCGGGATTGCCTCGCAGCACCGTTTGAGCAACTGATCACCGATATTGTCGAGAGTTGTGCAAAGGCTGTTGCAAAATCCGCTCGGGCAACGCACCTTCCACCGCGTCCGGGTTCCAGATCCTGACGTGCCACGCAAAACACTCTTGATGACCAACACGACCGCTGACAAGGATTGCTAGAGACCATGCAAGACAACAAGAATCTTTTTCTAGCCATCGCCTTGTCCCTGGCTGTTCTGGTCGGCTGGAACGCCTTTTTCGGCTTGCCCAACCCCGAAGAGCATAGAAAGCAGATCGAAGCGGCCAAGCAGCCCGCCTCGGGCGCGCAGGCCCCCTCCGGTGCAGCCCCGACGGCTCCCGTCATCCTGCCGATCGCAGAGGCCCTGAAGGCTTCCGCACGCATCCAGATCGAAACCCCCAAGATCATCGGCTCCTTCCCGCTGACCGGCGGCGAGATCGACGATATTTCCTTCCGCGGCTACCATGAAACCGTGGACCCCAAAAGCCCGATGATCCGCGTTTTGTCGCCTTATGGCAGCAGCGAAGCCTATTTTGCCGAATTCGGCTGGGCTGCAGCAGCTGGAGCAGGCACCATCGTGCCCTCCCCCAAAACCGTCTGGATCGCCGACCACCAGAAGCTGACCCCGGACCAGCCTGTAACGTTGAACTGGAACAACGGGGCGGGTCTGGTGTTCAAGCGCAAGCTGACGGTGGATGACGGCTATGCCATCACCGTGACCGACAGTGTCGAAAATACCACTTCAGCTCCTGTCACGCTCAACCCTTACAGTTTGGTGCGCCGCTACGGCACGCCTCCCACATCTGGATACTATATCCTTCATGAAGGGCTTGTCGGCGTGGCCGGAGAGCAGGGCTTGCAGGAATTCAGCTACGAATCCATCGACAAGGAAGCGCTGTTGCCCGGTAACAAGGGTCGCGGCAAGACCTTCAAAGAGGCAACCGGTGGCTTTGCCGGCATTACCGACAAATACTGGGCGGCTGTGATTGCGCCCGATCAGGCGGCTGCCTATGCACTGACCTATTCCGGCAATAGCGGCGCGGGTGCGGTGGCCAAAAGCTATCAGGTCGACTTGCTGATGCAGCCGCGCGTGCTTGCGCCTGCCACCAGCACGGAAATCACCTCGACCCTGTTTGTCGGTGCCAAGGAAGTCAAAACCATCGCCGCCTATTCCGACAAGCTCGGCATCAAGAATTTTGATCTGCTGATCGATTGGGGCTGGTTCTATTTCATCACCAAGCCGATGTTCAAACTGCTGGAACTGTTCTTCAATCTGTTCGGCAATTTCGGTCTGGCCATTTTGGCTGTGACCGTGATCGTCAAAGCGATCTTCTACCCGCTGGCCAACAAGAGCTATGTCTCTATGGCCAAGATGAAGGCGGTTCAGCCACAAATTGTGGCGTTGCGCGAACGTCATGCCGATGACAAAATGAAGCAGCAACAGGAAATGATGGAGCTGTACAAGCGCGAGAAGATCAACCCGCTGGCCGGTTGCCTGCCGATCCTGATCCAGATTCCTGTGTTCTTCTCGCTCTATAAGGTTCTGTTCGTAACCATCGAAATGCGGCATGCGCCGTTTTACGGCTGGATTCACGATCTCTCGGCTCCCGATCCGAGCACGTTGTTCAACCTGTTCGGCCTCATTCCATGGACCCCGCCGCATTTTCTGATGCTGGGCGTCTGGCCGATCATCATGGGCATCACGATGTTCGTGCAGATGAAGATGAACCCCGAGCCACCCGATCCCGTCCAGAAGATGATGTTTGCGTGGATGCCGCTGGTGTTCACCTTCATGCTGGCCTCGTTCCCCGCCGGTCTGGTGATCTACTGGTCGTGGAACAACCTGCTGTCGGTGCTGCAGCAATATGCCATCCTGAAACGCCAGGGCGTGAAGGTCGAATTGTGGGACAATCTGCGTTCGATGACGGGCAAGCCCCCCAAAGGGACGAACTGATCAAAGCCTGAGGCCGCACACTGTGCGGTCTCGCCTTTGCGATCGAAAGAGATAAAGGTGAGGCTATGAGCAATTCGCGTCCCGACACCAACCGGCCCGCCATCCGCACCGATCTGCCGCCTGCTTTGATCGAAGCGGGCCGCAAGATTTTTGCGGGCGAGGCCGATTTCACATGGGCCACAGCCAAGCTCGATGCCCTGCCTCCGATGAAGGGCATGGAAGTCGCCTTTGCGGGCCGCTCCAATGTCGGCAAATCCAGCCTTGTCAATGCGCTGACCAACCGCAATGCTCTGGCGCGCACCTCGCATACTCCGGGCCGGACGCAGGAGCTGATTTTCTTCGATATCGGCGGCTGGCTGACACTGGTCGATATGCCCGGCTATGGCTATGCGGCGGTCGAAAAGGCCAAAGTCGCCTCATGGAACCGCCTGATCCATGATTATTTGCGCGGCCGCACCAATCTGGCGCGGGTGTTCGTGCTGGTGGATTCCCGCCACGGCTTCAAAGAGGTCGACGAAGCGATCCTGAAAACGCTGGATGTGGCGGCGGTGTCCTACCAGATCGTGCTGACCAAGGCCGA
>CAIYZJ010000286.1 GCA_903930675.1 uncultured Hyphomicrobiales bacterium
AGGCGGAAACGAAACAATGACGACACCAAAAAAACCACGCGGGCGGCTGTTTTTTGCCAATCCCGGTCCGACCAATATTCCCGACAGCATCTTGCATGCCCAGGCCCATTTCACCGTGGATTTTATGGATGCCGATTTTATCGAGCTCTATAACCATTGTTTCGACGGGCTGAAGAAGGTCGTCAAAACCAACCAGCATCTGTTCTTCTATGCCGGTTCGGGCCATGCGGCGTGGGAAGCCAGCCTCGTAAATCTGTTCTCGCCCAATGACCGGCTTCTGATTCTCGAAACCGGACATTTCTCCGAGAAATGGGGCGAGATGGCCCGTGCCCATGGTCTGGACGTGCAGACCGTGCCGTCCGAATGGAACAAGGGTGCCGATTACGAGGGCCTCAAGGCGGCGCTGGAAGCCGATACCGGTCATGTGATCAAGGCTGTCGGTTGTGTCCATAACGAAACCTCGACCGGTATGGTGATGGATCTGCCGCGGGTGCGCGCGATTCTGGATGCGGCCAGGCATCCGGCGCTGCTGCTGGCCGATACGATCTCCTCGCTCGGCTCGCTCGATTTCCGCATGGATGAATGGGGCATCGATTGCGCCGTCGGCGGCAGCCAGAAGGGCCTGATGATGCACACCGGCCTGTCCTTCACCGCCATTTCGGACAAAGCCATGAAGGCCCATCAGGTCTCGACCTGCCCGAAACATTATTTCAACTGGACCGTGATGCTCGCCCGTCCGCACAAGAGCTTCCTCGGCACGGTGCCGACCTCGTTCTTCTTCGGGCTGAAAGAATCGCTCCGCCTCCTGCTGGAAGAGGAGGGGATGGACAATGTCGTCTCCCGTCATGCCCGCTTGGGCGAGGCGGTGCGCCGTGCGGTCCAGCATTGGTCCGGCAATCAGAGGCCGCGCCTGTTTTCCGATGATCCGGCCCGCTATTCCAACA
Source organism: uncultured Hyphomicrobiales bacterium (assembly GCA_903930675.1). Lineage (GTDB taxonomy): Bacteria > Pseudomonadota > Alphaproteobacteria > Rhizobiales > Beijerinckiaceae > CAIYZJ01. The sequence continues at coordinate 945 of CAIYZJ010000286.1, forward strand.
GCGTGACGGCCGTCAGAATGCCCGAGGGCTTCAATGCCGACGATATCCGCAAAACCGCGATGAACCGCTTCAACGTCTCGCTGGGTGGCGGCTTGAGCCGCTTGTCGGGGCAGGTGTTCCGCATCGGCCATATGGGCGATCTCAACGAGCCGATGATTCTGGGCACATTGTCGGTCGTCGAAATGGCACTGAAAATCAACGGCGTGCCGCATGCTCCGGGCGGTGTCGATGCTGCCATTGCCTATCTGGCGGAGCAGGGCTGAACCGCTTCAACCCCCTCACAGATCTAAATTTAGGGCATCGGAGCTTTTCGGTGCCCTTTTTTTCCAAACTTCAGGCAGTTTCAGATTGGATCGTGCGCTGCACGCATGGCTGATCGTGGCATTTCACGCTTGCGGTGCGATGCAGCATAAATTTATATGCACTGCATCAAATGGCTGCGGGGACTTCTGTCCCGCATCCCGGAAGCCCGAGGGGTAAGACCATGTTCGTTGTTTTGATCACAGCCGTTGCTCTCGTTGCCCGTGGTTTCGACTGGGTGCGTGCAACCGCTCTGTCGCGCTGATCTGCGACACCAACAGTCCGGATCAAGCCGCTTGTCCGGCTTTACCGGTCAGGCGACCCGATAGCGTTCGATCACGGCGGGGTCAGGTTCAAACCCCAAGCCGGCCGTATCGGGGATGGCAATCATGCCGTTGACGGGCTTGGGCGGGTTCAATCCGCACCATGCTTCCTGATCGACATAGAGATATTCAAAGAGATTGAAATTGCCGAGTGCCGCGGCCAGTTGCAGCGAGGCCCAATAGCCGGGCCCGAAATAGGGCGAATGGGCGGCCATGCGTTTGCCGCTGGCTTTGATTGCCTCGGCCACCCGCAAAAATTCTGTCACACCGCCGACCTTGGTCACGCTGGGCTGCACATAGGCCAGCGAGGGAATGAGGGTTGCAAATCCTTCCAGTGTCGAGACATTCTCGCCCGCCGCGATATGGATGCCGCGCGCCGCCAAAGCCTGCCAGTTCTGGGTGCCTTCGGGCGGAAAAGTCGGCTCTTCCAGCCATTCGATCCGCTGCTCCTTCAGAAAATCGGCCATGGCCAGTGCCTTCTCGATGGGAATTTGGCAATTGGCATCTACGGTGATTTCGGCCTCCGGCGCAGCAGCACGGGCAGCGGCAATACAGGCTTCATCCACTTCGTGCAATTTGATGGATGTGTAACCCTCGCGTATGGCTTTGCCGGTGAAATGGCGGACGAGTTCCGGCGTCCCGTAACGGACCAGCGAGGCATAGGCCTGCACCGCGTCGTGCTTGCGGCCGCCGAGCAGACGGCCAAGCGAGAGGTTTTCGCGCTTGGCGGCAATGTCCCACAGGGCAATATCGAGCGCGGAAATCGCAAACATCGTGATGCCGAAACGGCCGAACAGATGCAGCGCCAGTTGCGCATCGCGGTTGACTTGGGCCGGATCACGGCTGTCGCGTCCCATCGCGAAGGGGGTGATCATGTCTTTGACCGCGCGCGCCGTGACATGCTGGCACAAATAGCCGAAGCCTTCGCCCCATCCCACCAGTCCCGAGGCGGTTTCAACCCTCAGCATCATGATATCGAGCGCGTTCCAGCGCGTCGGCATGATGCCGTGGCCCTTGCCGCCGTCATCAAAGGGGATTCTCAGGACAATCGGTTCAATCTGGGTGATCGGATCGGGCGTAGTGCTCATGGGTGGTCTTTCTATGGGATTATCTGGGCCGGAGCCGTTCTGAGGAGCCTGTGAATTCATTGCCCGAGAAGACACCGCCTTTGGTCATCTCTGACGGGGCGAAGGCTTGCGGGCTGCCCTGTGCAGGCACGGGATCATGCGCCAGCACGTCGGCCTCGAAGGGTTCGGATTGGTCCTGCGGGCGATAGCCCAGCGCATGGGCGGCGCGGTTGTCATAATCGCGGCCCGTCGCGTCCGAAATACCGTAGACCACCTCGTAGCGCAGCTCGGGATGGGTGATGCCGAGGCTGACAAGCTGGCCGAGATCGCGCCAGCTGATCCAGTTGCCCAACCGCCGCCGGTCGATCGGCTTGCTGTTCACATTGCCGATACGGATCGACAGCACGCGCATGTCGTATTTATAGGCCATCATGGCCCCGATGCTTTCGCCGAAAGCCTTGCCGACGCCGTAACGGCTGTCGGGTTTCAAAACGGCATGCTCGTCCAGCACGGTTGTGCGGGGATGATAGCCGACCACATGGTGCGAACTGGCATAGATCACGCGCATCACACCGGCGGCGCGGGCGGCTTCAAACAGGCTGATCGAGCCTTCCACACTCAAAGTCACCTGTTCGGCCCATGGCGCATCGGTGGTGCAGGCGGCCAGATGCACCACGGCGTCGCAGCCTTGAAGATGTCGTGTCACTGCTGTCTGATCGGTGATATCGACCAGAAAAGACTGCTCTGCCCCTGTGCAATCGGTGACGGGCTTGCGGTCGAGCAGCACAAGCCGGTAGCCGCGCTCGCGCAATTGCTGCCTGAGGCCCGTGCCGACCAGTCCGGCCGCTCCCGTGATGGCGATCAAGCCGTGCTCTGCCCCGCTCATATGGCGTGTCCTTCCCGTTCGGTCTTTTCTTGGGAGCATCATGGCCGAGGACCAACCAAAACGATAGCCGCCAGGCGTGCATTTTTGTTCATGCGGCTATGTTGTGGTCAGTGCCGTGGCATTGAACCGCCTCCCGGACATGCAATGAACAACACAAGTTATAACTGTGTTGGAAAAGGGCTGTTTTTTCGTCAATTCTTGCGCTTGATTAAAATGTAAAAATGGCTGATGGTTAGACTTAAGATGTATGTGGCCTTGTGGCTTGTCACGAGCTTCCCGAGGTCAATATCTTGCTGCATGAGGGATCCATTGGCCAAAATCGTGTGGGTCATCGTGCAAAACGATCAATAAATGGCGGACGGCTTGAGAGAATCACGCCGAAACTGGCTTGAGGGATGATCCTGGGAGGACGAGGACGATGATCACGAAAAGACCATTCATCACTGCCGCTTTGATGGGCGGCTTGATGGTGACAGGGATGGGGTTTGCTTCCCCGCTCCATGCACAATCCAAATACAAGGAAGCTCCTGCGCTGGCCGATCAGGTCAAAGCGGGCAAAATGCCTGCGGTTGATGCGCGCTTGCCCGACCAGCCTTTGCTGGTCCCGGTCACGGAAACGGTCGGTCAATATGGCGGCGTCTGGCGCCGCGCATTCCTGGGCCCGGCCGACGCCAACAATTATGTGCGTGTGGTGTTTGACTCCCTGTTCCGCTTCTCGCCCGATGGCGGCAAGATCGAGCCCAAAATTGCTTCGAGCGCCGAACCGTCAGCCGATTTCAAGTCATGGACCGTGAACCTGCGCAAAGGCGCACGCTGGTCCGACGGCGCGCCGATGACCGCCGACGACATCCTGTTCTGGTACAAGGACGTGTTGCTCAACAAGGATCTGACCCCGACCCTGCCGGGCTGGATGAAAAATGCCGACGGCACACCTGCACTGGTTGAAAAGATCAGCGATACGGCTGTGAAATTCAGCTTTCAGGCTCCTGCCACGATGTTCCTGACGGCTCTGGTGGCAGCCGATGGCGGCGACCGGACCTATGCGGCGTTTCTGCCGGCCCATTATCTGAAAAAATTCCATGCCGCCCACGCCAACAAGGACGAGCTGGATAAAGCCGTTGCTGCAGCCGGCTTCAAGACATGGACCGAGTTGTTTGCCTCGCGCAACGCCCCGCCTGAAAATGCCGAGCGTCCTTCGATGGCCGCCTGGGTCCCGACCAGCCGCGTCAGCGATCCCGTCTTCACCCTGCGCCGTAACCCCTATTACATCGGCGTCGACAAGGACGGCAACCAGCTGCCTTATCTGGATGAAGTGCGTTTCACGTATTTCGCCGATGCGCAGGCTCTGAACCTTGCGGCTATTGCCGGTGATTTCGACATTCAGGAACGCCATATCCAGATGAACAACTATCCGGTGTTCAAGGATCAGGAAAAGGCCGGAAAGTATAAGGTCATCACATGGCCGACCTTCGGCGGTGCCGATGCGGTCGTGATGTTCAACCAGACCTACAAGGGCGATCCCGAAATGGGCAAGCTGATGGCCACCAAGGACTTCCGCATCGCGATGTCCCATGCCGTCAACCGTGACCAGATCAAGGAATCGGTGTTCCTCGGTCTCGGTGAAGCCCGTCAGGGTGTGCCTGCTCCATGGCATCCCTACTTCCCCGGTGACGAACATGCCAAAAAATATACCGGCTATGATCTCGCCAAAGCCAACAAGATGCTCGATGATCTCGGCCTGAACAAGCGTGACGCACAGGGCATCCGCCTGTTGCCGAACGGCAAGCCTGCGACCCTCGAAATCTCGGTTGTGCCTGCTTTCGGTGCTTGGCCGGATGTGGCGCAATTGGTGGCCAAGGATTGGGAAAAGGCCGGTATCAAAACCATCGTGCAGATCCGCGAACGCGCTTTGCACTTCAAGATGCGCGATACCAACGAGCTGATGACCGAAATCTGGAACGATGACACCACGGCTTTCCCCTTTACCGGCAATGCCAAGGTTGACGTTCGTAACTCGGTGATCCTGACTTTGGGCCCGCTCTATGGCCAGTGGTTCAACACCAAGGGCAAAGAAGGGCAGGAGCCGACAGCCGAAATTAAGAAGATTGTCGAGTTGATCGACCATGCCCGCACGGTCGGTACCGAAGGCCAGATCAAGGATGCCCAGGAGCTTTACAAGATCTGGGCTGATCAGATCTACGAAATCGGTATTGTCGGCCTGACCCCGATGATTCAGGGTGTGGTTGTCGTCAACAACAAGATGAAGAACGTTCCCGCACAGCTGGGCAATGACTGGCCGCTGCGCACGCCGGGCAATGCACGGCCCGAACAGTTCTACTATACCCGCTAAACCTGTTACCTTCCTGCACGCGCTGTTATATCGACAGCGCGTGCAGCATTCTGGGATGCGAGAACTTTATGGCCCGTTTCATCATTCAACGATTGATGCTGCTACCGCTGTTGATGGTGATCTTCTCGATCATGATTTTCGCGATTGTGCAGGCCCCGCCCGGTGATTTTCTCACCTCCTATGCGGCGACTCTGGCCTCGTCCGGCTCCTCGGTGAGCATGGAACAGCTGGATGCCTTGCGTCAGCAATACGGGCTCGATCAGCCGATCCCCGTGCAATATTACCGCTGGATGGTTTCCCTGCTTCATGGCGATCTCGGCCTGTCGCTCGAATACCAGCGTCCCAACATCGAATTGATCGGCGAGCAGCTCTGGCTGACTTTGGCTCTTGCGGTGTTCAGCTTTGTGCTGACATGGCTGATTGCCATTCCTGCCGGTATTTATTCCGCGACCCATCAACGTTCGGTGCTCGATTATGTGCTGACCATGTTCAATTATGTCGGTGTCGCAACCCCCAATTTCATGCTGGCTCTGGTGCTGATGTGGGTGGCCTTTTCCTACTTCGATCTCAGCGTGACAGGCTTGTTTTCCGCCGATATGGCCGGACAGCCATGGAGCTGGGCCAAATTTGTCGATTTGCTGAAACATGTCTGGCTGCCGGCCACAGTGCTGGCGATTGCGGGCACCGCGCGTCTGACGCGGGTGATGCGGGCCAATCTGCTGGATGAGTTGAACAAACCCTATGTGATGACTGCACGCGCCAAAGGCATGTCGGAATGGAGGGTGGTGCTGCGCTATCCCGCGCGTCTGGCTTTCAATCCGCTGGTCAGCACGATCGGCTGGTATCTGCCGCAACTGTTTTCCGGCAGTCTGATTGTTGCGACCGTGATGAACCTGCCCAATATCGGCCCGCTCTTGCTGCGTGCGCTGGTCAATCAGGACATGTATCTGGCGGGCGCGATTTTGCTGATCTATTGCTTCCTGACGATTGTCGGCACGCTGTTGTCGGATATTTTGCTGGCGGTTCTCGATCCGCGCATCCGGATGGGGCAGTAAGATGGGCACCCCGCACACACCCCCTCTCGAACCGGTCGTCGAGACAGAATCTCTGGTCGAAGAACGGATTTCGGTGGCGTCGAACTGGACATTGGTCTGGTGGCGGTTCCGCAAACATCATCTGGCCATGGCCAGTGCGGCCATTCTCATCGCGCTTTATGCCATTGTGCTTTGCCCCGATTTCTTTTCGACCCAAGACCCCGAATTCACCGAGGCACGGCAAGCGTTCATTCCGGTGCAGGGCGTGAATTTTATCGATGAAGGACGGTTCGACCCTTGGGTTCCTGCGATTGTCGGCAAACGCAATCCTGTGACGCTCAGAATGGAATGGCGCACCGACCCTTCGCAAAAAATCCGTGTCGGCTTTTTTGTCGCAGGCACCGAGTACAAGGTTCTCGGCCTGTTCAAATCCAACCTGCATCTGATCGGGGCACGGGACCAGAGCCAGCGGATTTTCCTGCTCGGCTCGGACCGGTTGGGCCGCGATCAGTGGTCTCGCATCATGCATGGCACGCAGACATCCATGACCATCGGTCTGGTGGCTGTGACGTTGAGCGTTATTCTCGGCATCGTGCTTGGCGGTATTTCGGGTTATTTCGGCGGCTGGATCGACCAGTTCATCCAGCGGTTGATCGAATTGCTGCAATCGGTCCCGACCATTCCGGTCTGGCTGGCGCTATCGGCGGCTTTGCCGCGAGACTGGACACCGATCCAGGTCTTTTTCGCCATTACCGTCATTCTGTCGCTGATCGGCTGGACCACGCTGGGCCGCGAGGTGCGCGGGCATTTTCTGGCTTTGCGCGAGGAAGATTTTGTGTTGGCGGCAGAGCTTGCGGGCTGTTCGCGCGCGCGCATCATCATGCGGCACATGGTGCCGACCTTCTTGAGCCATATTATCGCGACTTCCTCGCTGGCGATTCCTGCCATGATCATCAACGAGACCTCGCTGTCATTCCTCGGTCTGGGCATCAGGCCGCCCGCGATCAGTTGGGGCGTGCTGCTTCAAGAGGCGCAGAATATCCAGACTCTGGCACTTGCGCCTTGGCTGCTCATTCCGGGCCTGTTGGTGATCGTGGCGGTGCTGGCCTTCAATCTGGTCGGCGACGGCCTGCGTGACGCCTCTGATCCCTATAGCAAGTGAGTATCATCATGACGGCTCCATTGCTCTCGGTGCGCGATCTGCATGTCACATTCGGCCTCGACGAAGGCTCGGTGCGGGCAGTCGATGGCGTGAGTTTCGATGTGCTTCCCGGACAGGTGGTCGGGATTGTCGGGGAAAGCGGCTGCGGCAAAAGCGTCACCATGCGTTCGATCCTGCAATTGGTGGACGAGCCGGGCCGCATCAAGCAGGGCGAGATTCTCTATCGCATGCGCGCGGCCAACGGGCAGCCCGAAACGGTGATCGACCTGACCAAGCTGGCTAAACGCGGTCCGCAAATGCGCGCCATTCGCGGGGCCGAGATTGCCCTGATCCCGCAAGAGCCGATGGCGGCCTTCAGCCCCGTGCATACTGTGGGTGACCAGATCATCGAGGCGATCCAGCTGCATCACACCCAATGGGTGCCCGATGGCAGCGGTGTGAGCCGTGCCAAGGCCCGCGAAATCGTGGTCGAGCTGTTCCGCGATGTCGGCATTTCGATGCCCGAGCAGCGTGTCGATGCCTATTCGTGGCAGTTGTCGGGTGGTTTGCGGCAGCGGGCGATGATCGCCATGGCACTGTCGTGCAAACCGCGTCTGCTGATTGCCGACGAGCCGACCACCGCGATTGACGTGACCACGCAGGCGCAGGTGCTGGCTTTGCTGCGCGAGTTGCAGCGCAAATACGGCACGGCGATCATCTTCATCACGCATGATCTGGGCGTGATCGCGCAAATGGCCAATTCGGTGGTGGTGATGTATCTGGGCCGCGTGGCGGAGCAGGGGCCGGTGGATGCGATTTTCCATTCGCCCAAACATCCCTATACCCGCGCCTTGCTGCGCTCGATCCCGAGCATTGTCGGCGAGACGCAAGTGGCGCTTCCGACCATTGCAGGAACTTTGCCGCACCCGTTCAACCGCCCCACGGGCTGTCCCTATCATCCCCGCTGCGACGAGCGCAAAGGGCCGGAATGCGCGGCCCGCGTGCCCAATCTGCAGCCGGTGGATCAAGGCCAGTCTGTCAGTTGTTTCCTCCATCACGACAGTTCGGACACACAATGACGGCCTCACATTCGGCGGATACCCAACAGCCGCTTTTGCAGATCCGGGATTTGCGGAAGTTTTTTCCGATCACGGCAGGCGTGTTCAACAGGACTGTCGGCCATGTCCGTGCTGTTGATGATGTCAGTTTCGATGTCTTCGAGGGCGAAACGCTGGGGCTGGTGGGAGAAAGCGGTTGCGGCAAAACCACGACCTCCCGCTGCATCCTGCGCGCGATTGATCCGACTTCCGGACAAATCCTGTTCCGGCGCAAGAATGACGAGATTGTCGATCTCGCCAAGCTGACGCGCGAGGAACTGCAGCCGTTGCGCGCTGAAATCCAGATGATTTTTCAAGATCCGTTCGGTTCGCTCAATCCGCGCATGACCCTGTTCGACAATGTCGGCGAGCCTTTGCTGGTCAATGGCATGACCAATCGTGAAGAGCGCACCGATCGGGTGGCCGACCTCTTGAAACTGGTCGGTTTGCGGCCCGAATTCATGCATCGTTTCCCCCATGCTTTCAGTGGCGGGCAACGCCAGCGCATCGGCATTGCCCGCGCCCTGTCGACCAATCCGCGCCTTGTGGTGGCCGACGAGCCGGTTTCGGCGCTCGATGTGTCGGTGCAGGCGCAGGTTTTGAATCTGCTGCTTGAATTGCAATCGCGTCTTGGCCTGACATTCCTGTTCGTGGCGCATGATCTGTCTGTGGTGCGCCATATTTCCGACCGCGTCGCGGTGATGTATGTCGGCCAGCTGGTCGAGCTGGCCCCGACCAAAACCCTGTTCAGCCGTCCGCGCCATCCCTATACCTCCGCTTTGATGCGGGCGGTGCCGGTGCCCGATCCGCGTATTCCGGTCGGCGAGGTGACCTTGAAGGGCGAAGTGCCAAGCCCTGCCAATCCGCCTTCGGGCTGTTATTTCCACCCTCGCTGCCGGTTTGCGACAGACCGCTGCAAGGTCGAGGCGCCTGCATTGCGCGAGCCGTCGCCGGGGCATTTCGTGCGCTGCCATTTTGCCGACGAGCTTGATCTGACCACCGCTTTTTAACAACGGAGCCGCTTGATGGGCCAGACAGGTTTTGACGTGCAGTTGTCTGCTTGGCGCAAGGTTTATGTGACGGCCAATCGCGGCACGCTGGACTGGATGCTCGACCGGCCCGCACTGCGCGGCGTCTTCCTCAACACCAAGATGAACCACATCACGGGGCGCGATTTTACCGCCGTCGATGGCTGGAAAGGCCCGCAGACCATTCTGGGCTGGATACAAGGCCGCGGGCTCGAGGCTCTGGTCACCCATGCCTCGTTTTTCGACCGTGAGGATGCAAGCTTTGCCAAACGGCTGGACGAAGCAGGCAAGCGTCTGTTCGATGCTTTGTCACAGCTCTATGCCCGAACAGGCAAAGGCTTTTTTGCCTATGACGAAGCCCTGAACCCCGTCTATCCCGATGTCGGCGGGCAGTTGCATGCGCAGGCTCTGGACGCTGATCTCTCGACTTTTTCCGATATTTTTATCGTCAAAGGCTTGCTCGCCGCCAGCCTGCGGTATGATCGGGCGCAGGTTCCAACCTATTTGAAGGCCCTGCACAAGATCGTCGCCGATATCGAGGCGAAACGCTTTGTCAGCAATGAACGGCAAAGGCTCGGGGCCGAGGCCGTGGCAAAGGAACCGGGCGATTACGGCCCGCGCATGATCATGATCGGCGGCGCCTCGATGCTCAAACGCTTCGGCCTTGGGGCCGAGACCGGTTTCGGTACCCGTTTCATCGGCCATATCCTCGATACCCATCAGGCCACCAGTGCGGCGATTGCGGCCCCTGTTCTGCTCGATTTGCCGGGCCAACCCGTCTGCAATCCCGGTCATGCACTGGAATTTTCTGGTTTCGGGCTGGAATTTTTGGGCGCTCAGGCCGATGCGGGAACGCTGGCCAGCCTGCAAAGCCTTATCAAAAACCATTTTGCGCTCGGCTTTTCGCCTCCCGGGATCCGGTTGAAGGTGGATAGCGTCACGGGAGAAAGCCTGTCGCCCTATTTCCCGTGGTGGTCCGTTGCCGAAACCATCCGTGCGGCAGCACTCGGTTTCGAGCAAGGGCATGACGCGGCACTGCTGGCAATCTGGCAACAGTCGCACGAGGCGTTTTTCAACGGCTATTGGCGCACTGATCCCGCCATTGCCTATCAGACCAAAACCGTCGAGGGACCGGTTGATTTCGTGCCTTCCACCCCTGATCTCGATCCCGGCTATCATACTGGCATGAGCCTTTTGACGGCGATCGAGGCGATTGACCGCATTTTCAACTCTTCAAAAGGCTGACTGTGACAAAACCTCTCGGACTAGCCATCATCGGCTTGGGCATGGCGCACAAGCCGCATGTCGAAGCCCTGCGCAACCTGTCGGATAAAGTCTCGATCCTGCATTGCTTCGCGCCCTCGCAAAGCCGGCGCGACGCCTTTTCAAAGCTGCATCCCGATCTGCCGATTGCCACTTCGCTGGAACAGGTCTTGTCCGACCCCAAGGTCGGGATGGTGCTGATCCTGACCCCGCCATGGACGCATCACGAGCTGGTGGCGGCCTGTGCGAAAGCGGGCAAGCATGTGCTGCTGGAAAAGCCGCTCGATGTCACAGCCGAACGCGCCAACCAATCGGTTGCGCTGATGGAGCAGGCCGGATTGAATTTCGGCGTGGTGTTCCAGTTCCGCTTCAGGGCGGCGTCCATCGCTTTGCGCGAGATGCTGGACAGCGGCGATTTGGGCGAGTTGATCTCCGGTTCGGCCTCGATCCGCTGGTGGCGGTCGCCCGAATATTACGCCGAACCGGGACGCGGCATGAAGGCCCGCGATGGCGGCGGTGTCTTGCTGACGCAGGCGATCCATACGCTCGATCTGTTCATGAGTCTGGCGGGTCCGGTGTCCAAGGTCTCGGCCATGGTCAAAACCACGCCGTTGCGCGCCATCGACACCGAGGATCTGGTGGCCGCCGCCGTTGAATTCAAAAACGGCGCGATTGGCACCATCGATGCCACGACCGTCTCCTATCCCGGTCAGCCCGAGCGGATCGAACTGGCCTGCACAAAGGGCACCGCGATTTTGGCGGCCGAGGAATTGACCGTCTATTTCAAAGACGGACGGGTCGTCACCACCGAAGGGGCCACGGGCAATGGCGGCGGCGCCGATCCGATGGCGTTTTCCTGTGCGGCCCATCAGGCCCTGATCGGGGATTTTGTCGATTCGGTGCGCGAAGGCCGCCCGTCGCGCTGCAGCGGCAAAGAGGCCGCCAAGGTGCATGGTCTGATCGAAGCCCTGCTGGAAAGCGGTGCCACCCACCAGCAGGTTCATATTCCCTCATAGAATAAAACCACCACTGGCCCTCGGGGGGCAGTGGTGAAGGCCTCAGGCTTTCATGCTGCGTTCGGCCACCGTTGCCAGCACGGCGGCCCCGTAAGGGGTGCAGGCATCGTTGAAATCATAGGCGGGATTGTGCAGCTGCGCGGAATCGCCATTGCCGACCTGAATGTAGGCGCCGGGCACTTTTTCCATCATGAAGCTGAAATCTTCCGAACCCATGCTCGGCGGCTTGTGGCGGTCGACATTGCTTTCACCCACCAGCACAGCGGCCGCATCGGCGATCATGTCGGTAGGGCCCGCATCATTGATCAGGGGTGCGAAGATCACGCGGAAATCGACTTCCGCGCTTGCTCCGAAGCCTTCGGCCACGCCTTTGGCAATCCGTTTCATATTGGCTTCGATTGTGGCCATGACATCCGAATTGAAGGCGCGGGCGGTCCCCGCAATGCTGGCCGATTCCGGAATTACATTATAGGCCTCGCCCGCCACGATGCGTGTGACGCTGAGCACGGCCGTCTCGGAAGGCGGCACATTGCGCGACAGGATCGATTGCAAGGCGGTGACGATATGGCTGGCCACCAGCACTGGATCGACGCTGACCTCCGGCCGCGCCCCGTGCGCCCCCGTACCCGTAATCTTGATGTCGAAAAACGCCCCGCCAGCCGAGGATGGGCCGGGCGAAATGCAATATTTGCCGATTTCAAGCCCCGGCCGGTTGTGCAGCGCATAGATCGTGTCACACGGAAAACGGTCGAACAGCCCGTCATCGAGCATGGCGAGCGCGCCGCCGATGCCTTCTTCGCCCGGCTGGAAAATCAGATTCACGGTGCCGTCGAACTCGGCTTGCGAGAGATATTTGGCAGCCGCCAGCAGCATGGTGGTGTGGCCGTCATGGCCGCAGGCATGCATTTTGCCCGGCGTCTGGCTGCGATAGGGCAGGTTGGTCATTTCATCCATCGGCAGGCAATCCATATCGGCGCGCAACCCGATCTGTTTGCCGCCCGAGCCTTTGCGGATCACTCCGACAACGCCGGTGACGCCGACACCGCGATGCACCTCGATGCCCCAGCTTTCGAGTTTTTTGGCAACGATGTCGGCAGTGCGGTGTTCTTCCAGCCCCAATTCGGGATGGACATGGAAATCGCGGCGGATCGCGGTCATTTCCTCGGCATAGGTTTTGATGATCTCTAACGCAGTCATGGTCCTGTCCTTGTTCGCAGCCCTTATGATCGTGACGCATCAAAGGCGATAACGGGGCGTGACGCAACCCGTGTGTTTGCGATGTCGCGAGCACATGATATGTCCGGTTTAGGTAGCATGTGGTTTGTCCGATTTTTGGATCGGAGGACTGCATGTTG
>CAIYZJ010000287.1 GCA_903930675.1 uncultured Hyphomicrobiales bacterium
GCCGTTTTTGACTTCGACAAGATAAACCGGCTTGTTGACGGTGTGGTCTTCGGAGAAGGTGATCTTGCCGGTCAAAGGCAGATCGAAGCTCTTGATGGCCAGCATTTCCTTGCGGAAATTTTCACCGGTTGCGGCAATGCCCTTTTTATCCATCGAAGTGAACACGGCTGCAATCAAAGCCGGTGCATCATACAGATACTGGGTATAGGGCAGGCCGTTCGGTGGGCGGCCGACTTCTTTCACCCAACGATCCACATAGTCCTTCACCAGCGGAGAATCTTCGACGCCCGGTGCCAGCGAGGTGGCGATGACGTTTTCAGCGGCCGCACCGAGCTGCTCGATCAGCTTCTGGTTATAGATACCCGAATAGGAGGTGATCGGCACGGTAATGCCGAGCTGGCGGGCCTGTGCAATCACCTGCGGGGATTCGGCAACCAGACCCTGCAAATGGATGATTTCGGGGTTGGCGGCACGGATCTTCAGCAAAGGACCGGTAAAGTCGGTGGCCTTCTGGTCATAGGCTTCATAGGCCACAACCTGTCCGCCTGCCTTGGTGAAGGTATCACGATAGACGGTGGCCGAACCGATGCCGGTCTCGTTGTTGATGAACAACACGGCGGCTTTCTTCTTGCCCATCTCCTTGGCCGAATAATTGGCCACGGCGCGGATATCGACATCGGCGAGAGGGAAGGTGGTGTAGACATAATCGCCGAGCTGGCTGATATCGGGCGAATTCGCGCCGACCGAGAGTTCAACCACCTTGTTGTCATTGGCAATCGGCGCCACGGCCTTCACCACGCCCGACCATGCGGTCACGAACACGGCGACCTTGTCGACGCTGATCATGCGGTTGACCGCCTGGATGCCGACCTGCGGATCGGCCTGAGTGTCGAGCACGATCATTTCGAGCTTCTTGCCGTTGATGCCGCCCTTTTTGTTGATCTCGTCGACAGCCCATTCGGCCGCCTTGACCTGATCATTGCCATAGGTGGCCTGACCACCGGTCAGCGGCATGGCAAGACCGAATTTATAGCTGGTCTGCTGCGCGATCGCGCCCGTCGACAAAGCCAGCGCAAGCGCCAGCCCGACGGTTGATTTCAAACCCCAGTTCTTTGTCATTGTTGGTTCCCTTCCGGAAGTTACACAGAGTGAGACAGATTTGATATTATCATTGATTATGGAGCAGGCGTCAGCGCTTTCAACTGCGCGATGACATCATCGGTCGGCATGACATCGGCATATTTTTCGGCCATGTCGAACAGGTTGACGGCATGCGAGACTTGCGAACGGTCGAACACCGCATCTTGCGGCACAATCGTGCGGAAATTATAGGCGAAGCCGTCGACGACCGTGCCGCGCACGCAACCGCTGGTGCTGCATCCGGTCACGATCAAAGTATCGGCCTGTGTGTTGATCAGATAGCTCGCCAGAGGCGTGCCGAAAAACGCGCTCGGATGTTTTTTCGGCAGCAGGATATCCTCCTCGTGCGGGGCAATCTCGGCGACGAATTCATAGCCCTTGCTGGCCACTCCCATGATGCTCGGCACCTTGTCGGACAGGCGGCCCGCATCAAAACCCTGTTTGGGCGAGACATAGGGATAAAGCACCGGCCAGTGGTTGGCCCGGAACACCCCCAGCAATTTGGCGATATTGCCCACGGCATCCCAAGCGACATCGCCGCATGAGGTCGGGAATTCCTTGATCGCTTCCCAGAACGGCAGACGCTTTGTACCGACCGTGCGGTATTGCACATCGATGATCAGCAATGCCGGACGCTTGCCGAAACCGCTCGAACGGCCAAAACCAACCGCGCGATAGGCTTTTTGTTCTTCTTCGGGAATGTAGGGATCCCAAGGTCTCGCGGTCATATCCAGTTCCTTGCATCCGTTTTAAGATCAGACTTTGTAGCGGGCTTCCATCGCATCCCATGCGGGCTTGTTGACAACACTCTGGCGTTCCTCGAACGAGGCGAGCTTGTCGGCCACCAGATCCAGCGAGCCATGCTCTTTCAACGAGCCGAGCACCTGATAGGCGGCACGCAAAGCGGCCTGCAGCGAGGCATTGGCATAGAGCACGCCGCCAAAGCCCATTTGGGCCAGACGGTCGCGGCCCGGATCGGGCGTTCTGCCGCCGAACACGATATTGGCGATTTGCGGCACCGGCAATTCCCGCGCGATGCGGGCCATTTCGTCGAAATCCAGCGGGGCTTCGACA
>CAIYZJ010000288.1 GCA_903930675.1 uncultured Hyphomicrobiales bacterium
CGCGGCGGCATTGTCGATCTGTTTCCGCCCGGACTGCCGACCCCGATCCGGCTTGATTTTTTCGGCGATACGCTGGAATCCATCCGCTCCTTCGACCCCGAAACGCAACGCTCGGTCGGCCAGATGCGCGCGCTTGATCTGGTGCCGATGAGCGAAGTGCAGCTGACCAGCGAGACCATCAAGCGGTTCCGCCAATCCTATGTCGCCCAATTCGGCGCGGCCACCCCGTCCGACACGCTGTATGAGGCGATCAGCGAAGGCCGCCGTTATGCGGGGCTGGAACATTGGCTGCCTTTGTTCCATGACGGGCTGGATACGCTGTTCGATTATATCGCCGACAGCCCGCTGGTGCTCGATCCACTGGTGGAGGAGGCGGGGCTTGAACGCATCGCCTCGATCAACGACCATTACGATGCCCGCCATGCGGCCATGACCGCCCCGCAGGCGGGGACGACGCCCTATAAGGCGATGCCGCCGATCAGCCTCTATCTCGACAAGGCGCAATGGAGTGAAAAGCTCGGGGCGCAATCGGATGTGTCGGTGATCCGGCTGGCGCCGTTTGACCATCCCGACAGCAGCGAGCGGCTGGTGGTGGATGCGGGCGGGCAGTTGAGCCGCTCCTTCGCGCCCGAACGCAAGCGGGCCGAAGCGGGCGAGGATGTCAATATTTTCGATGTGGTGGCAGGCCATATCCGCGAGGCCGGACAACACAAACGCGTGATGGTGGCGGCGTGGTCGGAAGGAGCGCGCGAGCGTATTTCCGGTGTGCTGCATGATCACGGCGTCAAAACACTCAAATCTGTCTCGCGCTTCTCCGAATTGGCCGGATTGAAGGCGGGGGAGACTGCAACCGTGGTCTGGGGGCTCGAAAGCGGCTTCGAGACCGACGCGCTGTTGGTGATTTCCGAGCAGGATATTCTGGGTGACCGTCTGGTGCGCCGCGCCAAACGCAACCGCCGTGCGCAGGATGTGATTGCCGAAGTCGGCGCGCTGACGCCGGGTGATCTGGTGGTGCATGTCGAGCACGGGATCGGCCGCTTTGTCGGTTTGAAAAACATCGAGGCGGCCGGTGCGCCCCATGATTGTGTCGAATTGCATTATGCGGGTGGCGACCGGCTGTTTCTGCCGGTTGAAAATCTGGAATTGCTGTCGCGCTACGGTTCCGAGGATTCGGATGCGCCGCTTGACCGGTTGGGCGGCGGGGCATGGCAGGCCCGCAAGGCCAAGATGAAGCAGCGCATCCGCGAAATGGCGCATGCTCTGATCAAGATTGCCGCCGCCCGCGCGTTGAACGAGGCCCCCAAGCTGATCCCCGCCGAAGGGCTTTACGAGGAATTTGCCGCCCGTTTTGCCTATGACGAGACCGAGGACCAGCAGCGCGCCATCGATGCGGTGCTGGATGATCTGGCTTCGGGCCATCCGATGGACCGGCTGGTCTGCGGCGATGTCGGCTTCGGCAAGACGGAAGTGGCACTGCGGGCGGCATTTGTGGCGGCGATTTCGGGCCGTCAGGTCGCGCTTGTGGTACCCACCACCTTGCTGGCCCGCCAGCATTACCGAAATTTCGCCGAACGCTTCAAGGGTCTGCCCATCGTGGTGCGTCAGGCCTCGCGTTTCGTGCCTGCCAAAGAGCTGGCCGAGACCAAAAAAGGCTTGGCGGATGGCACCGTTGATATCGTGATCGGCACCCATGCCTTGCTGAGCAAAACCATTGCCTTCCGTGATCTGTCGTTGTTGATCATCGATGAAGAGCAACATTTCGGCGTCAACCACAAAGAACGCCTGAAAGAAATGCGCGCTTCGGTGCATGTCTTGACCCTCTCGGCCACTCCGATTCCGCGCACCTTGCAGCTGGCTTTGACGGGTGTTCGAGAATTGTCGATGATTGCCACGCCGCCGGTCGACCGCTTGGCCGTGCGCAGTTTTGTGACGCCGTTTGATCCGCTGATCATCCGCGAAGCCCTGTTGCGCGAACGTTATCGCGGCGGCCAGAGCTTTTATGTCTGCCCGCGCATCGAGGATATTCAGGAAGCCCGCGATTTCCTCGCCCGCGAAGTGCCCGAAGCCAAAGTGGCCGTGGCCCACGGGCAAATGCCCGCCACCGAACTTGAAAGCGTGATGACGGCCTTTTACGAGGGCCAATATGATGTGCTGTTGTCCACGGCCATCGTGGAATCGGGTCTGGATATCCCTTCCGCCAATACGCTGATTGTCCATCGCGCCGATATGTTCGGACTGGCGCAGTTGTATCAGCTGCGCGGCCGTGTCGGACGCGGCAAAATCCGCGCTTATGCGCTGTTTACCGTGCCGGCCAGCAAACCGGTGACCGATCAGGCCGAAAAGCGGCTCAAAGTGCTGCAATCGCTCGATGGTCTCGGGGCGGGCTTTATGCTGGCTTCGCATGATCTCGATCTGCGCGGGGCGGGCAATCTGTTGGGCGACGAGCAATCGGGCCATATCAAGGAAGTCGGTTACGAGCTCTACCAGAAAATGCTGGAAGAGGCCGTTGCCGCCCTCAAAGCCGGTGTGGGCGATGACGACGATATTGCCGACACGCAATGGTCGCCATCGATCACGATCGGCACGCCGGTGATGATCCCCGAACATTATGTCAGCGATCTGACCCTGCGGCTGGGCCTGTACAAGCGCCTGTCGACCATGCACGACAATGCCGAAATCGAAGGCTTTGCCGCCGAAATGGTCGACCGTTTCGGGCCGTTGCCCGACGAGGTCGAACAGCTGTTCGCGCTGGTGAGGATCAAGGCCCTGTGCCGCCGCGCCAATATCGACAAGCTGGAAGCCGGACCGCGCGGCATTATCCTGTCATTCCGCGACAATTCCTTCGCCGAACCCGAAGGCCTGATGCGCTTCATCCAGCAACAGGGCTCTCTGGCCAAAGTGCGGCCGGATATGCGGATTGTCTTTATCGACGATTTCCCCAAACCCGCCCAGCGGCTCAAAGGCGCAGGCCGGATTTTGAAAGATCTGGTTAAAATCGCCGAAGGCGGCAAGGCGGCTTAATCGTGCTCGATCAGATCTTCGATCCGCACCGATAAAGCCCGCGCCAGTTTCATGAACAAGGCAGGATCGCCCTTGCGTTTGCCTGCTTCGAGATTGGCAATGTAGCTTTGCGAGACGCCGACCGTGGCCGCCAGTTGCGTCTGGCTGATCATTCGCTTGTTGCGCCAGAAGGCCAGCGGCGTCGGGGATTGCAGGGATTGCAGAATGTCGGCCTGTGTCAGCCATTCCTGCTTGCCTGCGTCAACCTCCTGCATGGTCTTGTGATGAAGCATCGCCTCAAGTGCATCGCGCATGGCGGTGTAATCCGCGCGCGGCAGCATGATCATTTCATCCCCTGAAGGGGTTGTGAACGCGGTATGCAATTCATGCTTCATAGGGCTGGCCCTTCGTCATAGGCAGAACCGCGCGGGGCAATGCGGGTGACACGGATTTCTTCGGCTGTTTCTTCGAAAATCACCCTGAAATCACCGATCCGCAATCGCAAAGCAGTACTTCCCACCAGTTGCGTCACATCACCCGCACCGGTCTGTGCATAACGCTCGATCTTTTGAATCAGGCGAAGCGCCTGATTGCGGTGTTTGTGCAAGGCACGTCTGGCGTCCGATGAATAGAGAATGGCTTTCATCAAAATATATCATATTGAAATAATATATCAAGACTATTTCAATATGATATAAAAATCAAGCCGGATCAATCGGCCCGTTCAATTCTTCCAGCGCGGCGTCGATGGCCGTGGCGATGGTTTCGGGTGTCTCGGCGCCGTTGACGGCGACCTTCGAGCCGAAAATGAAACAGGGCACGCCGCGGATGCCCATTTGCTGGGCCTGCATGAATTCCATGCTGACGGTGTTCTTGTCGTCGTCACCGGCCAGCATTTTGGCGACCCCTTCGGGACGCATGCCCGCGACATTGCCGATATCGACCAGCACCTCGTGATCGCCGATGTCGCGGCCATCCTCGAAAAAGGCGCGGAACAGGCCGGAGACCACCTCGTCGACCAGACCGACATCATAGGCCCAGCGGATCATCCGGTGGGCATCCAGCGTATGCGGGGTGCGCTCGATCGCCCCGAAATTGAAATGGATGCCTTCTTCGAGCCCGACAGCGGCAATGCGCTGGTGCATTTCGACAATTTTGTGCGGATCGCCGAATTTCTGCAGCATATAGAGCTGCCTGTCGATGCCGCCCATCGGAATGGTCGGATCGAGCTGATAGGGCCGCCAGCGGATCTCGGTGGCGACATCGGGACGCAGTGCCAGTCCCTTTTCCAGACGCTTCTTGCCGATATAGCACCACGGGCAGATCACATCGGAAATAACGTCAATGGTCAGGATTTCGGTTTCATCAAACATGGCACGCGTCTCGTTCAAATGGGGCAAAGGGCAGGCTGCCGCAGGTCAGCGCAGCGGCTTCTCTATAGCCTGCCGGATCGCCTTTGTCGCGCCCCGGCTTGCCTAGGGCGCGTCGTCCACCCAGAAGGTTTCGGGCGCAGTGCCCAGCAAAGGCAGGCGGGCGGGATGTTTGACGCTTGATTTGCGTGCCATCCACAGATCGGGTGCATAAAACAGCGGCACGACATAGAAACCCGACAGCAGGACCCGATCCAGCGCATGAATGGCGGTCAGATAGGCTTCGGGCGTTTGTGCCGCCAGCAGGGCCTCGATCATCGCGTCGATGGCAGGATTTCGGGCCCCCGCATAATTCAGCGAACCTTCCCGCCCGGCGGCTTTCGAGCCCCAGCGGTGATATTGCTCGTTGCCGGGCGCGGGGGAACCTGCCCATGTGAACTGGATCATATCGAAATCGAAGGCCGACAGCCGCCGCCAATACTGGATTTCGTCGATCAACCGTACTTTCAGCGTGATGCCGATGCGCGCCAGTGACTGGGCATAGTTGAGGGCCAGTTTTTCCTGCAATCGGCTGTTGACCAGCAACTCGAAGGCAAACACGTCATTGGCTTGGTTGATCAGTTGACCGTCGCGCAAGCTCCATCCGGCCCGAGCGAGCAGAGCGAGGGCCGCCGAGGCCGCTTTGCGGTCGCGGCCCGTGCCATCGGGCTGCGGCGGTTGCCATCGGCCTTCCAGAATATCGGGGCGCACGGCATCGGGATAACGGGCCAGCAAAGCCCGTTCCCCGTCACTGGCCGGCACGCCTGCCGCCGACAGGGCCGAGCCGGAAAAATAGCTGTTGGAGCGTTTATACAGCCCGAAAAACAGGCTGCGATTGATCCATTCGAAATCCAGCATCATGCCCAGTGCTTCCCTGATGCGGAGATCGGCAAACAGGGGTTTGCGGGTGTTGAACACAAAACCTGTCATGCCTTTGGGGATGGAGACCGGCAGGGTTTCGCGGACCACGCGCCCCTCTTTGAGGGCAGGAAAATCATAGTCTAGCGCCCAGCGGCCCGGATTGTCCTCGATGCGGACATCGACCAGCCCGCCCTTGAAGGCCTCGAACAGGGTGTTGGAATCGCGGAAATAGTCGAAACGGATGGTTTGCGGGTGATACAGCCCGCGATAGATCGGCTTGTCCTTGCCCCAGAAATCGGGGTTCTTCTCGTAACGGATGCTTTCGCCTGCTTTGACTTCGGCGACGCGATAGGGTCCCGATCCGACCGGCGGCACAAGGCTGGTTTCCTCGAAACGGGCCGCTTGGGTGGCATGTTCGGGCAAAACCGGCATCAAGGCGATGATCAGCGGCAATTCGCGGTCATGCCCTTCGAACCGGAAGCGGATGGTCAGCGGATCAAGCACGGTCACGGCGGTGACTTTACTGTAATAGCCGCGAAAGGTCGGCCGTCCCTTCTCTTTCAACAGCGCGAAGGAAAAGGCGACATCTTCGGCACGAACCTGTTTGCCATCGGAAAAGCGGGCATTTGGTTCCAGATGCACGGTCATGGAGGAAAAATCATCGGCGAGATCAACGCTTTTGGCCAGACCGCCATAGACGCTAAACGGCTCGTCGGCCGAACGGATCATCAGGCTTTGAAACACCAGCCCCATCGGCGGGGCCAGCCCTTGCGCGGCAATGCCGCGGATCACAAAGGGATTGAGCGTATCAAACACGCCTTGCGCGCCGAACACGATCCGCCCGCCAGCAGGGGCATCGCTTTGTGCATAGGGCAGCGGTTGATTGGCCGCCAGAAGCGGTGCGCCGTGCAAGGCCAGCCCGTGGCGTCCCGCGCCGGTCTCTTGGCCCCGAACAGCGGTGCACAGGGCCAAAATCCATAACATCAGGCCAAAAGCCAGCATCCCGGCAAACCGGTGTGCAGCGGAGGCAGGGCGCAATCGAATCGTCGGGATCATCAGCATGTCACCAGTGTTACCCGATCGGCAAAAAACGCGCAAAATGTGAGGAATTTGCTGGAAAGCCTGCCAGCAAAGGGATAAAGCGTTCTGGAGTGTTTTGGCCAGCCATGATTCGAATGGTGGGTCGGGCTTTGGTCAAAACCTGATTTTAAAAGGATTCGGATGATGCTTTCTTCGAGAATTTTTGCAGGTCTCGCTGTGGCCCTCGCTCTGGTTTCGGGTGGCCTGCAGCCAAGTTTTGCCCAGCAGCCCGCCAAGCCACCCGCCAAGCCCGCTGCGCCCGCGCCTGCACCAACGGCTGCACCTGCGGCTCCAGCACCGACCATCGTGCAGTTGAAGCCCGAACCTTCCCAGCAGGATTGGCTGAAGGTTTGCGGTGAAGATCAGGTGGCCAAGAAGAAGGTCTGCTACACCACCCGCGATTTCGTGTCCGATCAGGACCAGCCTGTTGTGGCCGTTGCCGTTTATGACGTGCAGGGCGAGCCGCAAAAGGTCGTGCGCTTCCTGATGCCGCTTGGCCTGTTGATGCAGCCCGGTATCCGCTTTGCCGCCGATCAGGGGCAGGGCATTCCCGGCAAATACGCGATCTGCTTCCCCAATGGTTGCTTCGCCGAAGGCGCCGTGAAAGACGACACCATCGCCGCTTTCAAAAAAGGCAATGTTCTGTCGATCAGCGTGCAGAACCAGTTCGGTCAGGAAGTGTCCTTCCAGGTGCCGCTGGCCGGTTTCGGCAAGGCTTTTGACGGTCCTCCCATTGATCCTGCCGTTCTGGAAGCCCAGCAGAAAAAGCTGGAAGAACAGATGCAGAAGCAGGCCGAAGAAATGCGCCAGAAGATGCAGCAGCAGCAAGGCGGCGCGGCCCCCGCTCCGGCTCCCGCACCCAAGCAGTAATCTGCTTCACAGGCTCAAACAAAAACCGGCTTGCGAGCCGGTTTTTTTGTGCGCTGGTTTTGGGTATCAATGCATGAACGGGTCGAAAAAAGCTCAATTCATATAGAGCGTGCGGGCCTTGTAGCGGCCTTTTTCGTCGATATCGAACACTTCGGCAATTTGCGGGTGGCGCACGGGTTCGTTGGAGGTGTCGGGCAACAGATTTTGCTCGGACACATAGGCCACATATTCGGTTTCGGCATTTTCGGCGAACAGGTGATAGAACGGCTGGTCCTTGGTCGGCCGCACCTCTTCGGGGATGGAATTATACCATTCCTCGGAATTTGAAAATGTCGGATCGACATCGAAAATCACGCCGCGAAACGAGTAAACCCGGTGCCGCACGATATCGCCGATTGCATATTTGGCCTGACGTTCTTTCATGCCCCATGAGGTAATCTTTGCCCCTCGCTCTGTCAATAACAAGCGGGGGACGGGCAGCCTGATTGTGGCTTTGTCCGCCTCAAAATCCGTAAACAGCCGCGAGTTCCGGATCGCGGCTCGCGACGAAGCGGGCGAGGTCGACGATGACTTTGGCTTGCTTCCAGGTCGCGTCGTCCTGCATCTTGCCGTCGATCATCACCGCGCCTGCGCCGTCGGGCATGGCGTCCAGAATTTTGCGGGCGAAAGCGACTTCGTTGTGATCGGGGCTGAACACCGATTTGGCGATACCGATTTGCGAGGGGTGCAGGGTCCATGCGCCCGCGCAGCCGAGCAGGAAGGCATTGCGGAATTGGGTTTCGCAGGCCTGCACGTCGGCAAAATCGCCGAAGGGGCCATAAAAGGCTTTCAGCCCGTTGGCGGCGCAGGCATCGACCATTTTGGCGATGGTGTAATGCCATAAATCCTGCTGGTAGACCGCGCGCGGCTTGTCGCAGTCGGGATCGGCCAGCACCTTGTATTCGGGATGGCCGCCGCCGACGCGGGTGGTTTTCATGGCGCGGGACGCCGCAAGATCGGCGGGGCCGAGGCTCATGCCGTGCATGCGCGGGGAGGCGGCGGCGATCTCCTCGACATTTTTGACGCCTTCGGCGGTTTCCAGAATGGCGTGGATCAGGATCGGGGTTTTGATGCCGTGGCGGGCTTCGAGTTGGGCCAGCAACTGGTCGCAATAATGGATGTCCCAGACGCCTTCCACCTTGGGCACCATCACGACATCGAGCTTGTCGCCGACCTCGCCGACAATTTCGGTCAGATCATCAAGCACCCACGGGCTGTTGAGCGCATTGATGCGGGTCCACAGGCCGGTCTGGCCAAAATCATTGGCCTTGGCCATGGCAATGAAGCCTTTGCGGGCGGCCACTTTCTGGTCAAGCGGGATTGCATCTTCTAAATTGCCCAACACCACATCGACCTCGTGGATCAATTCGGGCACTTTGGCGCGGACTTTTTCGATATGCGGGGGGACGAAATGGATCATCCGCTCCAGCCGCACCGGCAATTCACGCATGGGTTCGGGTGCGCCGATGGCCAGCGGGCAGAAAAAGGACCGTGCAAGTTTCATCACCATCTCCATCGGCAATCAATGACCGGCATATGGTCGTTGCCGGTCGAATTGTTCTGCCTTCTAAGATCATGAGGCAGGCGGGGATGGCAAGTCGCCTTTGGGAGCATGGGCGGCATCATGACAGGCCGTTATGCCGCAATCAGGGGCCTCAGCCCCAGCGGCGATGGCCCCACATCCACTGGCCCGGCGTCTCGCGCACCCATGTCTCGAATTGCGCTTGGATATTGGCGGTTGTTGCCAGAATATCGGTCTCGCGATCATCGGTGTGGGGCACCTCGATCAATTCGCAATGGACGGTGTAGCGGCCTGCCGACTGGCGCAGCACACGGGCGGCGACCAGCGGCAATTTGCGGCCGCGCGCCAGCAGCGCCGGAAAGGGATTGCTCGGAGCCGGACGGCCGAAAAACGGCACGGCCAGCCCGCGCCCTTCGC
>CAIYZJ010000289.1 GCA_903930675.1 uncultured Hyphomicrobiales bacterium
TCGGGCGGCCAACGCCAGCGCGTGGCCTTGGGACGTGCTCTGGCTATTGATCCCAAACTGCTGCTGCTGGACGAACCTTTGTCCAATCTGGATGCCAAAGTCCGTTTGTCACTGCGCTATGAATTGAAAACCTTGCAAAAGACGCTCGGATTTGCTGCAATCCATGTCACCCATGACCGCGAGGAGGCCATGACAATGGCCGACCGGATCATTATCATGGATAAAGGCCGCATCGCACAAATCGGCACGCCCGAGAATGTCTATGACCATCCCGTCTCCCCCTTCATTGCGCGGTTTATGGGAGCCGACAACCAGTTGCCCCTGCATTTCGGGCAGCAGGACGGACTTGCTTATGTCCGCATCGAGGGTCTGGATAATTATCTTCTGCGCTGGCATGGCCCACCCTATCAAGGCCACAGGACCGGCTATATCAACGAGGAAGCTGTATCACTGACAGTCCCCGGGAGTGATGCGGGCCAGTCGCTGGCTTTGCAGGGGCGGATCAGCAGCCGCGCCTATCCGGGCGGGCAGTACCGCTACGGGATCGCCTGTGGTCCCTACCATTTTTCTGCAACATCTGATCACCTGTTCGCCGAAGGCGAGCCGGTGGAATTGAGACTGCCCTTGAACCGCCTTCATATATTCGACACGCAAACCGCCTAACAGATCAACTGACCCCACTGAGACAGGAGAACCGCATGAAATCGAAACTGCTTGCTTTTGCTTTGGCTGCTGGCTTGGCTATTCCGGCTGCTTCCGCACAAACTCTGACTGTCGCAACGGCTGGCGACCAGAACATGGTTGATTACATCAAGGACTATCTGGGTCCGATGTTCGAAAAGGCCAATCCCGGTGTCAAAGTGGTGGCTGTAGGCACCGGTCCCGGTGATGGCGGTTCCCAGAAAATTTACGAAAAGCTCGATGCCCAGAAAAAGGCCGGAGCGGCAAAAGTCGATTTCGACGTGATTGTGGTCCATCAGAAAATGGCTGGCACTTTGGCCAGTGAAAGCCTGCTCGACAAGTATCGCGAGCGTATTGCAACGGGCAGTTTGGTGACGCGCGAAACCGCAGAAAATTCTCTGGGTGCGAATGTTTCGGGCTATGTGATGCCGATGTTCCATTCGCAAACGGCGATCGCCTACAATGCCGATCTCGTCAAGGATGTTCCCAATTCCTATACCGAGCTTGCCGAATGGGTGAAGAAGAACCCGAAGAAGTTCGGCTATAACGGCATCAAAGGTGGTATGTCCGGTGTTGCCTTTGTGTCGGGATGGGTCACAGCTTTTGGTGGTGATGCCGGCAAGCTTGAAAAAGGCCCCTACGATGCGGCAACAAAAGCCAATTGGGATAAAGCTTTGGGAGATCTTAAAGCCTTCAATACCAATGTCGTGATTACTCCGGGCAATGCGGGCACTCTCGATATGCTCAACCGTGGCGAAATTGCCATGGGTCCTGTCTGGGTGGATATGTTTTACAGCTGGATGGCGGAAGGTAAATTGCCCCCCAATATGAAGTTGAAACTGGTTTCCCCGGGCATGCCGGGACAGCCGATGTATTATGCCGTGCCTGCCAAAGCGGCTGAGGCAAAATTGGCCGAAAAATTCATCGCCCTGGCCACAAGTCCCGAAGTTCAGGCCGAAGGCATTGTGAAGCGCTTCAACTGGTATCCGGGCATTGATGCCAAGAACCTGCAAGGCAAATTGTCGGAAGGCGACTGGAAGAAGTTGTTCACCGATATCACGCCCGAAGATCTGGCGAAAAACGGCAAGCCGTTCCCTATTGCTCCATACTTCAATGACATCCTCGAAGGTTACGAGAAGAAGGTGGCGAATTGATCAGGACATGGCTCCCGGCTTGAGTGTCGGGAGCCAGTTTTCTTCGACATGACCCAGAAAAGAATTGGTCTATTATTGCTGTTGCCGGCGCTGTTGATGGTGCTGGTGCTGTTTCTGTTTCCGCTCGGAATTTCCCTGCATGCTGCCTTTACGGACAAGCAGGGCGCGCTGACCGTCGAGCATTTCATCAAGGCCCAATCGCTCTATTCGACCGACATGGTGTTTACGCTATTTATTATTTTGACGGCTTCGGTGCTTGTCTGTCTGTGTTCGTTGGTGCTGTCTGGTCTGATGGGCCTGAGCGAAAGTCGCTTTCTGGTCGCCAGCCTCAAATGGCTCTATCGCTGGCCCCTCTTTATTCCCTTTATTGTCGCGGCCCAGTGCATGCGGACATTTTTGGCCAAAAACGGCTTGATGAATAACAGCTTTGTTGCGCTGGGCCTTTACGAACCGGCTTCGTCTATCAGCTTTCTGGATTGGCGCGGCATCATCATTACCTTTGTGTGGAAGCAGACGCCTTTTGTGACCCTGATGCTGGCGGGCGCTGTCGCAAGCCTTGACCGCTCGATGATCGAAGCGGCCCGCAATCTGGGCGCGTCTCGGTTGCGTGTGATGGTTGAGATCATTATCCCGCAGGTCATGCCGGTTTTGATGGTCGGCCTGATCCTGTCCTTCGTGACCATGATGTCGGTGCTCTCGGTCCCGATGATGGTTGCTGGCTCCCAACCCACCTTGTTGACGGTTGATATGGCGTTTCGCATCAACTCCTATGGCGACTATCCCACCGCCAATGCGTTGGGCGTGATCTCCTATCTGATGACCTCACTGGTGGCCTGGTTTTATCTACGGCAACAGATGCGCGATCATGCGCATCAACCCATGTAAGGCGACAGATGACCATGCTCCATCTGTCCACTTTCGCCAGACGATTGCTCCAGGGATTGGGCGTCGGGCTATTTGCTTTTTTCCTGTTGGGGCCTTTGGCTAATCTTGTTCTGTGGTCGGTGGCGGAACGTTGGTACACACCGTTCAAATTACCGGTTACTTACGGCACAAAATATTGGGAAGTGGTGTTTCGTCCGACAGGCGATGCAATGACTTCGCTGACCACCAGCGTCGGTATCGCTTTGGCGGTTGTGGTAGTGACATTGATCGTCTCCGTGCCGGCTGGTTATGCGCTGGCGCGGTTGCGATTGCCGTTCCGTGCGGCGATCATGCTGTTGTTTTTACTGCCTCAGGCTTTTCCCTCGGTGGCCATCTACATCAATGTGGCCCGCATTTTTTACTGGATCGGATTAAACGGCACGGTCATCGGCGTTGTGCTAGTCCATTCGGTTCATGCGCTGGTCTATTCGGTCTGGATCGCCGCCGCCGCTTTTTCATCGATTGATCAGGATCTGGAATGGGCCGCGCGTAATATTGGGGCATCGCCGCTCAAAACCTTTGTCTCCGTCACCCTGCCTCTGGCGGCCCCGGGCTTGGTGGCGGCTTCGATCTTTGTGTTCCTTGAATCGCTGGATGAGTTTACCGGCACCTTCTTTGTTGGCGTGCCGCAAGTTACAACTTTACCACTCCTGCTCTACAATGCCTCGATGGGTGGCAATTATCAGGTGGCCTCGATTACAGCATTGATCCTGCTGGTTCCCTCGATCGGATTCATGCTGATCATCGAACGGTTTCTCAAGGGCGATGTATTGTCAAAAATTGGCCGATGATTTTTGATAGAA
>CAIYZJ010000290.1 GCA_903930675.1 uncultured Hyphomicrobiales bacterium
AGGATGATCATCATGGCTCCCCGCGTTCTCATTTCCGATGCCCTTTCCCCCGCCGCCATTGCCATTTTCAAAGAGCGTGGCGTCGAAGTCGATTTCCAGCCCAATCTGGGCAAGGACAAAGACAAGCTGGCTGAAATTATCGGCCAATATGATGGCTTGGCCATTCGCTCGGCTACCAAAGTCACCGACAAGATTCTCGCCAATGCCACCAATCTGAAAGTGGTGGGCCGCGCCGGTATCGGCGTCGACAATGTCGATATTCCTGCCGCCACCGCCAAGGGCGTGATTGTCATGAATACGCCGTTCGGCAATTCGATCACCACCGCCGAACATGCGGTTGCGATGATGTTTGCGATTGCGCGTGAAATTCCTGCCGCCGATGCCTCGACACAGGCCGGCAAATGGGAGAAGAACCGCTTCATGGGTGTCGAAATCACCGGCAAAGTGCTCGGCATTATCGGTTGCGGCAATATCGGTTCGATTGTTGCCGACCGCGCCATCGGCTTGCGGATGCGGGTGATTGCATTCGATCCGTTCCTGACCCCCGAACGGGCGATTGATCTGGGCGTGGAAAAGGTCGAGCTGGACGATCTGCTGGCGCGGGCCGATTTCATCACGCTGCATACGCCGATGACGGCACAGACCAAAAACATCCTGTCGGCCGAAAACCTTGCCAAGACCAAAAAGGGTGTGCGCATCATCAACTGCGCGCGCGGTGGTCTGGTGGACGAAGTGGCGTTGCGGGCGGGCCTCGACTCCGGCCATATTGGGGGGGCGGCATTCGACGTGTTCATCACCGAGCCGGCCACCGAAAATCCGCTGTTCGGCCATCCCAATGTCATCTGCACCCCGCATCTGGGCGCATCCACCAATGAAGCGCAGGAAAATGTCGCTTTGCAGGTGGCCGAGCAGATGTCGGACTATCTGACCCGCGGCGCGATTTCAAACGCCATCAACTTCCCTTCGATCACCGCCGAAGAAGCCCCCAAGCTGAAGCCGTTCATCGCTTTGGCCGAAAAGCTCGGGTCTTTTGCCGGACAGTTGACCGATACCGGCATCAAGGAAGTGCGCATCACCTATGAAGGCGAAGTCGCATCGCTGAAAATCAAGGCCCTGACCGCGGCAGCCATTGCCGGTGTGTTGCGTCCGCAATTGCAGGATGTCAACGTGGTCTCGGCCCCGATTGTCGCCAAGGATCGCGGCATTGCCATCGAGGAAATCATCCGCTCCGATGACGACAGCGATTTTGAATCGCTGATCACTTTGACCATCGTCACCGACGAGCAGGAGCGTTCGATCTCCGGCACGGTGTTCCATGACGGCAAGGCGCGCATCGTGGCGATCAAGGGGATCAAGGTCGATGCCGAATTCGGCCCCGCGATGATCTATGTCACCAACGAGGACAAGCCGGGCTTTATCGGCCGCTTTGCCGGTCTTCTGGGCGAAGCCGGAGTCAATATCGCCACCTTCGCGCTGGGCCGCGACGGCAAGGGCGGTTCGGCCATTGCGCTGGTGGAAGTCGACGGCGAAGTGCCTGCCGGTGTGCTGAGTGCCATTCAGGCGCTGCCGGGCGTCAAGCAGGCCAAAGCGCTGAAATTCTGAGGCCGCCAGAGCAAGCAAGATCACACCCGCCGGATCAGTCCGGCGGGTTTTATATATCGGCATGGTGGTGACATCCGCCACCTGCTGCGCCAAATTCGGCGGATCGATAACAGATGGGTTTCGGGCAATGGCTTTGCGGTTTCTGGTTGTGGAAGGCAATAATGCCACGGGGCGCGGCAACAGGCAGCGGGCCTATGGCATGACACCGGCCCAATCCTATGCCGCCGTGCTTGGCGCATTGGAACCGGATGCGGTCTGCGACATAGCCCATGTGGCCGACGAGGGCTTCAACCGGCCCGATCATGCCGAGCTCGAGGGGTATGACGGTGTGGTACTGACCGGATCCGCGCTGCATGTCTATCACGGCGGGGCGGAAATCGACCAGCAGATCGATCTGATGAAGGCGGTCTACCGCTCCCGCACGCCGGCGTTCGGCTCGTGCTGGGGTTTGCAGATCGGTGCGGCGGCGGCGGGCGGCACGGTGGTCAAAAATCCGGTGATGCGCGAAATCGGCTTTGCCCGTTCCATTCAGGTCAACGGGCACGGTGCAAGCCATCCCTTGCTGGCCGGTCGGCCTGCGGTGTTCGATGCACCAGCCGTTCATCTCGATATTGTCGGCGCGCTGCCCGCCGATTGCACGGTGCTGGCGTCGAACGATCTTACACCTGTGCAGGCGGCGGAAATCCGCCATGACGGCGGTGTGTTCTGGGGCGTGCAATACCACCCCGAATTCTCGCTGGCCGAACTCGCTTCCATTCTCGGCAATCTCGGCACGATCATGCACGAGGAAGGTTTTTTCCGCACGGAGGAAGAACACGCCCGCTATGTCGCCGATCTCTATGCGCTGCACGAGGATCGGGGGCGGATGGATCTGGCATGGCGATTCGGTCTCGACAGGCAGGTGCTCGATACCGATACGCGGCTGACCGAGATCCGCAATTTCATCAATTTGCGGGTCAAGCCCGCCAAATCGGCACGCGGGCGGGCATAAGAGCCGCAATCGGTTGAAATCCGAGGGAAAACCCTGTCTCTCATCCCGAATGCCGGACCGTTTCTGTGCCTCTTGCGGCAGAAAAATGTGTGAAAGGCTTTACCAAAACGTCATGATCGGGTAACTCTCCTTCGCAAGCCCCGACCGTTTTCGACTTGCGAAATGGTGCGGGGCTTTTTTATTGGCTGGCGGGTGGTCATCATCGGATGTCAGGACGCGCAGCACTGAGCGGAGGATGAGAGCATGGGCAATGTTGTCGTTGTCGGCGCCCAATGGGGCGACGAAGGCAAAGGCAAAATCGTCGACTGGTTGTCTGAACAGGCCGATACGGTTGTTCGTTTCCAGGGCGGGCATAATGCCGGGCATACATTGGTCATTGACGGGGCCGTCTACAAGCTCTCGCTGCTGCCTTCGGGCGTGGTGCGCGAGGGCAAGATGGGCGTGATCGGCAATGGCGTGGTGCTTGATCCGCATGCTCTGGTGGCCGAAATCGACCGTTTGCAGGTACAGGGCGTCACAATATCGCGGGCGAATTTACGCGTGGCCGACAATGCAGCGCTGATCCTGTCAGTTCACCGCGAGCTGGACGCCTTGCGCGAAAGCGGCGCGTCCAACGCCATCGGCACCACCAAGCGCGGCATCGGTCCGGCTTACGAGGACAAAGTCGGCCGTCGGGCGATCCGTTTCATGGATCTGGCCGATCTGAAGGCGCTTCCCGCCAAGATCGACAATTTGTTGTTGCACCACAATGCTTTGCGCCGCGGTTTCGGCCTTGCCGAATTCAAGACCGCCGATCTTGTCGAAGAACTCGCCAGCGTGGCCGATCGCGTTCTGCCCTACATGGATACCGTCTGGAAATTGCTGGACGAGGAACGCCGCGCCGGCAAGCGGATCCTGTTTGAAGGCGCGCAAGGCGCGCTGCTCGATATCGATCACGGCACCTATCCCTATGTCACCTCGTCGAACACGGTGGCAGGGCAGGCGGCAACCGGTTCGGGCATGGGCCCGTCACAGGTCGGCTATGTGCTGGGGATCGCCAAGGCCTATACGACCCGCGTCGGCGGCGGGCCTTTCCCGACCGAGCTCGACAACGAGATCGGCGAAAAGATCGGCGAACGTGGCCGCGAATTCGGCACCGTGACAGGCCGCAAGCGGCGTTGCGGCTGGTTTGACGCGGTGCTGGTGCGCCAGACCGTGCGGACCTCGGGCATCCACGGCATTGCTTTGACCAAGCTCGACATTCTCGACACGTTCAAAGAGATCAAGATTTGCGTTCGTTACCGTCTCGACGGGGTGGAACTCGACCATCTGCCCGCCTCGCAGGATGCTCAGGCGCGGGTCGAGCCGATCTATGAAACCATCGACGGCTGGGAAGGCACCACTGCCGGTGCGCGTTCATGGGTTGATTTGCCAGCCCAAGCCATCAAATATGTGCGGCGGATCGAGGAGTTGATCGGCGCGCCGGTGGCTGTCTTGTCGACCAGCCCCGAACGCGATGATACGATTCTGGTGCAAAATCCGTTTGAAGCCTGAGCATCCGGCTGTATCCTATGGGCGTTGCGTTTGCATCAATCAACCGCAGCCCCGACAGGTTGATACCGCACCGATAACAGTATGACAGCGAAAGCAAGGCATGGCTGATTATTTCCCGCTGCTCTCCCGCACCATTGCCAGCCTTGGCAACAGTACGCCTGAGCAACGGCAAATCGTCTATGAGCGGGCGCGCAGCGTGGTGGCCGACCAGCTTTCGGCCATCGAACCGCCGATGGACAGCGAGGCCATCAAGCGCGAGTTGAGCTTGTTCGAAGCCTCGGTGATGCGTCTTGAACACGAGATGCAATCGCTCGAGGCGATCAAACCGGTGCCATTGCCGGGCGAGACGGAGACCCGCAAACATATTTCGGCCCGTTTGAGCGCCTTGCTGGCCAAAGCCGCAGCCGCGCGCGCCGCGACCACCCAAGACCTGCTGAAACGCGATATTGAAACCGCAGATCCCGTTGAGGGGGATGCAGCCCCCTTGTCCGCTCAAAGCCCGCAAGCGCACATCACCCCGCGCGTGACCGTTGACACCGTGCCCGAACCCGTATCGCGCGTGGTGGCGCGTTCCACCGCGCCGATGGTGCCACAGGTGGTCGAGCGCAAGCAGGCAATGCCCTCCGTTGCTGATGCACCGATATTTGAAACCCCGCTGAATGATACACTTTTGGATGGTCCGGAGCCAAGCTCCGACCCCATTTCAGATGCCGATCAGTCCATCCCGATCGGGCTTGATGACACGGCCACTGCTTTACCCCCTCTCGATTTAGGGTCTCCGGTTCTGGAAGGAGATGCTGGACAGGATTTGCAGGCCGGTGCCGATCCCGACTTGGAGGATAAAACAGACGACACCGTTTCCATCAGCGGGCCGGATGTCTCGGATCTACCCCGGACAGCAACACAGACCCAGCGCGGCTCCTTGTCCCAGCTTTTGCTCAAGGCGCAAGATTTCTGGCATAAAAAACCACCCTCGCCTGAACCTGCGACGCATGGTGTTGGGCCCGACGAAACAGCTGACCCGCAAGACAGCGAGAAGGCCGATCTGTTAATCGACGATACTGTGCAGCCCCTTGTTCTTGTCGCAGAGGAACCGCCTCAGTTGGCCCTTTCGGGCGGCGCGGTCGAAGAGGGCTTTGTCGGACCTGTTTTGCCTGTCAGCGAACCGCAGGACGCGGACAGCGCGGGCGCATCCGTTCCCGTTTCCACCGATATTGTGTTTTCCGATGATGCCGCCCGGGTACCGGATGACAGGCAGGGTGAATTGTCCTTGGTCTTGCCGGCCAATCCTTTGAAGTCCAATTCTTCCCAATCCAATTCTTCCCAATCCAATTCTTCCCAATCCAAGCCTGCACCGGCCAGCGAGATCGAACTGCTCGATGATGGCCGTCCGCGTCTGGCACAGCGGCGCAAGCGGGATCGTGGCCTGTTCCGCGGTCTGGTAATGGGTCTTGCCTTCGTCAGCGTGATTGCGGCTGTGGCAGGCGCGGCATGGGTGCTGCGCGACCGTCCGGCGGATTTCGAACAAAGCGCAACGGCGACCAGAGGTGATTTGAGCCGCAAGATCACCGATCGCCTGCCCAGCGAAGCTGCGTCGCCGTCTTCCCAAACGGGCGACCAGGCAATAGCGGGCGGCGCGGGTGCCGCTGCCTCGGGCCAGCGCGTGATGCTGTTCGAGGAGGGCGTCGAGGGCCAGCCCGAGCCGGTGCCGGTCAAGGGTCGTGTTTCGTGGGCACTTGAAACGATCCGTGACCAGACGGGTGCGGGCGATGTGGCCATCAAGGCCGATATCAGGGATCTGTCGGGCAGTCTGAACGCGGTGACCATGGTGATCAAGCGCAACCGCGACATCGGTTTTCCGGCCTCGCATCTGATCGAGCTGAGTTTTGTCACCCCCGACAACAGCCCGAATGGCCGCGTGCGCGATATCGGCACACCGGAAATGCGGGCCGAGGAGGGCGTGCGCGGCACCAGCCTGTCGGGCCTGCCTGTGCCTGTCACCGAAAACGTGTTTCTGGTCGGCCTGACCAATCTGCCCGACCGGATCGAGCAGAACCGCGAATTGCTGCGCAACCGCAACTGGATCGTCATCCCGATGCGCTTCGCCAATGGCCGCCGCGCCGTCATGATGGTCGAAAAAGGACTGGTCGGCGACCGCGTCCTGCTGGATGCGTTTCAGGCTTGGAAATAAGTTTCAGGCTTGGAAATAAGTTTTAGGCTTGGAAATAAGTTTTTCCGGTGACTGCGCTTTGTCTTTCAGAGGTTATAGCGGGCAGCCGTGGATGGCCGGAACAAGTCGGCCATGACAGTTCGAGGCTTGCCAAAGCCTCAATGCGCCGCCAGCAGGGGCGTTGACGGGGCTTCGCGCTGGATCATCAGGCTGCGGACGGCTTCCTGCACTTTTTCAAAGGCGCGCACCTCGATCTGGCGGACGCGTTCGCGCGAGATGTTGAACTCTTCCGACAGCGCTTCCAGCGTCTCGGGCGTATCGAGCAGGCGGCGGGCTTCGAAGATCCGGCGTTCGCGCGGGTTCAGCACGCCCATCGCATCATACAAAGCCGCATGGCGGTTGCCGGCCTCTTCGGCCTCGACCAGAATGTGCTCCTGGTTGTCGCGCTCGTCGACCAGCCAGTCCTGCCACTCGCCTTCCCCTTCACCGTCCATGCGTACGGGGGCATTGAGCGAGGCGTCGCCGCCCAGACGGCGGTTCATGTCCACCACATCCTGCTCGCTGACACCGAGTTTGGTGGCGATGGAGGAGAGGTGGTCGGGCTTCAGATCGCCTTCTTCCAGCGCGGAAATCTGGCTTTTGGCCTTGCGCAGGTTGAAAAACAGCTTTTTCTGGCTGGCCGTCGTGCCCATTTTGACCAGCGACCACGAACGCAGGATATATTCCTGGATCGAGGCGCGGATCCACCACATCGCATAGGTGGCCAGACGGAAGCCTTTATCCGGCTCGAACCGTTTGACCGCCTGCATCAGGCCGACATTGCCCTCCGAAATCACTTCGCCGATCGGCAGGCCGTAGCCGCGATAGCCCATGGCAATTTTGGCGACCAGCCGCAAATGCGAGGTCACCAGTTGTTCGGCCGCGTTGCGGTCGCCATGCTCGCGCCATTGCTTGGCCAGCATGAACTCCTGTTCCGGCCGCAGCATCGGAAACCGGCGGATCTCGTCGAGATAGCGGGACAGGCCGC
The DNA here is from genome assembly GCA_903930675.1 of uncultured Hyphomicrobiales bacterium. GTDB lineage: Bacteria > Pseudomonadota > Alphaproteobacteria > Rhizobiales > Beijerinckiaceae > CAIYZJ01. The sequence continues at coordinate 7,324 of CAIYZJ010000290.1, forward strand.
CATCGGCGATGGTCAAATTCATTTTGGCAGATGCCATTGTCTCTCTCCGTACCGATCCCCGTTGCGGCAGATCGTTTGATTGGTGTTTCACGCACAATCGTTCGGGCTCCACGAAGGCAAACCCCGTGATGACGTCATCTTTTCCCGTAACCATGGCCAAAACATGACGAAGCCAACACAAGCGTCTTATACACGATCATGGGCCGGATTTGGATCGTTTTTTGCTGGAATCGCGTTGCAAATCGGCCAATCAGGCGATTTTTCCTTCCAGAGCCCCGATCAGATCCACCAGATCGTCGGGCAATGGGCTTTCGAAATGGATTTCTTCGCGCGTCACCGGATGCTCGAAGCCAAGCACGGCGGCATGAAGGGCCTGACGCGGGAAGGCATCGACTACCTGACGGGCTTCATCCGACAATTTGCTGGTTTTAGTTCTGAACCCGCTGGCATAAGTCGGGTCGCCGATCAGCGGATGGCCGATATGGGCCATGTGGACGCGGATCTGGTGGGTGCGGCCGGTTTCGAGCCGGCAGGTCAGCAAGGAGGCAATCGGCTCGCCGCTGGCATCCTTGAACACGGCGTCGACCGTGTAATGGGTGATGGCCTCGCGGGCATCCTCGCGGTCATGCGGCACCACGGCCATGCGGTCGCGGAATTTGTTGGAGCGGCCCAGCGGGGCGTCGATGGTGCTTTGATGGCGCATCGGAATGCCCCAGACAATGGCCTGATAGGCGCGTTCCAGCGGTCCGGTGCGGCCATGATCGGCAAATTGCGCGGCCAGCCCCTTATGGGCGCGGTCGTGCTTGGCCACCACCAGCAGGCCGGTGGTGTCCTTGTCGAGCCGGTGGACAATGCCGGGTCGTCTGACCCCGCCAATGCCCGACAGGCTATCACCGCAATGGGCCAGCAGGGCATTGACCAGCGTGCCGGTGTCGTGGCCCGACGCCGGATGCACCACAAGGCCTGCAGGCTTGTCGAGCACCAGCAGATGCTCGTCCTCGAACACAACCATCAACGGAATGGCTTCCGCCAGCGGTTCGGCTACGACAGGGGGCGGCAACTGGATGACCACGGCATCACCGGCCACGGTTTTGTGCTTGGGATTGGTGGCGGGTTGGCCGTTCAGCGTGACCGCCCCTTCCAGCATCAGGGCTTTCAGGCGGGTGCGCGACAATTCCGGCATCAGCAGAGCCAAAGCCCGGTCAAGCCGTTGGCCTGCGAGTTCATCCTCGATGACAAAATGTGACGGGCCTTGATCCACGCTGTCCTGCTTTGGCTGTTGGTAAAATGATGCTGTCTTGTGCGGCCTCAATAGTGATGCGTCAAGCATTTACGGGTTTTGTGTTATCATAAGGGGTTATTGAGGCGGCTTGCGATGTGCCATAGCATAATGATCGTTTTGTAAAGAGGTGTTGTGATGTCAAAAAAGCCGGACGCGAAAAAGGACGAAGCCAAAAAACACGAGCACCACCACGCGCATCATCACGAACAAGCCGGTCCTGTCGCGCAGATGAGCTTCGAAGCGTTCCACGCCCAGCAACAGGCCCCGATACTGCCCGGGCATTACGACAAAGAATTGAAAAAGCTGCAATTGCAACTGGTCGAATTGCAGGATTGGATCATTGCCACCAAAGCCCGCGTGGTGATGGTTTTCGAGGGACGCGATGCGGCAGGCAAAGGCGGCTCCATCAAGCGGATTACCGAGGCGCTGAATCCGCGCATCTGCAAAGTGGCCGCCTTGGGAACACCCACGGACAGGGAAAAAACCCAATGGTATTTCCAGCGTTATGTCGAACATCTGCCCGCGGGCGGTGAAATGGTGCTGTTCGACCGCTCATGGTACAACCGCGCCGGGGTCGAACATGTGATGGGCTTTTGCACCGAGGCCGAATATCAGGCCTTTTTGTCCGATGCGCCGGTCTTCGAGAAATTGCTGGTCGGTTCGGGCATCATCCTGATCAAATTTTGGTTTTCGGTCAGCGATCAGGTGCAGGAAGAACGTTTTCAGGCACGAGCGCTTGATCCGATGAAGCAATGGAAGCTCAGCCC
>CAIYZJ010000291.1 GCA_903930675.1 uncultured Hyphomicrobiales bacterium
GGGTTTTACGATAAGTGAAAGTCCACCGCCGTCAGAATAGCTGCCGTTATTAACAGCCTTCTCAACGGCTTTTGCGTTGAGTTTATTTAATGCCCTAGACATTCAAACCGTCCACGTATTCGTCCACGTTTAAAACCCCGAATAAGACTGGATTGTAATGGATGGTTGCGGACGGGTAAAGATAAATTCCATTGATTTTAATTGAAAAAAGATGCTTTCTATGTTTCAATATGAACCGTAATGGATAATAGTATTGCGGACACCTCTTCCGCCATTTTACAGTCAATTTTATCCTTAATAGACGTCCCATTTAACCATCATTTTTTAGAGCTTCACCCCGCCGCCACCGACAAGCCGTTCACGCCGTGCTTGTCGATCAGGCTGGCGACCAAACCGCCGGTGGTGGCTTTTCGAACAAAGTCGCTCAAAAATTCCGCGCCGTTTGTGTTGTGCTTGTGGGTTCCGATGGCTTGCTGGACGGAGGTGAATTGACCGTCGAGGATGCGCGAGCCGGGGAGTTTTTCGACATCGGACAACAGCCGCGGTTTGAGACAGGCGAGGGCTTCCAGTTTTTGGTCGACGAAGAGTTGGAATGCACCGTCAATGCCCTGGGCATGCATCAATGTGGCGTGTTTGATGTTGGCGAGCAGCCATAAATCATAGGCGGCACGCTCGGCGACAGCAATTCTGACGCCGGATTGGTCAACTTCGGCAATGGTTTTGATGGGCGAGCCTGCGGGTACCAGATAGGTGGCCAGAATTTCCACATAGGCTTTGGTGAAACTGATGATGGCGGCGCGGGCCGGTTCGGCGCCGATCAGGCAGATATCCCATGTGTTGTCTGCCGTCGCATCGACAATCGCGCCCGGCGATTCAAACGGCACCAGTTGCACCGGCAGATCCAGTGCTGCACCAATGGCTTTGGCCATATCGGGGGCCACGCCGTAAGGATCGCCATTGTCATGCCTTCCCGACACCAGCAGAAAATTGCTGAGATTGATGCCGGCCCGCAAGGTACCGTTGGGGGCGAGTTCGCGGGCGATGGTCTGGCGTTGTTCGGGGGTCATCGGCGTTTCCTGTCAGTGATGTATCTGGGGAGACTAACATGTGGGAGTGAGCAGTCACCCCTGTCAGCCTGATTTCGGGATCGCTTCCAGCGCAATCCAGTCGGCAAAGGCTTTGACAAAGGGCGAACTTGCTTTGCTTTCGGGATAGACCAGAAAATACGAATTTGGGGTCGGCACGGCCAGTTTGAACGGGGCCACCAGCCTTCCGCTGCGCAAATCCTCCTCGACAAAGGCCTGTTGTGCCAAGGCGATGCCGACTTCATCAAGGGCAGCTTGATAGGACAAAGCCGAATTCTCGAATTTGAGGCCGTTATTGCCATTGATGGTTTTGAGTTTGGCCGCACGCAACCAATCGGGCCAGTCATTGGGCCTGTGCATGGAACACAGCAACACGAAACGGCTCAAATCAGCCGGACGCTTGGGCAAGGCCTGATCGCGAAACAAGCCCGGACTGCACACAGGCAACAAGGTTTCGCCGAACAGACGGCGGCTGATGGTGTTGGCGGGAGGGGCGAGACCCGAATGGATGCAGACGTCGATATCCTCGCGGTCGAAATCAACCGGCTGGTGCGAGGTGGTGATCTGCACATCGATATGGCGGTTGAGCGCATGAAAACGCGCCAGACGCGGCACCATCCAGCGAATCGCAAAGGTCGGCGGCAATTTGATTCGCAACGTCGTGCCGGTCGGTTGGGTTTTGAGGCGACGGGTTTTGATGTCGAGTTCATCGAACAACTGGCTGAGCA
>CAIYZJ010000292.1 GCA_903930675.1 uncultured Hyphomicrobiales bacterium
GCACTGGCAAGTGCGCTTTTGACCACGGCTTTGCTTTGCGCCCAAAACCCGTCCCTGGTCTCGCGCTTGACGCATTGGCCCTTCGATTGCGCACCGGGTGAGGCAAAGGTGTCGGGCGGGCACAGGATGGGGTAGATCGCGCCGACCGGCACATAATGGTTGGGCGGCGAAATCTTGCATTCATAGCCTGCGGTATAAAAACCGGGGCTGCAATGAGGCCTGGTCGCGCCGCGCAGGCCCGGGCCATCGGGCGGTAGAGCCGGCTTTTTCGCTTTGGGTTTTTGAATGGGCGACGCATCATCTGTCTTGGACGCAGAGGCGGGTTTGGCATTGTGGATGTCGAAGCCGTTGAAATCGGCACTGATAAAACTCGGGCCGACATAAGCCGCACCCACAAATCCGGCGGGGGCGGCGAGTGCCATAGAGGCCAACAGAACGGGTTCGAAAATACGCATTACTAAAAATCTCCGAGCCTCGGCTGAATACTCCTGAACTAGAATTTCAGAGCAGTGCCGTTTCAACCCGGTGTCCGCGTCACCCGCTGCGTTTGTCCCAGAAACGCTTTATCCCCCTCACTTAACGATATTCGCAATGCCCGTGATACCCGTGCGAAGGGACAGGGACATGACTCCGGTCAATGATGATTTTTTAGGCAAAAATACCGAGTTTGATTATAAAAACAGCAAAAAAACCCGCCGGTTTTCTGGAAAAAATGCATTTGTTTCTTTACATAGCAGCATCTGCCGCTTTCTTGTCCAGCGGGACAGCGGATCATCAAAAAGACCAAGCCGTGGGGGACATCTGCCATGATCATTGACCGAATTTTGACCCTGTTGTTGTGTTGCGTTGCTGTGCTCTTGCTTGGCACCGTGCCGGGTGCGGCGGCTGAAACTGCCAAATTGGACGCTGCCAATACGGCATGGATTTTGACCGCTTCGGCTCTGGTGCTGTTTATGACCCTGCCGGGACTGGCGATGTTTTACGGCGGGCTGGTGCGATCCAAAAACGTGTTGTCCGTGATGATGCAATGCGTGGTGATTGCCTGCCTGTCCTCGGTTTTATGGCTGGCTTGCGCCTATAGCCTGTCCTTTGCGGAAGGCGGCGCATTGATCGGCGATCTCTCGAAGGTGTTTTTGCTCGGGATGGGGCGTGACGATCTCAACGGCACGCTGCCCGAAAGCGTGTTTTTCCTGTTCCAGATGACCTTTGCGGTGATTACTCCGGCCTTGATCATCGGTGCCTTTCCCGAGCGGATGCGCTTTGGCACGGTCGTGGCGTTCAGCGGATTGTGGCTTTTGGTGGTCTATGCTCCGGTGACCCATTGGGTCTGGGGCAGCGGCTGGTTGATGCAGCGCTCGGTCATGGATTTTGCCGGCGGTCTGGTGGTGCATGCCACGGCGGGCACTTCGGCGCTGGTTGTCGCCTATCTGCTCGGCCCGCGTGACGGTTTCCCCAAAGAGCTGCGTCCTCCCCACAATCCCGGCATGACAATGATCGGTGCGGGCATGTTGTGGATGGGTTGGTACGGCTTTAACGGCGGTTCGGCCCTGACAGCGGACGGCGCGGCAGGCATGGCGATCCTTGTCACCCATATGTCGGCCTCTGTCGCCGGTCTGGTCTGGATGGCGCTGGAATGGTTCCGCTTCGGCCGTCCCAGCATGGTTGGCACGGTTACCGGCGTGGTGGCCGGTCTGGCAACCGTCACGCCCGCTTCGGGCTTTATCGGGCCGATGGGCGGCGTGATTTTGGGCGTCAGCGGTGCTGTGGTGTGCTTTATGGCGGTCGATATCGTCAAGCATCGCTGGTTCATCGATGACTCGCTCGATGTGTTTGCCGTGCATGGCGTCGGCGGTATTCTGGGCACATTGCTGGTGGCATTTCTGGCACATCCCTCGCTGGGCGGTGTCGGCTATGGCGCCGATGGCACGATGTGGGGCCAGTTCCAGACGCAGTTGATCGGGGTGGCCAGCGTCATGCTGTGGTCGACAGGGGCTTCGGCCCTGCTGATGTTTGCCTTGAAAGCCACGCTCGGCCTGCGTGCCAGCCATGATGATATCGACGAAGGGCTGGATCTGACCCAGCACGGCGAGCGCGGTTATACGCTCTGAGCCGTTTCAATCTGCGAAATGGGGGGCGTAAAAGCTCCCCATCAGCCTGATATCCTGCACAGTTTGCTCGAAAGCCGACCAGTCATCGCGCGTGTCGATGTCATGCCACAGGGCTTCCACCGTTTCGATCAGCATGGTGACGGGTTCGCGCCTTGCCCGATAGGGATGACGGGCTTGTGTTTCAGCCAGCGGTGACACAGGCAGGCTGCGCAAGGCGGCCAGCGTCTCCTGCCAGACGGGTTGGGCATAAAGGCCCGCAAGAGGGCTTTGATCAAGCCGTTCGGGATCACCTGCTCCATAGAGATCGAAAAAACATTGCGCAAACGGGGCTTGGGTGTCGCGCAAGGCTGTGTAGAACTGCGTAACAATCGCCTCGCTTTGCGCGGTTGCATCGGGCACCAGACCGAGCATGCGCAGGCTCTGGCCCGTCAAAGCCTGTTTGAATTGCGGCAAAAATGTCTGCAAGGCGGTGCGCAACGCTTCCGTATCGGTCAAAGGCACCAGTGTTTCGGCCAGACGCGCCAAGTTCCACAACAGGGCTTCGGGCTGGCGGCCAAAGGCATAAAGGCCGGTCTGGTCGAAATAGGCGGCGGTAAAGCGCGGGTCGTAAACCGGCAAAAACCGCCACGGACCATAATCGAAACTCTCGCCGGTCAGCGTGATATTGTCGGTGTTGAGCACGCCATGCACAAAGCCCGCCGCGAACCATTGCGCCCCCATCCGCGCCACGGCTGTCACCACATGCCCGAACAGGCCGATCACCGGATCGGCATGGTGGGCGGCCCGGGGCCAGTAATGCGCGATCACATAATCAGCCAACAGGCGCAATCCCGCCTCGTCGCCCAAAGTCGCCAGCCGCTGGAATGTCCCGATGCGGATATGGCTGTGGCTCAGGCGCACCATCACGCCCGAGCGGGTCGGCGAGGGCTCGTCGCCTCGCATCAGGCTTTCGCCGGTCTCGATCAGGCTGAAGGTTTTGGAGGTGTTGACCCCGAGCGCTTCCAGCATTTCGCTGGCCAGCACCTCGCGCATGCCGCCTTTCAGCGTCAGCCGTCCGTCGCCCTGACGCGACCACGGCGTTTGCCCCGATCCTTTGGTGCCCAGATCAAGCAGGCGGTTGCTGTCGGCCTCATACAATTGCGCAAACAAAAATCCGCGCCCGTCGCCCAGATCGGGGTTGTAATGGCCGAATTGATGGCCGTGATAGCGCAAAGCCAGCGGGGTTTGCAGCGTATCGGGCAGAGGGGTGAAGCGGCCGAAATGGCCGGTCCATTCCGCATCGGTGAGTTGATCCAGCCCGATGCGGGCGGCATGCCGGTCATTGCGGAAGCGCAACAGGGTTTGCGGAAAATCGGCCGCTGCCACGCGATCGAAAAAGCCATCCCCCAAGGACTGGTGGTGGAGGGCAGGACGATAGAGCGGTGACAGCGGCATGGATGGCAATCCTTACAGCAAGACAGTGCCTAGCGGATGAACTGGTCGATAAAACCTTCGCCCAAGCCGATCTTGATATAGTGTTTGCGGCATTTGTCGATGCGGGTGAACACGTCGTCATAGCCGGTGCAATTGCCGTCGGGATCGACATAGATCATCGCGCCATTGACCTGAAACATCGTGATCATTTCCTCGACATGCGGATCAACCACCAAAGTATGCGTCTCGCCCGGTGCCTCATAGACATAGCCGCCTTCGGTCGCCACCCAGTCATGTTCCAGATAGCGCCACGATCCCTTGATCACATAGCCGTGGACGGGCTGCGGATGGCGGTGGCGCGACAGCACGCCCGCGCGGCGCACTTTGAGCAGGTTCATCCAATAGCCTCGCGATGCCGACATGCAGAGCGGGCGAAACCAGACATTGTCATCGACCGGCACCCAGACCCGCTCGTCCTGCGGAATGGCATCGGGGATGACCAGTTCGGGCGGCGATTCCTTGGGCATCGGATGGCGGTAAGGTGTCCATTTGTCGTCTTGGGTCATGATTTCAACTCCATTACACGGTCAGATAGCCGCCATCGACAGGCAGCACAGTGCCTGTGACGAAGCGGGCGGCATCGGAGGCCAGAAAAGCGACCACGCCGCCCAGATCATCGGGTGTGCCCCAGCGGTTCAACGGCGTGCGGGCCATGATGGAAGCCGTGCGCGCCGCATCGTCCTGCAAGGGCTGGGTCAGCTCGGTGGCAATCCAGCCCGGTGCTATGGCATTGACCCTGATCCCGTCGGTGGCCCATGCGGCGGCAAGGCTCTTGGTCAGTTGCGCCACCGCTCCTTTGGAGGCGGCATAGCCGGGCGCATAGGCGGAACCGAAAAAGCTCAGCATCGAAGCCGTGTTGACAATCGACCCACCGGCCTTGGCCAGCAAAGGCTTGGCCGCCAGACACATGCGCATGGTGCCGTTGAGATTGACCTCGATGGTGGTTCGGAAACCCTCGATCTCGAATTCCTTGCCCTCGCGCAAGATGATGCCGGCGCAATTGACCAGCACATCCAGCGAGGAGAACCCGTTCAGCACGGCTGCGACCGACGCATCATTCGTGACATCCAGCAAAGCCGTCGTGATGTGCTCTTGCGGGGTGAAGCGGTCCAGCTCGCCTTGAGTCAAACCGCAGGCGGTGACGTGGTAGCCGGCTTTCGCCAAAGCCCGGGCAATGCCTTCGCCGATCCCGCGTGTGCCGCCGGTCACAAGGGCCTGTTTGGTAGAATGATGCGCCATTGTTGATCTCTCCCTGTCTTTTATGGATACCAGACTAACCCCATTCGGCAAGGATGAGAACTGCGCGGGCCTCAACCCTGCGATCTCATGCAATGGTTCAAAGCATTTTAGCTGGCTTGCGGCAGGGTGATCCCGTAAAACCAAGGTCTCGGTGTCGTAGCGTGGGGGGCGTGTCAGCGTGTCGGTCAATTTTGCGCTGATGATTGGCTATTTCGGATTTTTGCTGGCGGCACTGGTGCTGCACAGCCGTCCGGTCGCCAGCCCGTGGCTGTTTCTGTTGCGCAGTTTTTTCCCGAATTGGCGGTTTTTCCACGCGCTCGGGCGGGCGCCGCGGCTCTATTACCGCCATCAGACCACGGATGCATGGTCCGACTGGCACAAATTCATGCCCCGCGCCGAACGCCAGTGGAGCCATCTGTTTTACAATGCGGAGGTCAATCTGGCCTTGAGCGAACAAAATCTGGTCGATCATCTGGCCAATGATCTGGCCGATTGCAATGATGATGCCGCAGCCCTGCGGCTTGTCACCTATCGGATGGTCGAACGTCTGGTGCGCGAGAAACTGTCGGGATATGCGGGGCTTTCAGCCTATCAATTCAGGATCTGTCTGGAACGGCCGGGTTTTGATCCCTCGGCCCATTCGGAAGAAGCCAAGGACAATCTGGTGCTGCAATCGCCCGTCATGCCCTGTCAAACAGAGGGGGCTTGAATGGTCATGCC
>CAIYZJ010000293.1 GCA_903930675.1 uncultured Hyphomicrobiales bacterium
GTACTTCGTTGATGATCCTCGTGGCAGCGCGGCCGAGGAAGTTCATGTCGAAGGGGAAGAAATCGGCGGTCATGCCGTCGACCGAGGTGACAGCGCGCAGGGCGCAGACGGAGTCATAGGTGCGGCCGTCGCCCATCACGCCGACAGTGCGCACGGGGAGAAGCACAGCAAAAGCCTGCCAGATCGTGTCGTAAAGGCCCGCTTTGCGGATCTCTTCGAGATAGATCGCATCGGCCTGACGCAGAATATCGGCCTTCTCCTTGCTGACCTCGCCCGGAATACGGATCGCCAGACCCGGACCGGGGAACGGATGACGACCCACGAAAATCTCGGGCAGGCCCAGCTCGCGGCCCAGCACGCGCACCTCGTCCTTGAACAATTCGCGCAAAGGCTCGACCAGCTTCATCTTCATCCGGTCCGGCAAACCGCCGACATTGTGGTGGGATTTGATGGTCACCGATGGACCGCCGGTGAAGGAGACACTTTCGATCACGTCGGGATACAGCGTGCCCTGGGCGAGGAAATCGGCACCGCCGATCTTTTTGGCCTCGGCATCAAACACATCGATAAACAGCCGCCCGATGATCTTGCGCTTCTGTTCGGGGTCGGTGACGCCCGCCAATTCGCCCATAAACAGGCTTTCGGCATCCACATGCACCAGCGGGATGTTGTAATGGTCGCGGAACAGCGTCACGACCTGTTCGGCCTCGCCCAACCGCATCAAACCGTGATCGACAAACACACAGGTCAGCTGGTCGCCGATCGCCTCGTGGATCAGCACGGCTGCCACCGCGGAATCGACACCGCCCGACAGGCCGCAAATCACCCGTCCGGTCCCCACTTGCGCACGGATATTCTCGATGGCCTCCTCGCGGAAGGCCTTCATGGTCCAGTCGCCCTTGCATTTGGCAATATTGAGCACGAAATTGCGGATCAGCAGCGCGCCTTGCGGCGTATGCACCACTTCGGGATGGAACATGGTGGTGTAGATGCGGCGTTGCTCGTCGCTGGCGACTGCAAAGGGTGCGTTTTCACTGGTTGCCTTGACGGTGAACCCGTCGGGGAGTTTTGTCACGCGGTCGCCATGGCTCATCCAGACCGGATAGGAGTGGCCGACCTCCCAGACGCCGTCAAACAAAGCACTCGGGGCCAGAACGGTCACATCGGCGCGGCCGAATTCTGCCGCATGGCCGCCCTCAACCGCCCCGCCGAGCTGCACGGCGGTGGTTTGCTGTCCGTAACAGATCGAGAAAATCGGCACACCGGAATCGAAGACAACTTGCGGCGCGCGCGGCGAGCCCTCATCGGTGACCGAAGCCGGACCACCCGACAGGATGACCGCACGCGGCTGCATCTGCTCGAAGGCCTTTTGGGCGGACTGGAACGGCACGATTTCGGAATAGACGCCCAATTCGCGCACACGCCGAGCAATCAGCTGTGTGACCTGGGAACCGAAATCGATGATGAGAATCTTGTCGTGGCTGTGATCTGTCATACATCCACGGTTAAGCTATCCTTGCTTGCCTCTCAAGACCGATGCTGCAAGATCGCGATAAAAAATCCATCTGTTTCACAGCGTTTCGGGCTCAAGAGCAATCCGGTGCCGCGCGCGGAGCGAAACCGCGCCAGATCGGGCAGGCCGGCCTGCTCGGCCACCTGTTCGGCGGGCACGACATAAAAATCGTAGCTGCGCTCCAGAAAGGATTCAATGGCGCCGTCATTTTCGGCAGGCAACAGCGAACAGGTAATATAGGCGATCCGTCCGCCCGGTTTGACGTAACGGGCGGCACGATCCAGCACCAAGGCCTGATCCTTGATCCGGTCATCGAGACTGACCGGGCGCATCCGCCATTTGGCATCGGGGTGGCGACGCCATGTGCCCGTGCCCGAGCAGGGCGCATCCACCAGCACCAGATCGGCCTGTTGCTCCAGCCCTTTGAGCGGCTCGTCGTCCTTGCCCTTGGGGGCGCGGACATCGGCAATGGTGACGCCTGCCCGTTTCAACCGCTCGAAAATCGGGGCCAGACGGCGTTTGTCGCTGTCGGTGGCAATAATGGTGCCGTGATTGTGCATTTGCGCCGCCAGAGCCAGCGTCTTGCCGCCCCCGCCCGCGCACAGGTCGATCACCTCCTGCCCCTGCTTGGCACCGGCCAGCTGGGCCACCAGTTGCGAGCCCTCATCCTGGATTTCGATCATGCCCTTCTGGAAAATCGGCTCGGCCTGCACCGAGAGCGCACGGCCATCGGCACGCGGCGGAATACGGATGCCGACGGGCGACAACCCACTGGCTTGCGCGCCCAGATGCTCCAGCTCGGCCAGCGCGGTGGCGCGGTCACCCAGCAGCGTGTTGACGCGGATATCGAGCGGGGCGCGCTTGGTCATGGCGGCCAGTTCCTCGACGCGGCCTTCACCGAAGGCTTCGGAAAAGGCACTGTCGAGCCAGGCGGGGTAATCACCCATCACCGGTTCGGGCACGCCTTTCAGGCTCGGCTGATCGAGTGTTGCGCGTTCTTTGTCGGTCAAAGGCTCGGGCGCGAAACGTTCGCCGGTGCACAAAGCGGCGATTTGATCGACATCCATGCCCTCGCGCAGGCGCAACGCGCCCAAAACCAGTGCGCGAGGCTTGGTCGAGCCAGTGATGTGGGCGGCAGAGGCGCGGCGGCGCAGCGTATCATAGACCAGCACGGCAATGGCGGCGCGGTCTCCCGATCCGGCAAAGCGGTGCGACAGGCCCCAATCCTTGAGCACATCATTGGCCGGACGCTTGCGCGCTTCGATATCAGCCATGATTTCAATGGCGGCAGACAGGCGGGCGGCTGGTGTCATGGCCTCGAGACCTTTTCAAAGTTTAAAAAGCGGGAAGTAATCAAACAGAAGGGGCCAGACGCATCCGGCCCCGCTCCTTTAGCACAATTATGCCCGATTACCTTGTTTATCCGCGCGTCGGATAATTCGGGCTTTCGCGGGTGATGGTCACGTCATGGACATGGCTTTCACGCAAGCCCGCCGAGGTGATGCGGACGAATTGCGACTTCTCGCGCAGTTCCGTCAGGGTCTTGGCCCCGACATAGCCCATTGCGGCGCGCAAGCCACCGGCCAGCTGGTGGATGACAGCGCCGACCGGACCTTTGTAAGGCACCTGCCCCTCGATGCCCTCGGGCACCAGTTTCAGCGCATCCTTGATGTCCTGCTGGAAATAGCGATCGGCCGAACCACGCGCCATCGCCCCGACCGAGCCCATGCCGCGATAGGCCTTGAACGAACGGCCCTGATACAGGAACACTTCGCCGGGGCTTTCGTCTGTGCCCGCCAGCAACGAACCGACCATGGCCACTTCGGCCCCTGCCGCCAAGGCCTTGGCCAGATCGCCCGAAAACTTGATGCCGCCATCGGCAATCACCGGCACATCGAGCTTATGGGCGGCTTCCGCCGAGTCCATGATCGCCGTCAATTGCGGCACACCGACCCCCGCCACGATGCGGGTGGTGCAGATCGAGCCCGGACCAATGCCGATCTTGACCGCATCGGCCCCTGAATCGATCAAAGCCCTGGTGCCGTCGGCGGTCGCGACATTGCCCGCGATGACCTGCACATTGTTGGAGATTTTCTTGATCCGCAGCACCGATTCCAATACGCGCTGGGAATGGCCATGCGCGGTATCGACCACCAGCACATCCACACCCACATCCATCAGCGCTTCGGCGCGGGCAAAGCCCAGATCGCCGACTGTCGTGGCCGCAGCCACCCGCAAACGGCCCTGCTCGTCTTTGGAGGCCATCGGATGGGTGACCTGGTTCTCCATATCCTTGACGGTGATCAGGCCGATACAGCGATAGTCATCATCGACCACCAGCAGCTTTTCGATGCGGTATTGGTGAAGCAGCTTCTTGGCTTCTTCCTGCGATACGCCGTCACGCACTGTGATCAGACGTTCTCTGGTCATCAATTCCGAGATTTTTTGTTGCGGATTGGTGGCAAATCGCACATCGCGATTGGTCAAAATGCCAAGCAATTTGCCCGGCGCGCCGGGTGCGGCTTCGCCCACCACCGGAATGCCCGAAATTCCGTGATTTTTCATCAGTTCAAACGCATCGGCCAGCGTGGCATCCGGCCCGATTGTGACGGGATTGATCACCATGCCGCTTTCGTATTTTTTGACGCGGCGCACTTCGGCAGCCTGCTCGTGCGGTTCCAGATTGCGGTGGATCACCCCGATCCCGCCCAATTGCGCCATGGCAATCGCCAGCCGTGATTCGGTCACCGTATCCATCGCGGCGGAAATGATCGGGAGATTGAGGTAGAGCGAGCGCGTCAGGCGGGTGCGGACAGTCACCTCGCTCGGCATCACTTCGGAATGGCCGGGCTGCAACAGCACATCGTCAAAAGTCAGGGCTTCACGGATGGGAGAGCGATAGGCTGGCATGACCAACTCCTGCGTTAAGAGAGAGGCACGCTGTCACAAACACAGCATGTGGGGTTGGCGCGTGCTGTTAGCACGTTCTTGGCGGATTCGGAAATGATCAGGCCAAAAACCGGGAGAAACCTGCCTGTTCAGCTTTGTCTTTCCACAGGCTCGGGCACCGGATCATTGAGCGAACGGCCACGAAAACCGGTCGCCAGCACGTAAAGCTCGGAGGAATCGGCACGGCTGGCCGAGGGTTTGACATGGCGGACAGTGGCGAAATCGCGCTTCAAATCGTTCAAAAGCGCGGTTTCCATGCCGCCCTGAAACACTTTGGCGACAAAAGAACCCTTGGGAGCCAGAACCTGACGGGCAAATTCCACCGCCAGTTCGGCCAGACCGATGATGCGCAGATGATCGGTCTTCTTATGCCCTGTGGTATTGGCAGCCATGTCGGACATGACCACATCGGCCTCGCCGCCCAGCATGGCCATCAACCGTTCGGGCGCATCGAGATCGTTGAAGTCCATCACCTGAAACTGCACACCGGGGATCGTGTCGATATCGAGCAGATCAATGCCGATGACTTTGCCCTGTCCCTCTTCGGACTTGACGCGTTTGGCCGCAACCTGCGCCCAACCGCCCGGTGCCGCCCCCAGATCGACTATCCGCCCACCCGGTTTGAACAGGTGATATCGGTCGTCGATCTCCAGAATTTTGAAAGCGGCGCGCGAGCGGAAGCCCTCGCGCTTGGCACGCGCCACATAGGGATCATTCAGCTGGCGTTCCAGCCAACGGGTCTGCGATGTCGTGCGCTTTCTTGACGATTTGACGCGCTGCTTCAGCGACCGCCCACCTTCGCGTCCCGAACCTTCAGTGCTCACGCGCTCGTCCTCTGTTTCGGCCACACCCCGTCGGCCATCATCATGCCGATCAGCAGGCCTTCTCTCAAGCCACGATCGGCAATCCGCAAGCGCTCCGACGGGAACAGGCCGCGAATGGCATCCAGAATGGCACAGCCCGCCAAAACCAGATCGGCCCGCTGGTGGCCGATGCAGGGATTGGCGGCGCGTTGGCGATAGGTCATATCGACCAGCGAATTGATGGTGGCGCTGATGGCTTCGTCCGACAGCCACAAGCCGTCGATCCGGCGGCGGTCATAGCGGCGCAGGCCCAGATGCACACCACCCAGCGTGGTCACCGTGCCCGAGGTACCCAGCAGATGGAAACGGCCCTCGGCCCGCTGCGAGGCCAGTCCTTGTGCGAATCCACTCAAATGCCCGGTGACCTCGGCCACCATCTTGTCATAAACGGGACGCGACACCTCGATCCCGCCATGCCGTTCCGAGAGGGTGACGACACCCCACGGGATCGAAATCCACGAACGGATGCGCGACGCGACATCCCGCTCGCCGCTGGCATCAGATTCCAGCCAGACAACTTCCGACGAGCCGCCGCCGATATCGAACAATACAACGCCGTCATCGCGCGGGTCGGCCAGTTCGAGACAACCGGCTGCGGCAAGCTGCGCCTCGGTCTCCCGGGTGACAATTTCCAGCGCCAGACCGGTTTCGCGTTCAACCCGATCCAGAAATTCGACGCCGTTGACCGCCGTCCGGCAGGCCTCGGTGGCAATCAGGCGCGAGCGTTCAACGGTGCGAGATGCGATGCGCTCCGCACAGATCTTCAAGGCTTCGATGGTCCGGCGGATCGACTGTTCGCTCAATCGGTTGGAACGGGTAATCCCCTCGCCCAGCCGCACAATCCGCGAAAAAGCCTCGACAACCCTGATGCCATGGCTGGAGGGCCGCGCAAACAGCAGGCGGCAATTATTGGTGCCCAGATCAAGCGCGGCATAGACCGGACGCTTGCGGCACTCCTCGTAAGGCAGATCATCATGCGGTTCAGATGAAGCCAAGGCCGCGCCACGCCCGGCATCATGCTGGCTGGCGGCAGGAAGTGCCGACTCAACGGCCCTTGGCAAAGTGCTGGTCTGTGTTCCGTGATCCGCCTGTTTTGTTGATCCTGTTTTAGTCCCAAACCTATTCATGGACCTAGTGTAGCACGAAGACGCCCAAGAAAAACCCGCCAAGCAGGTTGACGGGCAATATTTCTTTCAAGGACTTGCAACTCCAGCCCTGCACACACAAAAAAGAGGGCGAAACGCCCTCTTTTCCTCCCGCAAATGGCGGAATATGGCTTAGTGCTGCGATGTGGAAGCCGGAACGCTGGCGGTTGCAGGCACAGCAGCATCCGCAGGATCGCGCTCGGCCTCGGCCTCCTCACGGGCGCGTTTGACCTCGCCGCGTTTCAACCACGCCTCGACTTTATCGAGATAATAATAAACCACAGGCGTGATATAGAGCGTCAGCACTTGCGAGAAGATCAACCCGCCGACCACCGCAATACCCAAAGGCTGGCGGAGTTCCGACCCCGCCCCTGCACCCATGGCAATCGGCAGTGTGCCGAGCAAAGCGGCAAATGTGGTCATCATGATCGGGCGGAAACGCAGCAGGGCCGCATCGCGGATGGCGGTAGCGGCATCGGCCCCCTCGCGCCGTCGTTCCTGTGCGAAATCCACCATCATGATGGCGTTTTTCTTCACAATCCCGATCAGCATCAAAATGCCGATAATGGCGATCACCGACAGATCCACGCCATAGATCTGCAAGGCGATCAGTGCCCCCAGCCCCGCCGAAGGCAGGCCCGACAGAATCGTGATGGGGTGGATGAAGCTCTCGTAAAGCACGCCCAGCACGATATAGATCACCAGCACCGCCGCCAGAACCAGCAGACCCTGCCCTTTCAGCGCATCCTGGAACAGCTGCGCCGAACCGGTAAAGCCGGTGGTAATCGAGGCGGGCAAGCCGACATCGCGCTCGGCCCGACGGATAGAATCTACCGCTTCGCCCAGCGAGGTGCCGGGCGGCACGTTGAAGGCTATCGTCACCGCCGGCTGTTGTGACTGGCGGTTGACCGACAGAGGCCCGATCTTGCGACTCAGTGTCGCCACCGCATCCAGCGGCACATTCTGGCCATTGGCGCCCTTGATGAACATCCGCGACAAGGCAGTCGGATCATTCTGGAAACCGCGATCAGCCTCCAGAATCACCTGATAATCGTTGGATGGCGTATAGATCGTCGAAATCTGGCGTGATCCGAACGCACTATAGAGCTGCTGGCGGATCTGATCGGCGGTAATCCCGAAACTCGCCGCCCGTTCGCGGTCAATATCGACAAAAACCTGCGGATTGGCAATTTCGAGATCGCTCACCACATCGCGCAATTCGGGCAATTTCGACAAAGTGGCCTGCATGGTAGGCGCAGCTTGGTAAAGCGCATTGATATCGGGGCTTTGCAGCGTGTACTGATATTGGGCACGCGATTGCCGTCCGGCATTCAGATTGATGTTCTGGACCGACTGGAACACGATCGACACATTGGGAATCCCCGCCGTGGCGCGCCGCAACCGGCCGATCACCACCGGAGCGGGATCACGCACTTCAATCGGCTTCAGCTGGATGAACATGAAGCCCTGATTGGTGGTGCCGAACGCGCCGACATTGCCGTTGAGATATTCAACCGCCGGATCCTTGCGGATGATCTCCATCAGCGCGGTCTGGCGGGCGGCAAAGGCATCAATCGAAGTGTCGGGCGGGCCCAAAGTAGCCGCGCGCAGTAGGCCGGTATCCTCTTGCGGGAAAAAGCCTTTCGGGATGTTGCTATAGAGGTAACCACTGGCGACGATCGAGGCCAGCGTGAAAGCGACAACCCACAACCGACGGACCAACAGAAAATCGAGCGACACCCGATAGGCTGTCAGCATGCCGTCAAAGCCGCGATCGACGATGCGGCCAAAGGCGGTTTCTTTCTTGTGGTCATGGCTGGTCAGAATACGCGCGCACAGCATCGGGGTCAGTGTCAGCGAAACGAAGCCCGACACCAGAATGGCAACCGAAATACACACCGCAAATTCACGGAACACGCGGCCGACAACGCCGCTCATGAAAAACACCGGAATGAACACCGCCACCAGCGACAAAGTAATCGACACGATGGTGAAGGAAATTTCCCGCGAGCCGATCAACGAGGCCTTGAACGGGCGTTCGCCCAATTCGATATGGCGCACGATATTTTCGAGCATCACGATGGCGTCATCGACCACGAAGCCGACCGAAAGTGTCAGTGCCAGCAGCGAAATATTGTCGATGGAATAGCCGAACAGATACATCGCCGCAAAGGTGCCGACCAGCGACACAGGCAGAGCCAGCGTCGGAATGATGGTGGCGGTGAACGACTTCAGGAAGATGAAAATCACCGCGATCACCAGCACGACCGACAGCGCCAAAGTCAGCTTCACATCATGCACGGCCTCGCGGATCGGGATCGAGCGGTCGTTGAGCACATGCAGATTGATGGAGGCGGGCAACTGGTCGCGATAGAGCGGGATACGCGAGCGGATCGCATCCACCACTTCCACCGTATTGGCATCGGACTGGCGGAACACCGCCAGAATCAGCGAGCGGTCATTGTTGTACCAGCTGGCTGTCTGGTCGTTTTCGACCGAATCCTTCACTGTTGCAATGTCTTCGAGCCGGACAGGCACGCCGTTTTTGGAGGAGACGATCAGCGGCCGATAATCGGCAGCCGCCGTCAACTGCCCCGAGGCTTCGATGGTCACGCGCTGGTTTTGACCCAGCAAAGAGCCGGTCGGCTGGTTGGAATTGGCCGCGGCAATCGCCGCACGGATATCGGCAAAAGACAGGCCGCGCGCCGAGACTTCCTCGGGATTGGCCATGATGCGGACCGCATATTTCTGCCCGCCGTAAATATTGACCTGCGCCACACCGGGGATTTGCGAGACCTGCTGCTGCAAAATCGTTTCGGAATAGTCCTGCACCCGCGACAAAGGCAGGGTCTGCGAGGTCACGACCAGAAACAGGATCGGCTGATCGGCCGGATTCACTTTGCGGAAGCTGGGCGGATTGGGCAAATCGGCCGGCAGACGGCGCGCGGCGGAGCTGATCGCGGCCTGTACATCCAGCGCCGCCCCGTCGATGTTGCGGTCCAGATCGAATTGCAAGGTGATGGAGGTGCTGCCGACCGTCGAGGTCGAGGTCATCGCCGTAATGCCCGAAATCGTCGAAAACTGGCGTTCCAGCGGGGCAGCCACCGAGGCTGCCATGGTTTCAGGGCTGGCACCGGGCAATTGCGCCTGCACATTGATGGTGGGGAAGTCGACACGCGGCAAGGCCGCCACCGGCAATTGCCGATAGGCGAACATCCCGAACACGATAAAACTCAGGGTAATCAGCGTCGTCATCACCGGACGACGGATACAGGCCTCTGGAAGCGACATCAGGAGGCTCCCTTTTTGGGTTCTGAACCGGCAGGCGCATTGCCGCCGCCGCCACCGCCGCGCTGCTCGACTTTCACGCCATCGGTAATCAGCAATTGTCCGTCGGTGACTACGGTTTCTTCGCCAGTGAGCCCTTCGGAGATCACCGCGAGCTGGTCAATTGTCCGGTCCACCGTCACCATGCGCACTTTGGCAATGCCCTGGTCGACCACGAATACAAATGTGCCCTTCTGGCCGGTCTGCACAGCGGCGCGCGGCACGACGACAGCATTGTTTTCAACCTTGAAGATCACCCGCACATTGCACAACAGACCGGGCCAGAGGCCTTCATCGGCATTGGTGAATTCGGCCCGCACGGTCAGTGTGCCGGTTGCCGCATCCACCGCATTGTCAAGGACCGAAATCCGGCCCTCGAAACTGCGCCTGGAACCTTGCGGGGTCACCATCACCGAAGCCGTCGCCTCTTTGCCAGCCTCTTTCAGTGACACGATGTAGCGTTGCGGCACCGCAAAGGCCACATAGATCGGCGAAGTCTGGTTCAAAGTCGCCAAAGGCACGCTGGCATCGCCGGTTTTGGCAATATTGCCCTCTTTCAGAGCAGCCACGCTCATGCGGCCGTCAATGGCGGCGCGGATCGTGTAATAGCTCAGCGAAACGCGCAAATTGTCCAGGGCTGCCTGATCGGCCTGGATTTGCGCGGCAAAGGCGGCAACCTGCGTCTTGCTGTTTTCCAGATTGAGTCGAGAACCGGAATCGCTGGCAATCAACTGCTCGTAGCGTTTCACATCGCGCTGGGTCTGCTCGTATTGGGCTGCAGAGCGCGCCAGATTGCCTTCGGCCTGTTTGATCTGTGCTTCGATGCCGCGCGAGTCAAGGCGGAACAGCACATCGTTTTTCTTGACCAGCGCACCATCGGCAAAGGCCACCTCGATGATCTGGCTTTCCACCCGCGAGCGCAATGTCACCGTCGACAGGGCCTGCACCGTGCCAATCGTATCGAACCGCACCGGCATGGCGCGCCGCTCGGCCTTGCCCAAAGCTACCGGAAACGTGCGTGGCGCGGCACCCGAACTCTGGGCCGGAGGGGCATTCTGCCCCAGCACCGGCGCCACCAAAGGCCCCCCGAAAGCAAAACCGGCCACCAACAAGGCCGCAACAATCACCGACCGCTTATGCATTCAACCCGTCCCAGATACTAAAGTTCACCGCGAACGCATCTGATATACCAGAACCGGCAAGGGGCTGTCGACAGCAATCCTTGAGCAGAACAAACAGTCCTTTTACAGCGCCAACAGGGTTGTGCTCAACGATTGAGCGGATTGATCCACGGATTGATCAAAGCAATACCGCAACCCTCGAAATCGGCGATGTTGCGCGTGGCAAGCATACCGTGATGAACCCGTGCAATGGCCGCAATCTGGCAATCGAATTGTCTGATCGGACGGCCTGCGGCGCGACGCTCTGCATCAATGGCGGCATAATGCAAAGCTGCAAGGCGGTCGAACGGCAAAACCCGCCCCCTGAAGTCATCGTCAAGCATGGCTTCGATGGCTTGAGCCAACTGGCTGCGTCTGCGCCCCTCTGGCAAAACAGCCACCCCAAGCCGCAATTCAGCCTCGCTCACAACCGTGAGATAAATTGTCGCGCTGTCATGAGCTGCCAACCATTCTTCGACCTGCACGGACGGGGCGGCCCGCAAAAACTCCGAAATAACACTGGTATCGAGAATGATCATTGTGATCACTCTTCCAAGGCTGGCGGGGCGTGCATTGCTTCGCGCACAGGCAAATCAAGCGCAACACCGCCAAGCGGAGCGAAACGAGCCCGAAGAGAGGCTGCCAGATTGCCTGCGGGAGTTCGCTTGCCCATTTCACGCCGCAGAATATGGCGCACTTCTTCTTCCATCGACCGACCGTGCTCGGCCGCCTGCACCCGCAAATGCTGTTTGATGTCGTCGTCCAGATGACGGATCGTAATGCTGGCCATGACTTGCGCTCCGAAACACACCCGATGCTCAAACACCATAAGCAAAGATTGCAATGCAATCATTATAGATAAAATATATGCGATCCTGCACGGGGACAAACAAGGTGTGGTGTCAGCGGGAGACGGGGCGTTGATGAATGGGCGTTTGAATTTTATCGAAGAACCAAATTTGGCTGGGCATAAATTTGGCTTGGGTAAAAATTTGGCTGGGGTAAAAATTTGGCTGGGGGACCTGGATTCGAACCAAGATTGACGGAGTCAGAGTCCGTAGTTCTACCGTTGAACTATCCCCCAACAGGAGCATGGACCGGCTCCGTGATGTTGGTGAAAACATCTAGAGGCCGCTCATTAGCGAAACAGGGGCTGTTTGACAAGCCCCAAACGATGATCTTTGCACATTTGCCGCCCGCAACCGCAAAAGCAGGGCATAAACATCAAAAAACATAGCGGCTATGCGGCCCAATCGCGGGATCGGGGCAATCCATGCTTTGCAAATCCCGTATGATCAATACACTATATCGTGTCCGACATTGCTTTCGGAACATGCCTTTCTCACTTTTCGCCAGCAGGAATAGCCCATCATGACCATCCAGCTTGATCCAGCCGCCCTTGGCATCCAGAAATTCGGTATCGGCCAACCGGTCAGACGCAGCGAGGATCCCGTTCTGCTGCGCGGGGAAGGTCGCTATTCGGATGATGTCAACCTGCCCGGCCAGCTCTATGGCGTGATGGTGCGCTCGCCGATTGCCCATGGCGTGATCAAGGGGATCGAAACTGCGGATGCGCTAAAGATTCCGGGCGTGGTGGCGATTTACACCGCCAAAGATCTTGCAGAGCGCGGCTATGGCCCGATCCGCTGCATCCTGCCGTTTACCAATGCCGATGGCTCGCCGATGCTGCGCACGCAGCGTCTGGCCCTCACCGACGACAAGGTGCGCTATGTCGGTGATCCGGTGGCGATGGTGGTGGCCAAAAGCCACGGCGCGGCGATCGATGCTGCCGAAGCCGTCCGGCTTGATCTGGAGGCCCTG
Organism: uncultured Hyphomicrobiales bacterium; assembly: GCA_903930675.1. GTDB lineage: Bacteria > Pseudomonadota > Alphaproteobacteria > Rhizobiales > Beijerinckiaceae > CAIYZJ01. The sequence goes on from CAIYZJ010000293.1 coordinate 12,779, forward strand.
CCCAC
>CAIYZJ010000294.1 GCA_903930675.1 uncultured Hyphomicrobiales bacterium
GGGATGAGCTCTTCCGGTGTCAAAAACTTATCCCAATCATGCGTGCCCTTGGGGATCATGCCCAAGCCTTCCGCCAATGTGATCATGGCGAGGCGGGAGGCGCTTGTCCGGTTCGGGGTAGACAGGATCATCAGGCCATTTGGCGCAAGCCGAGCCGCCAGCGCCTGCACAAAATGGGCAGGGTCGGCCACATGCTCAATGACCTCCATCGACGAGACAAGATCAAATTGACCATTAAGATCGGCAATATCGGCGCAGCGATAGTCAATCTTCAGACCTGCCCCTTGCGCATGTTGGTGGGCCGCCGCGATGTTTTCGGGCGCCGCATCCACACCGACGACATCCGCGCCAAGCCGAGCGAGCGGCTCACACAACAAGCCTGCACCGCAACCAACATCAATCGCGGACTTGCCAGCCAGCGGCCGAACATCTCGCGGATTAAGTCCCCAATGGACATCACATGCCGCACGAATGAATCGCAGGCGGACGGGATTGAGCTTGTGCAGCATGGCGGATGACCCCTTGGGATCCCACCAATCTGCGGCTAATTTACCAAAATGGGCGGCCTCTGCCGGGTTAATGGTTGTTGCGGGGATTGCCTTTGCCATACCTCTTCCCTAACAGGACAGCGCCTTTCAGCCAAACCCACAATTGGTTTACGCAACAGGATATCCGATGGCCCGTATCGTCATGAAATTCGGCGGCACCTCTATGGCAGGGACGGAACGTATCCGTAACGTCGCCGCGCGCGTGAAGTATGAAGTGGATGCCGGCAATGAAGTCGCCGTCGTCGTGTCGGCTATGGCCGGGGAAACGGATCGGCTTGTGAACTTCTGCCGTGAAGCCGCTCCCCTGCATGATCCAAAGGAATATGACGTTGTGGTCGCCGCTGGGGAGCAAGTCACATCTGGTCTGCTCGCCATTACGCTTCAGGCCATGGGCGTGAAGGCGCGCAGCTGGCTAGGATGGCAATTGCCGATCCGGACGAGCGCCGCCCATGCCTCTGCCCGAATTGAGGATATTGATACAACAGCTCTGATCGCCGCCATGCAGTCTGGCGAAGTCGCGGTTATTCCCGGATTCCAGGGACTGACCTCCGATGATCGCATCACCACCCTAGGTCGGGGCGGGTCAGACACGTCCGCCGTTGCGGTGGCAGCCGCCGTGAAGGCGGATCGATGCGACATCTACACCGATGTCGATGGCGTTTACACGACTGACCCACGGATCGTGCCTAGGGCGCGCAAGCTGGCTAAGGTCACCTATGAAGAAATGCTTGAGCTGGCGAGCGTTGGGGCCAAGGTGCTTCAGACCCGCTCAGTCGGCCTTGCCATGAAGGAAAATGTGCGGGTTCAGGTATTGTCCTCTTTTGATGACCCAACCAAAAACCCCATAACCGGCACGCTGATCGTCGGCGACGACGAAATCGGAGAAGATGAAATGGAACGTCAACTGATCACCGGCATTGCCCATGACAAGAATGAGGCCAAGGTTACCCTGACCCGCGTGCCGGATCGGCCGGGCGCTGTTGCCAATATTTTTGGCCCGCTGGCCGAAGCCAATATCAATGTCGATATGATCATTCAGAATATTGCCCATGATACGGGGTCAACCGACGTTACGTTCACGGTGCCGGGCGCAGAACTTGCGCGCGCAATTGATACACTGGAAAAAGGCAAGGATGCCATCGGCTATCAAGAGCTGATGCATGACACAAAGGTTGCCAAGATTTCGGTCGTCGGCGTCGGCATGCGCAGCCATGCAGGCGTTGCCTCCACCATGTTCAAGGCGCTTGCTCAACGTGGCATCAATATTCTGGCCATCTCGACATCTGAAATCA
>CAIYZJ010000295.1 GCA_903930675.1 uncultured Hyphomicrobiales bacterium
ACAATGGAGGAGGAATTCAACGCCTGGTATGATACCGAACATGTACCCGAACGGGCGTCGATCCCCGGTTTCAACACGGCCTTGCGCTTTGTCTCGCTCGGCGATGGCCCTGCCTATATGGCGCTTTACGATCTCGATGATCTGGCGGTACTGGATAGTCCGGCCTATCAGGCAGTTTACGGGGTCAATTTTACACCATGGACACGGCGTGTGACCTCGCGGGTCAATCCGGCGCGGTTGACGGGCGTGCAGATGTTCCCCGGTCAGGCGATCACGGGTGTGTGCGCCCGCATGGTTCTGGTGCGGTTGCGCGATGTCAGCGATGCCGATATGGCAGCCACCATTGCGGCTCTGGACGGGTTTTCATCCCGACACAGCAATTGCACCCAGCATCGGGTGTTTGTCTGCGACCAGCAGACAAGGCAGGATGGCTTTGTGTTGTTCGAATTCAATGACGGTCACACAGATTGTGTGAATGGCGCGGTATTTGGGGGCTTGGCAGGTAAAATTGACCTGCTGGCCCATTATCGCCCTTACAGGCTCAACTGAGTAAACCGGCTTTGAAGTGTCGGGTGACGACGAGAGGATAGAGAATGCGGATCAAAGCGGTGCGGGTGCATGAATATGGCGGAGCCGACAAGCTGCGCTATGAAGAGATCGAACTCAACCCGCCAGCTGCCGGTCAGGCCTTGATCCGACATAAGGCCATCGGCTTGAATTTTGCCGATCTGCATAATCGGGAGGGGCGTTACCCCTTGCCGTCTTTGCCGCATGTCTTGGGTGGCGAAGCCGCCGGTGTGGTCGAAGCCATCGGTGCGGGCGTGACGGATGTGAAAGTGGGTGACCGGGTGGCCTATGCCGCCGGTGGTCCGGCTTTTCCGCCCGGTTCCTATGCCGAGGCACGACTGTTCGATGCCAGCCGTCTGGTGATCCTGCCCGACGAGATCGACGATATCACCGCCGCCAGCGTGCTGGTAAAGGGGCTGACAGCGCAATATCTGCTCAAAAGCGTTTATCCCGTCAAAGCAGGCGATACGATTCTGGTGCATGCCGCCGCAGGCGGGGTCGGGCTGATCCTGACCCAATGGGCGCGCTATCTGGGAGCGCGGGTGATCGGTGTGGTCAGCACGGCAGAAAAGGCGGCCCTTGCCAAAGACAACGGCTGCCATCATCCTCTGGTGCTCGGCGAGGGCGACCTTGTGCGCCGTGTCCGCTCTCTGACGGCGGGTGAAGGCGTGCCGGTGGTGTTTGATTCGGTCGGGCGCGATACGTTCGACATGTCGCTGGAATGTTTGCGTCCGCGCGGCACCATGGTGCAGTTCGGCACCGCCTCCGGTCCCGTGCCGCCGCTCGACCTGTTCAGATTGAACAGAATGGGATCACTCACCGTCACAAGCGCGGCCTTTGCTTGGTTTTTCCGCAGTCGCCCCGAATTGCTGTCGCGGGCGGCGGATCTGTTCGATGTGGTGCTGCGGGGCATTGTCAATGTGCCGGTTCACCAGACGTTTGCGCTGGCCGATGTGGCCAAAGCCCATGCGGCGATAGAAGGCCGCAAGACGCTGGGAGCCAGTGTATTGATCCCGTAATCGGGTTTCTTCCCGTTTGGGTTTAATAAAGCTTCAAGACAACAATGGCATGAAGATGGTTGACCACATGAGCGGACCGACAGGACTGATGCCGATGCCCGAGCCAACCTCTTCATCCACGTGCCTTGCGGATCGCGCGCGATGATGACGCCCGGGCAATCTTTGCTGGAAGCACGGCGGGTGATCCGGGGGATTGTCGCCAGCGGGCATGACCGCCCTTCGCTGGTCTCCACCATTGCCAGCGAGATCGGGGCCGACATCATCGAAGGGGTGGTCAAGCCCGGGCAGGATTTGAATACGGTTGAACTGTCCAAACAGCATCACAGCAGCCGCACGCCGGTGCGCGAGGCACTGATGTTGCTGGAGGCCGAGGGGCTGGTGGATATTCCGCCGCGCAAACGGCCCCATGCCAAGATGCTGTCGATCGAGGAAATCCGCGAAATCTACCGCACCCGCGCTGCTTTGCTCGAATTCATCGCCACCGATGTGGCCAATCTGGCCGACGAACACGATATTGCCGTGCTCAAAGCCATTCTCGATAAAATGCGTGCAGCCGTCGCCCAGCGCGATTTGCGCGCCTCGGTCTGGCTTAGCGTCGAATTCCACGATGCCAATGCCGGCATTGCCCGCAACAGCACGGTCAAACGGATCATCGATTCCCTGCTGCTCAGAACGCTGGTGATCCGGCGGTTGAGCCTGTCGCTGCCTTCTCGGGTGGAAGAGTCACTCGACGATCATATCCGCCTTGTCAGTGCCTATGAAAACCGCGATCCGTTTCTGGCCTCGGCGATTTTGCGGGCCAATCATGTCGGCTCGCTGGCTGCCGTCGAAAACTATTTCAACAAGACAGGCCGGTTTGAACGCGGGGCCTGAGCCATCCTTTCCTTTTCTCATCCGCTTGAACATCCGAGGTTTGCATGACCCGATACCTTGATTACACCACCAGCGGATCACCCGATAAACCGGCGATGGTTTTGCTGCATCCGATGGGGGGCGAGAAATCCTTCTGGGGTCCGTTCAGCGAAGAAATGAGAGATGATTTCTTCATGGTGGCAGCCACCCAATACGGGGCCGGTGTTGCCCCCGATGTGAGCGAATCGATCTCGATTGAGCGTCATGTGCAGGATCTGGAAGCGCTGCGCCTGCACCTCGGGCTTGACCGTGTGATCGTGATCGGATGTGCCATCGGCGCGATGATCGGGGCCCGTTACAGCGACGTGTATGGCGATCATGTGACCGCCCTGATCATGTCCAATCCGGGCCTGCGCACCCGCGAAGCGGCCAAGCAGGCTTTGGCCTTGCGCGCCAGCCATGTGCGGGCGGGCGGGATGCATGCGGTGATTCCGGCGGCTACCGATGCCGCCTTTTTCGGCTGCCCCGACGATGCCCACAAAGCCGCCTATGTCGCGACATTCAGGGCACAAAATCCGGCCAATTATGCCGCGACACTCGAGAGCGTGCTCGATGCCGATCTGACAGAAAGCTACCGGCGTCTGGCCTGTCCGGTGCTGATGGTGCCCGGTGGCAATGACAAGCTGTTTACGCCCGACCATGGCGACGAGATCAAGCCGCTGATCCCGCAGTCCGAACTGGTGGTCTTGCCGCAAGGGGCGCATTTCATTCCCTACCAGTTCCCGAAGGAACTGGCGTGTCTGGTCCGCGCTTTTCTGGCGCGCCACGCGCTGTGAGCCTTACGGCATGATCATGCCGCCATTGACCTCGATGATCTGTCCGGTGACAAAGGACGACATCTGGTTGGAGGCGAGATAGAGATAGGCGCCGACACATTCATCCAGAGTGCCGGTGCGGCGCATCGGTGTGGCTTTGATCGAGGCTTCGATCTGGTGCTGGGGTGTCACCCACGACACGTTGGGCTTGTCGATCACTCCCGGTGCAACGGCATTGACGCGGATGTTGAAGCGGGCCACTTCCTTGGCCAGTCCGCGCGTAAAGGTCGAGACAAAGGCTTTCGAGGCGGCATAGAGGACCGAGCGGCCACCGCCGCCATTGCGGGCGGCCAGCGATGTGGTCGAGATGATCACCCCGCTGCCCTGCGCTTCCATGATCGGCAAAGCGGCACGGCTGCAGGCAAACACCGAGCGGGCATTGAGATCGAGGACGGCCTCGTAAAGATCATCATCGGCATCGCGAACCGGTACGCGGTTGACGACCCCGCCGGCATTGTTGATCAGAATATCCAAGCCGCCCAAAGCGGCATGGGCCTCTTGCACCAGACGGTTGCATTCCCGTGCGGAGCGGATATCGGCTTTGATCACATGGGCCTCGCCGCCCCCGCTGCGGATGTCGCGGGCCACCTGTTCGGCCTGTTCGATATTGGCAAAGCCATGCAGGGCGACTTTGACCCCTTGTGTGGCAAAAGCACGGGCTAGCGTGGCTCCGATCCCTGTCGAGGAGCCTGTTATCAGGGCTGTCTTTCCAGCTAAGTCACTGATTTTCACAAAACTATTCCTTTTTGCTTCTTGTCACGATGCAAAAATAATGCATCATATCTTTTATAAATAAAAGGGTAACCGCAACAAAAGCCTGCCGATTATCCTCGTCTTGTGCATGGGACAATGTGCATGGGATGATGGTCGGACCATACGGCATTCTTGCCGTTGGCTTCATGTCACGCGCGCAAGACAAACGGGAGAAACAGATGTCGGACTATCGCTATCAGCCAGAACAATCACCGGTTTTCAAAGGCAACTATCCCCGAACCGTTGAGGAAATGGCGATCTGGCAGCAAAAGGCCGATGTCGAGCCGGTGGTTGATCCCGATTTGCCGATTGTCGATGCCCATCATCATCTGTGGGACAATTTCAACGGCCAATATCTGATCCGCGAAATCACCGATGATATCCGCCACAGCGGGCACAATGTGATTTCGACAGTGCATGTGCAGGCCCATTCGATGATGCGCGCTTCGGGGCCCGAAGAATTGAAATGCCTCGGCGAGACCGAATTTCTGAGCGGCATTGCCGCCATGTCCGACAGTGGCCGTTACGGATCGACCCGCGTCTGCGAGGGGATTGTCGGTTTTGTCGATTTCCGGCTGGGGGATCGGGTCGGTGCCATTCTCGACCAGCATATGCTGATCAGCGGCGGGCGGTTCCGTGGTATCCGTCAGGGACTGACCTGGACGGACGAAAAGGTGATTGCCGATTTCCTGCCCTCGGTCGCCCAGCACAAGCTGATGTCCGATCCCAATTTCCGCAAAGGCTTTGCGCAACTGGCCCCGCGTGATCTGAGCTTCGATGCATGGTTGTTCCATCCGCAAATGTCCGAGCTGGTCGAATTGGCCAATGCCTTCCCGGACACCAGAATTGTGCTGAACCATATCGGTGGCCGTTTGGGGATCGGTTCCTACGCCTTCCGCTTCAAGGATGAATTCGCCCTATGGCAGGCCGATCTGAAGCGTCTGGCCCAATGCCCCAATGTTTATATCAAGATCGGCGGGCTCGGCATGGTCTATGGCGGCTTCGGTTTCCACACAGAAAACAAGCCGCTCAATTCCGATGATCTGGTCAATGCATGGTCGCCCTTTGTGCAGGCTGGCATTGATGCCTTCGGGCCGCAGCGCGTGATCATGGAAAGCAATTTTCCGGTCGACAAGCAGTGCTGCACCTATCAGGCGCTTTGGAATGCTTTGAAGAAAATCACAGCCTCCTACAGTGCGGACGAGCGCAACCGGATGTTCAACGGTGCAGCGCGTGAATTCTATCGGCTGGTCTGACGCCGGAATGTTGAGGAGGGCTTGATGGCACCTGAAGTCGAAGTGATCAATTACGAGCGGTTCCGGCCCTATATTGTCGGCAGCGCACGGCTTGAAACCGTGCATACCGGCATGCGCTGGCCCGAAGGGCCGGTCTATTGCGCGGATGGCGATTACTATTTGTGGAGCGATATTCCCAATAACCGCATCATGCGCTGGGTCGAGGGCAGCGGGGTCAGCGTCTTTCGCGCGCCTTCGCATCACGCCAACGGCAATAGCCGCGACCGGCAGGGACGGTTGATCACCTGCGAAAGCGGCGCGCGGCGGCTGACCCGCACGGAACCCGACGGCACCATCACGGTGCTGGCCGATCACTATCAGGGCAAGCGGTTGAACTCGCCCAATGATGTGGTGGTGCGCTCGGATGGCACGATCTGGTTTACCGATCCCGATTACGGCATTTTGAGCGATTACACCGGAGACAAAGCCCAAAGCGAGATCGGCATCAACCATGTGTTTTGCTATGATCCGGCCAGCGGTTCATTGACGAGCGCGACCGACAAGATGATCAAGCCGAATGGCTTGGCCTTCTCGCCCGATGAGACCATTCTCTATGTCGCCGATACGTCCAGCTCGCACAGCCAGACAGGCTATCACCATATCGAGGCTTGGGATGTGGCAGGCAAAGAATTGCGCAACCAACGCGTTTTTGCCGTGATCAATCCGGGCGTATCCGACGGGTTCCGTGTCGATATCGACGGCAATGTCTGGACCAGCGCGGGCGACGGGGTGCAGGTCTTTGCGCCCGACGGCGAATTGATCGGCAAGATCAGACTGCCCGAGGTCTGCACCAATCTGGTGTTTGGCGGTCCCAAGCGCAACCGCCTGTTCATGACCTGTGCGGCGTCTGTCTTCACGCTCTATGTCAGCACGCGCGGTGCCCAATATCCCTGATCCTAAACCTGCGGCCGACAACGGCCCGAAGGCTTCGCAATGACTTCCATGGATGCTCTGAAAAACAAGATTGCGATTGTCGGGGTCGGTACGACCGAATATGGCAATTTCCCGCAATTCAGCGATTACGCATTGGGGGCCAAGGCCTTCAAGGCTGCGGTCGAGGATTGCGGGATCGACAAGAACCAGATTGACGGTTTGGTGTGCTGCCGTGTGCCGTTTTATGCGCGCATGGGGGAAGTGCTCGGTCTCAATCCGCGCTGGACCCTGCAAATGCCGCCGCATGGCCGCATGTCCGGCATGGCGATCATCGAGGCCATGCTGGCGATTGAAACGGGGGCGGCCGATTATGTCGCGCTGATCTATACCAATATCGGCCGTTCGCGCCGCGTCAATTACGGGGGCGACGAGGCGGCCAGCCTGTGGGATCCGTGGGGCTTTACCTCGCCCGGTGCGGCCCATGCCATGATGTTCCAGATGCACCAGAACCGCTATGGCACCACCACCCGCCAATTGGCCGAAGTGTCGGTGGCCTTCCGCCAGCACGCTTTGCTCAACCCCGATGCGGTGATGAAAAAGCCGATGACGATTGACGATCACGAGGAGGCCCGCCCGATTGTCGAGCCGCTGCGCCTGCTCGATTATTGCCTGATCAATGACGGGGCCGTCTGCGTGATCATGACCAGTGCCGAGCGCGCCAGGGATTTGAAAAAGCCGCCGGTGCTGATTTCCGGCGTCGGCGCGCGCGATGCGTTCAGCCAGTCCAGCATTTCCAATTTCGACGAGAATTTCTGGTATGCCGAGGCCCGCGATACCGCCGCCCAAGTCTACCAGATGGCGGGTGTCGGCCCGAGCGATATTGACGGGTTGATGTGCTACGACAATTTCAGCCCGACCGTGCTGTTTTCGCTGGAGGGTTTCGGCTTTTGCGGACGCGGCGAGAGCGGGGCTTATGTCGAAGGCGGCACGCTCGGCCTGCACGGCGCCTTGCCCACCAATACCGATGGCGGGCATTTGTCCAATTCCTACATGCAGGGCTGGGCACTCAATGTCGAAGCCGTGCGCCAGTTGCGTGGCGAATGCGGGGCGCGGCAGATCAAGGATTGCAACATCATCCAATATGTTGCCGTGACGCCTTGCACCCGCTCCATCATCTATTCGCGCGCTTGAGGGGGGTGTATCATGACCTATTCGAAACCGCTTCCCCAAGCCGATGATCTGCTGATGCAGCCTTTCTGGGAGCATGCGCGGGCGCATCGTCTGTCGATCCAGCGCTGCGACGATTGCGGCGACGGCCACTTTCCGCCAAGCCCCGTCTGCCCGCATTGCCTGTCGGAAGAGCAAACATGGGAGCCGGTCAGCGGACGCGGCACCTTGCTGTCATGGGTGACATTCCACCGCGCCTATTGGGGCGGGTTTATCCCCGATTTGCCCTATCAATGCTGTCTGGTCCGCTTGGCTGAAGGCCCGTTGATTGTCGCCAATTTTGCCGGTGACAAACCTGCGCATCTGGCCGAGGGATTGCCCGTCAGGGCGGTGTTTCACGAGATGACCGAACACTTCACCTTGCCCAAATTCATCGTCGAATAGGCCAAACAACCACAAGGTTGCTGTTATGAGTTCACAAGCCGTGCTGGACCTGTTGGAAGACCAGGCCGACAGGCACACCACCCCTTGCGGGGATGGCCGGATGGTCTGGCGCGAATGGGGGGCGGGTCCCGCGCTGGTGCTGTTGCATGGCGGTTACGGGTCGTGGCGGCACTGGGTGCGCAATATCGGGCATTTCAAACAGTTCCGCCGTGTGCTGGTGCCCGATATTCCGGGACTTGGCGATTCTGACGACGCGCCCGATCCGACCCCCGACGGCATCGGTCGGGTGATCGCGCAGGGCTTGGGACAATTGGTCAAGCCGGTCGAGCGGCTCGACATTGTCGGCTTCTCGTTCGGCTCGCTGGTCGGGGCCTATGCGGCCCAACATTACCGTTCGCCTCTGACCTCGCTGACGCTGGTGGGGGCGGGGGCTTTGGGGCTGCCGCGCACCAATATCATTTTGCACCGCACCGATCACGAGATGGAAGAGAGCGAGCGTGCGGCCCTGCACAAGCTCAATCTCGCCATGCTGATGATTGCCGATCCCGACAGGATCGATGATCTGGCCGTCACCATCCAGCACAACAATGTCGGCAAGGCGCGGGTCAAAAGCCGCCGCTTTGCCAATAGCGAGAACATCACCAACGCGCTGCGCCAATCGCGGCCCGACCATCTGCATGTGATCTGGGGCGAGCAGGATGCGGTGGCCGCAGGCCAGTTTGCCGAACGCGAAGCCGTGCTGCGCGCGGTGCGACCCGACCTGACATTCAAGCTCATTCCCGAGGCAGGGCACTGGGCGAGCTATGAAAACGCCCCGGCTTTCAACGCCTATCTCACTGAAATTTTGAGATAATGTCGGGGATTTGCCGAATCCGGTCTTGCAATATTATTTATATGATGCATTATTTTGACAAAGATCATCGGTCGCCCCCGCTCCGCCGGATGTGACAGGTGAGTTTTCAAAACACTGTCCAAGTCCGCAATTGTCCAAGTCCATAACTGTCAAAGTCCACAACCGACCGCCCCTGCTGTTTCACCCTCGCGCCAGATTGCAATTGTCATGAGCACGCAACCGCTTCGTCCCTATACCGGAATACGCATCATTGATCTGACGCGGGAGCTTGGATCCTATGCGACCCGCCTGTTCGCCGATCTCGGTGCCGAAGTGATCCGGGTCGAGAGCAAGCAAGGGCGCGGTGACCGCCAACAGCCGCCAGACGTAGCAGGGTTGGATTCGCACCGGTTCGGCGGCGTGCCCTATGCTTTTCTCAATGCCAATAAAAAGAGCCTGACGCTGGATCTGGCTTCCTCTGCGGGTAAAACCGTGCTGGCCGATCTGATCACTCACGCCCAGATTGTGGTCTATGAGGCGGGCGAGCAGGCGGATGTGTCTCTTGCCGATATTCTGGCCGTGCCCGGTGCGCGGATTGTCACCTCTGTGTCCTATTTCGGGCTGACCGGCCCATACAGCCACTTTGTCGGAACCGATCTGATCGCCCAGTCGCTGGGCGGGATCGCGTGGCTGTCGGGTGAACCGGACAAGCCGCCGCTGCAACTGGCGGGGCAACAAAGTGTGTTTGTCAGCTCGCTCTATGCGGCGGCGGCAACGGCGATTGCCTTGTGGGATTTCGAGGCCACCGGCCACGGCCATGTGCTCGATGTCTCCGCGCAAGAGGCCATTGCCCATTCCCTGCAAAATGCCATTCAGGTTTACGATCTCGAAAAGCGCATTTCGAGCCGAGGCGGTGAGGGGGTGCGCGACGCCACCGAGGCAGCCTATGCCTGCAAGGATGGCTATGTGTTTCTGGCCGCTCCCCTGTCCCTGCCCGCCTCGTGGAACGGCATCATCCAGTGGATGACCGAAGAAGGGTTTGACGGTGTCGCCCGTCTGCACGAGCCCGATTGGGCCGATCGCGCGACGCGCTGCAAAGCGGCCATGCGAAGCGAATTCAAACTGTTGTTCGAGCGGTTTGTGGCCGACAAGACCAAACAGGAGATGCGCGACAATGCGCTCAAGCGCAAGCTGGTGATGGCCCCTGTCAGCAAGCTCGCCGATCTGCAAGACGATCCGCAACTGGTCTATCGCCAGTATTTCCAGCAAGTCAGCATGCCCGGTTTCGATCACACGATCGCTTTTCCCGGCGCGCCCTATCGGCTGTCCGAACCCCTGTGGCAGATCGAGCGCGGGCCCCCCGAATCGGGGCGCGACAGCGAGGCCGTGCTGGCCGGACTTGCGGCATCCCAAAAAACTGCGGGAGGGCAGAGCTGATGTTTCCGCAATTTCTCAAAGGCATCCGTTTTGCCGATCTGACATGGGCCGGAGCCGGACCGTTTTCGACCAAACTGTTCAGCGATTTCGGAGCCGAGATTATCAAGGTCGAAAGCGGTTCGCGGGTCGATCCGGTGCGGGCGGGCGGGCCGTTCAAGGACGGTGTGGCGGGCATCAACCGGTCCGGCTATTTCGCGTCGCGCAACACGGGCAAAAAAAGTCTGGCGATGAATCTGAAAAGCCGGAAATCCCGCGATATCCTGTATGACATCATCCGCACATCCGATGTGGTCAGCAACAATTTCGGACCCGGCGCGATGGAGCGGTTGGGCCTGGGCTATGACGAGGTCAAAGCCATCAAACCGGACATCATCTATCTCTCGATGCCGATGTATGGCGAGGACGGACCGCTGGCCAATTTGCTCGGTGTGGGCATGACGATTTCGGCTGTGACAGGCCTGATGTGGCAGACCGGCTATCAGGGCGAGGGACCGATCGGACCCGGCACGCATTTTCCCGACCATGCCGCCAATCCCTACCACGCCGCCTTTGCCATGATGGCGGCGTTGCGCCATCGCAGGGCGACCGGACGCGGATTGAAAATCGATCTCTCGCAGGTTGAATCCACCATCAATTGCATGGGCCTGCCGTTCCTCGAATATGCGATGACCGGACGCGAGCGCGAGCGGATGGGCAATCGCTCGCCCTTCCATGCGCCGCACTCCATTTTCGCCTGTCAGGGCAGCGATGACTGGTGCGCGATTGCGGTCGAGACCGACAGCCAATGGCAGGCTTTGTGTCAGGTCGCGGGTTTGACAGAACTTGCCGATGATCCGGCCCTCACCCATGCTGCAGGTCGGTTGCAGCAGGTCGAGCGGATCGAACAGGCTGTGACGCTCTGGACCCGCCGGCACGGGGCCAAACAGGTGATGATGCTCTTGCAGGCCGCGGGCGTGCCTGCGGGCATGGTCATGAATTCACGCCATTTGATGGAGGAGGACGAGCAGCTTCGCCATCGCGGCTATTGGCAGACGCTCGATCATCCCGAAATCGGCGAAAGCCAGTTTACCTCGCCGCCTTTCCTGCTGGATGGCGAGCGCGTCAATCTCAGACGGCCGCCGCTTCTGGGCGAGCACAGCGGGGATCTCTTGCAGCAATTGCTCGGTTATTCGGCTGCGCAGGTGCAGGCCTTGCGGCAGGAAGGCGTGCTGGAATGACAACCTCTTTGAACAGCCTGCAGCGGGATTGGGAGTGGAACGGATGGCGATAGTGAAAAGCTTGAGCAAGGTTGCCGCGGTCATCGGCATTGGTGAAAGCGATTATGTGGGGGACCATGCCCGTGTCAGGGCTGGCGAGCGTCCGCATGATTCCTATGGCTATGCGGCCATAGCCTTCAACAAGGCGTTGAAAGATGCCGGTATCGAGCGCGATGACATCGACGGTTTGATCGTTGGCCCGACCATTGCCTATGAGCGGATGGGCGAATTGCTCGGCATCAATCCGACATGGGGATCGCAAGCCGATGCCATGCTGTCGGTGATCGAAGCCTGTATGGCCATTCAAACCGGCATGGCGGAGGTCGTGGCGCTTGTCTATGGCAATGACCAGCGCTCTGCCGCCATCCAGTATGGCGGGCCCGAGGCGATGGGCGGCAATATGTTCCTGTCCTATATCTATCATGCGCCGTGGGGGTTCACCTCGCAAGGCGCGCTCTATGCCATGATGTTCCAGCGCTTCATGGCCCTGACCGGCTGCACCGAGGCGCAGTTGGGCGAGGTGGCGGTGGCGCAGCGTCTGCATGCCAGCCTCAACCCGCATGCCCTGATGAAGAAGCTGATCACCATCGAAGACTATATGGCCTCGCGCTATATCTGCGAGCCGCTGCATCTGTTCGATTACTGCCTGATCAATGACGGCGGTGTCGCACTCATCATCACGTCGGCCGATTATGCCAAGCGCAATGCCAAGAAAAAGCCCGTGCTGATCCATGGTGTCGGCCGCTACGATGCCAACAAGGGTGCAACCAGCCTCGAGCCGCGCCTGCTGGATTTCTACCGTCCGGCACAGGAGCGTTGCGCCGAACAGATGTTCAATATGGCAGGGCTTGGCCCGAAGGATATCGACGCCGTGCAGATCTATGACAGCTTCTCCTGCCATGTGCCTTTGGCACTGGAGGGCTATGGCTATTGCGCGACCGGCGATGTCGGGCGTTTCATGGCCGAGGAGGGCATTTCGCTGAAAGGCAAGTTGCCCGTCAACACCGGCGGCGGCCATTTGTCGGAAACCTACATGCAGGGCTGGAACCATCAGGTCGAAGCGGTGCGGCAGGTGCGCGGCGAGGGCTTGGGTCGACAGGTCGAGAACTGCCGCTTTGTCCACTACAATTCGGATGTGGCTGGCAAAGCCGTTTCCATTATTTACGGATCATAGGGGCGCGCCATGGCCAATTCACAAGCTGTCATCTCACTCTATGACGAACCGATGTGGGAAAGCATCCGCGCCCATGACTGGCAGTTGCAGCAATGCGACGACTGTTCGGAATTCCGTTATCCGCCAGCCGCCAATTGCCCGCATTGCCTGTCGATGGACTATCACTGGAAGCCGCTGAAAGGACGCGGCACCATCCTCTCCTGGGTGATTTATCATCGCCAGTATTTCGATAATTTCCCGCCCCCTTACAATGTCGTGGCCGTGCAGCTCGATGAAGGCCCGATTGTAATGAGCAATCTTGTCGGACCGGAGCCGGAAGGCAATTGGGTCGGGCACAAGGTCGAGATTTGTTATGGCGAGGACGTGGCGATCGGGACCGTGCCGAAAATGCGGCTGATCCCGCAATCGTCCTGACCCTGCCGCGCCCGCAACAACCATTCAACAGACAGGGTGCATGATGGAGCACGCATCACAATCCCTCAAACCCGGCATGTTGGCCGGGCTTCGGGTTGTAGAATTTGCCGACGAGTTGGGCGAATATTGCGGATTGCTGTTGCAGGGTCTGGGGGCCGAGGTCATCAAGGTCGAGCCGCCGGAAGGCTCGCCGTCGCGCCATATCGGGCCGTTTTACGAGGATCGGCCCGATCCCGAACGCTCATTGTTTTTCTGGGCCTATAATCGCGGCAAACAATCGGTCACCATCCGGTCGCGCGACGAGATGCTGGCATTGCTGTCGGGGGCCGATGTGGTGCTTGACAGTCTCAAAGGCGCGGGGCTGGAAGGCTTCGGACTTGATCGGGATTTGAGCGAGCGTTTTCCCGGACTGGTGGTCGCCAAAATCTCCCCGTTTGGCGATGACGGGCCTTGGAAGGATTACAAAGCCTCCGATCTGATCCATCTCGCTTTGGGCGGGGTGATGATGAATTGCGGCTATGACAGCGCGCCCGACGGCCGCTATGACCTGCCGCCGATTGCCCCGCAATTATGGCACGCCTATCACATAGCGGGCGAGCAACTGGCCTGCGGGATCGTGGCGGCCTTGCTGCATCGCCAGCGGACCGGCGAGGGGCAGGATGTCTCTGCCGCCATCCATCAATCGGTCGCCATCAATACCGAGCTGGATTTGATGTCATGGGTGATGCGCCACGCACCGCTTTACCGCCAGACGGCCCGCCATGCCGCAGAAAAGCCGAGCAGAACCCCCAATATCAGCCATACCAAAGACGGGCGCTGGGTGATGAGCTGGGGCGTTTCGGCCAAGGACAAGGCGCAACTGGTGCCGTTTCTCGATGGCTATGGCATGGCGGCCGATCTCAAGCCGCCCGGATCGGATGTCGATCTGTCGGCCCGTTCCATCCCCGGCACGGCTGACCGCGACGAGGAGTCCAATCACACGCTGGATGTGGTCCAGCGTTTTGTCAGGGCTTTTTGCTATCAGGATGTGCCGTGGCGCGAGGCGCAGAATGCGGGCCTGTTATGGGCCCCCGTGCGCAAGCCCCATGAAAATGCCACCGACGGGCACTGGCTGTCGCGCCAGACCTTTTCCGATATTGCGCATCCCGAACTGGGCCGCACATTCCGCTATCCGACCAGCAAATGGCTGAGCGATGCCACCGCCTGGCAGCCCGGTTGCCGCGCTCCGTTTGTCGGCGAGCACAGCGAAACCGTGCTGGCGGACCTCAAGTCCCGAACGCATACAGTGCCTGCCACGGCGAAACCCGCACAAGCCAGCCCGACACTGTCGCCGCATGGCAAAGCCTTTTCGTTGCAGGGCATCCGGATTTTCGATTTCTCGTGGTTTCTCGCTTCCGCTGGCGGCACGCGTTTTCTGGCCGCTTTGGGGGCCGAGAGCCTGAAAGTGGAATGGAAAGCCAATCCCGATACCCGCTTGGCGGCGATGGCTCCGGTCGGCGGGCGCGAGGCACGGCAAAGGGCCACCGGCCCGATGCAGGGTGTGACCGATTCCGATATGGGCGGGCAATTCAACAACAAGAATGCGGGCAAGCGCGGGCTGTCACTCAACATCCGCACCCCGAAAGGCTTGCAGATCGCCAAAGACCTGATCCGCATGTCGGATATCGTTGCCGAAGGCTTTTCGCCCGGTGTGCTCGACCGGCTGGGGCTTGGTTACGAGGTGCTGAAATCCATCCGGCCCGATATCATCTATGTCCAGCAATCGGGCATGGGGGCGCGCGGTGTCTATGGCCGCTTCCGCACGGTGGGTCCGGTGGCAGCGTCCTTTGCCGGAACAACCGATATGTCGGGCCTGCCCGAACCGGCCATGCCTGCGGGCTGGGGCTATTCCTATCTGGATTGGGCGGGAGCCTATGGTTTCGCGCTGGCGACTTTGGGCGCGCTCTATCACCGCAACCGGACAGGGCAAGGGCAATGGATCGACTCCTCGCAATGCGAGGCAGGCATCTTCCAGACCATGGTGCCGGTGCTGGATTGGTCGGCCAATGACCGGCCGTGGCAACGTATCGGCAACCGCTCGCCCTACAAGCCTGCCGCGCCGCACGGGGCGTTCCGCTGTGCGGGCGATGACCGCTGGCTGGCGATCGCCTGTTTCACCGAGGGTGAATGGCTGGCTTTGACCGAAGTCTCCGGCCTGAAAGCCCTGCGCGATGATGCCCGCTTTGCCACGCTTGCCGCCCGTCTGCTCCATCAGGATGCGCTGGACGCTGCGATCACCGGATGGAGCGTCACGGTGGATGCTTACGACGCCATGCATGCCTTGCAGCGGGCGGGAGTGGCGGCGGGTGTCTGCCAGAACGCGGCTGACCGCTATGACCGTGATCCGCAACTGGCCTCGCTGGATTGGCTGACCGAAGTCAAAGGCACCAAAATCGGGCAATGGCCTGTGGCCGAATTTCCGGTGCATCTGTCAAAAACCCCCGCTTATGCAGGCGGGCCGATCAATCGCGGCGCGCCGTGTTACGGGGAAGACAATCACTCGATCCTGCAAGAAATGCTCGGGTTTAGCGACAGCGAGATCGCTGATTTGGTTGAACAAGGTATCTTGTAATGTTAAGCCGCTGGTCTGTCGGGCCTTCATGGGGGATGAATATCCGGCACAATCAGAGCAAACGGTGTGAAACAAGAGAAATAAAGGGTCGCCATGGCTTTTCAGACCAAACAGGACCATGTGGCAGAAATCCTGCGCGAGCGGATTATTGCCGGCATCTATGCGCGCGGGGACAAGCTGAAACAGGCCGATATTGCGGCTGAACTGGGTGTGTCGATCACGCCGGTGCGCGAAGCCCTGCAAATGCTGGAAGCCGAAGGCTATGTGCAGGGCCTCGCCCACAAGGGCGTGCTGGTGCCCGAACTGGTGGCCGAGCGGCAGCAGGAGATATTCGATCTGCGCCTCAATCTCGAACAGGAGCTGACGCTGCATGCCATCCGCAATATGGCGAAAACGGATCTCAAACTCATCCAGTCGATCCAGAAGCAGTTGAACGAGGCAATCAGGAACCAGGATATCAATGCGGTGCGGACCGAGAATTACCGCTTCCATTTCAAACTCTATGAACTGGCGCAGCGTCCGCAGACGTTGAAATTCGTGCGGGTCCTGTGGGCGCAATATCCGTTTACCCGTCAGGATAAAACCTCCTCGCGTCCCGACACGATGCGCAAGGAGCACGAGCATTTTCTGGAACAGCTGGCGGCAGGCAACGAGGCCGGAGCGGTGCAGGCCATGCTTGACCATATCCAGAGCGGCTGGAAGCAATTGCATTTGGACCAATAAGAGGCCGGTGTCCGCATCCCTCTCTTTGTCGGGTCCGTCATGGGTGTTGGGGAGTAAACGGGATGTTGATTGCGATCACCGAAGCCGATGCGCTGGTTCGCTCCGCGCTGGAAAAGACCGGCTATACGCCCGATGAGGCCGTCATCATCGCCGATCATGTGATGGGCTGCGAATTGCGCGGTGTGTCGTTCGGCGGCCTGTCACGCGCCTTGTCGCTGATCGACCGGCAAGGCCTCAGCCCGCGCCGTCCGACTCTTGTTGCGCGCGAGACCCCGATTTCGGCCCTGATCGACGGGCAGGACCAGAACGGTTATCTGGTCGCCTATCAGGCGATGCGGATGGGGCTGGACAAGGCCAAAACCAGCGGGCTGGCTCTGATCGGGGCCAATAATACCTGGTATAGCGGCATGTATGCCCATTATCTCGAAATTGCCGCCAATGAAGGCATGATTGCCATGGTGATGGGCTCGTCGGCCCCGCGTGTCGCCCCGCACGGATCGAGCGAAGGCCGCTTCGGCACAAATCCGATCGGCTTTGGTTTTCCCGCCGACGGGCAACCGATCATCCTCGATCTGGGCACTTCGATCACCCCGATTGCCGAAGTGGTGCTGGCGCATCGTCTCGGCAACCCCCTGCCGGAGCATCAGGCCTTTGATGCGCAAGGGCAAGAAACCACCGACCCGATGGCGGCTTTGTCCGGCGCAATCCGTGTCTGGGGTGGGCACAAGGGCAGCGGTCTGGCGCTTGTGGTGCAGATGATGGGCATTTTGATGGGCGGCGGTGCCATGCCTGCCGATTACCGCGATTGCGGCTTTGTGTTTCTGGCGGTCAAGCCCGATCTGTTCATGGATCCGGCGGAATTCAAAACCCGCATCCATGCCTATGCCGAAGCGGTGCGCGCGGCCCGTCCCGTCAATCCCGATGATCAGGTCCGCATGCCGTTCGACCGCTCGGCGCAGATCCGCAAACAGATTGTGGCGCGCGGCACCATCGAGGTGGCCGACACCATCATCGACCAGTTGCAGACAATCGCGCAGAACGGTTGAGGCCGCCTCAGCGCGCCGCCAAAATCATATCCGCCGCCTTCTCGGCCACCATCAAGGTGGCGGCCAGCGTATTGGCCGAGGGCACTTGCGGCATCACCGAGGCGTCGACCACCCGCAGGCCTTCCAGCCCGATCACCGACAGGGTTTCATCCACCACCGCCAGAGGATCACCGGCCACGCCCATCCGGCAGGTACCGACCATGTGATAGGCTGTGCCGCCACGCTCGCGGGCATAGTCCAGCCAGTCGGCATCGGTTTTGACATCGGGGCCGGGCAGGACTTCCTCGACCAGATAGGGCTTGAGGGCATCGCTGTGGAGCAATTGGCGGGCGATTTTGAGGGCGGCGACGATCACCTCCTGATCGCGCGGATCGACCAGATAATTAGGCTGTACGGCAGGCAGGGCTTTGGGATCGGACGAGGTGATCCGGACCGTGCCGGAGCTTTCGGGCCGCTGCTGGCGCGCGCCGCAGGTCATGCCGGGAAAATCATCGAGTTGATAGGTCTTGCCCGGCTTGTAGCTGGCGGGTGTGAACAGGACTTGAATGTCGCCCCGGTTCAGGTCGGGCCGCGATTTCCAGAACACATGCACCAGTGACGGGCTCAGCGCCAGAATGCTCGGCAGTCCGACCAGCCAGCGGGCAATTTCCAGACCCAACCGCCAGCCTTTCGAGCGTTCGTTGATGGTGGCAGCGCGTTTGACCTTTGCGGCGATGCGCACCGTGTAATGATCACGCAAATTCTGGCCGACACCGGCAAGGTCCTGCACCACAGCAATACCGTGCTGCTTGAGCAAAGCGGGATCACCCACCCCCGACAGTTGCAGCAGTTTGGGGGAATTGACCGTTCCCGCGCTGATGATGACCTCGCGCTTGGCCATCACGCGGCGCGCTTCGCCGTCATGGTCATAGGCGACTCCGACGGCCCGCTTGCCGTCA
Source organism: uncultured Hyphomicrobiales bacterium (assembly GCA_903930675.1). GTDB lineage: Bacteria > Pseudomonadota > Alphaproteobacteria > Rhizobiales > Beijerinckiaceae > CAIYZJ01. Next base: position 18,277 of record CAIYZJ010000295.1, read on the forward strand.
AACAGGATGGCGGTGGCCTCGGCGCCGATCCGCAAGATCACATTGCCCCGATCAACGGCAGGATACAGAAACGCCTGCGCGGTGCTGATGCGGTTGCCTTTTTCGATATAACGCTGGAAATAGCCCGCACCGTCATGGAACTCGCCGTTGTAATCGGGGTTTTTGGGGATGCCGAGTTCGCCCGCACCGGTAATAAAGGCATCGCACAGAGTGCTTTTCCAGTCGGGATTGGTGATCGGCAATTCGCCGTCACGCCCGCGATACCGTTCGTCGGCCTTGCCGATCCGTCGCTCGGAGCGTTTGAAATAGGGCAGGATATCGCGATAGGACCAGCCTTTGACCCCTGTCAGCGCCCAGTCGTCGAAATCTTCGGGTTGGCCACGGCTATAGACCAGCCCGTTGATCGAACTGGACCCGCCGACCAGCCGCCCCTGCGGCAAGCCGATTTCGCGGTTGTTGGTGGCTTCCGACGGCACGCTTTTGAAAGCCCATGTGAACCGCGGATTGTAGAGGGTTTTGACAAAACCCACCGGCACGCGGATCATCGGATGGCTGTCGGATATGCCGGCTTCGAGCACGCAGACGGTTGTTTTGCCATCCGCAGAAAGCCGCTTGGCCAGCACCGAACCCGCCGGACCCGAACCGACAATCACATAATCAAACTCGTCCACAATCGCTCTCCTCACCCGTGGCCGCTATGGGCCTCCTTCGGGTGAGTATAGAATCAGTGCGGGTGATTTTCACAATGGAATCTGAGCGTTTCTGCCTATGATTTCAGCCGTGTCACCAGACTTTTCGCCGCATTGCGGATAAACACCGCATCGGTGGCGAAGCTGATGAAATCGACGCCGTCGGCCAGACGGCGACGGAACTCGTCTTCGTTGCCGGTCAGATAGCCTGCGGGCTTGCCGATGGCCTTCAAGCGGGCGAAGCCGTCCTCAATGGCCGCCTGCACATCCTTGTGCAGCGGATTGCCGAGATGGCCCATCGAGGCGGCGAGATCGGATGGGCCGATAAACACCGCATCGACACCGTCGACCGCGGCAATTTTTTCGATATCCTTCAGGGCTTCCAGCGTTTCGATCTGCACGATCACGCAGAGTTCCTGTTCGACGGCGGTGAAATAGTCGGTGCTCAATCCGTAATTGGAGGAGCGCGCCGCACCCGATACTCCGCGCACGCCTTTGGGGGGGAAGCGGGTATGGGAAACCGCCAGACGCGCCTCGTCGGCGTTTTCGACATAGGGGATCAGAATGGTCTGTGCGCCCTGATCCAGCAGGCGCTTGATGGTGACCATGTCATTCCATGCCGGACGCACCAGAGTGGCGACTTCGGGATTGGCAATCGCCCGCATATGGTCGATCACATTGGGCAATTCGACGGGGGAGTGTTCGGTGTCGATCAAGATCCAGTCGAAACCGCATCCGGCCAGCATCTCGGTCAGAGCGGGCGAGCCGAGGGTGACGAAATAGCCGATTTGCTGCTGCTTGCCCAACCGGCTTTTGAAAAGATTTTTCGGATGCGTCGACATGATCTTTGTCCTGTGTCGCGGCCTGTGATGGCCAAGACCGACAGGTTAGACGCGTTTCATATAGATTGCCAAGCGTTGGGCGGCGCGCTTCAAATGGTTCTCGGCCGCTTGCCGCGCGCGCTGGGCATCTTTGTCGCGGATCGCGTTGAAAATATCGCGGTGCTCGTCCTGCACCGCCATCATGTGGCCGGTCTGCAATTTGGCGGTATTGGCGCGGGCGGTGCGGATGAAATGGCGCACCCGCCGGTCGAGAAAGGTCGACAGATCCATGAAGAACGGATTTTTGGTGGCTTCGACAATTGCCCGATGAAAGGCCACATCCTCGTCGACACCGGAATCACCGCGCTCGATGGCCGCCTGCATGGCCTCGAGCTGGTGGCCGAGGGCAATCAGGTCTTGTTCGGTGCGCCGCTGGGCGGCAAGCTCGGTGGCCGAGGATTCAATGGCCATCAGCAATTCGATCAGAGATTCGATTTCCTCGCGGTCCTTGAAATTGGAGACATCGAGGCGGAACACGCTGGCCCCGCCCGATTCCGCGACAAAGGCCCCAGATCCCTGACGCGAGGTGACCAGCCCGTCATGTTTGAGCCGTCCGATCGCCTCGCGCACAATCGGCCGGCTGACCCCGTAGGTGGTGGCCAATTGCTGCTCGCTCGGCAATTTTTCGCCCGGCGCATAATGGCCCTGCGCAATATCCTGCTCCAGACGCTGGGCCAGCACATCGGCAAGGGAGGGGGCACGGTCGAGATGGGAGGTCGCACTCATGAACTGTCAACTCGCTATATAGAGACCGCCATTGATATGCATGCTTGTGGCCGTGACAAAGGACGCATCCGCCGAGCATAGAAAGGCGATGGCCGAGGCCACTTCATCGGGTTGGCCCAAGCGCTTCATCGGGGTCTGGTCGATGAAATGCGAGCCTGTCAGGCTTAGCAGGTTCTGCACCATCGGGCCATCGATCAGCCCGGGGGAGACGGCATTGACGCGGATTTTCGGAGCCAGTTCCACCGCCAGCGAGCGGCTGAACGACAGCACTGCCCCTTTGGCCGCCGCATAATGGGCATGGGCGCGGCTGCCGCGATGTCCGGCCAGCGAGGCGATGTTCACGATCGAACTGCCTTCGGCCATAAAGGGGATGGCGGCCCGACAGGTGTAGAAGACGCTGTCGAGATTGATGGCGATGGAGCGTTGCCATTGGGTATCGGGCATGTCGGCCACCATGGCATCGTCATAAAGCCCAGCCGAGGTAACGAGTGCATGGATCGGCCCGAATTTTTGATGGCCAGCCTGCATCACCGCATCCACTTTGGCCGGATCGGTTACATCCAGCGCCAGAGCCAAAACGCGCCCGCCTGTCGGATCGAGCTCTTCGGCAAAGGCCGACACGCCGGCCTGATCGAGATCGGTCAGCACGCAATTTGCACCGCTGTCATAAAACCGTCGGGCAATCGCCCGCCCGATGCTGCCGCAAGCACCTGTCAGCACCAGTGTGTGCGAGGAGAAGTCATAGCGTGCGCGTGTCATGTCATCAGCCATCCGCCAGCCACATCAATGGTCTGACCCGTGACAAAGCCGGCATTGTCCGATGTCAGAAACAGTACGGTGCCCGCCACATCATCGGGCGTTCCGAAACGGCGCATCGGCGTGGCCAGTTTGGCGGCCTCGTTGGCCGCGCTCGCCGTACCGCGCATCAGGGGCGTGTCGATCCGTCCGGGTGCGACCGCATTGACGGTGATGCCATAGGGGCCGACCTCGCCCGCCAGATGTTTGGTAAAGCCGATCAACCCCGCTTTGGTGGCGGCATAATGGATGCCGACAATGTCGCAAAAGGTTTTGCCCGCCACCGAGGAGGTGCTGACAATCGCCCCGCGCTGGCGTGCGACCATGCCGGGCAACACCGCATGCGAGCAGATGAACGCACCGGGGAGATTGACGCCGACCACGCGCTGCCACTCTTCGATATCCATGTCCCATGTCAGAGCGCGCTTGCCGTCCGGTCCCGATTTGGGCGAAATGCCGGCATTGTTGACCAGAATATCAACCGGCCCGAGTGCGGCCTCGATCTGCTTGACCGCTTTTGCAATGGCCGCAGCATCGGCGACATCGGCCGACACGCCGATGGCGGCGCGGCCTGCTTTGACCGCATCATCGGCGGCCATGCGGGCCAGTTCCGGATCATGGTCGAGATAGGCAACCGCAGCGCCTGCTTCTCCGAGCCGGTCGGCAATGGCGCGGCCGATGCCGCGCCCCGATCCTGTGACAAGGGCCACACGCCCTGCATGCGTGCTCATGTGCGGACCCCGAGCATGATCTTGCCCAGATGGTTGCTGGATTCCATCAGGGCATGCGCCTCGCGGGTCTGTTCCAGCGGGAAGGTCTTGTGGATCACCGTCCGCAGTGCGCCCGAGGCGTAAAGCGGCCAGACATCGGTGCGCAATTTGTCGGCAATGGCCTTTTTCAGTTCCACCGAGCGCGGACGCAGGGTCGAGCCGGTCATGGTGAGGCGGCGCAGCATCAGCTGCATGAAGTCGAATTCGACACGGCTGGTCTGCAAAAAGGCGATCTGCACCAGACGCCCCTCGAAGGCCAGACTGGCGAGGTTCTTCTGGATATAGGGCCCGCCGACCATATCGAGCACGACATCGACGCCGCGCCCGTCGGTCAGGGCTTTGACTTCGGCGGCATAATCCTGCTTGCGGTAATCAATGGCGGTTTCTGCGCCCATCGACAGGCAGAAATCACACTTTTCGGCCGAGCCTGCGGTGGCGATGACGCGTGCGCCGAAATGCTTGGCCAGCTGGATGGCGGTGTAGCCGATGCCGCTGGAGCCGCCATGGATCAGAATTGTTTCGCCTTTGGCCAGCCGTCCGCGCGTGATGATGTTGTCATAGATGGTGAACACGTTTTCGGGCAGGCCGGCTGCTTCCAGCAGGCTCAGGCCCTTGGGGACAGGCAGGCAGAGCGGGGCTTCGGCAATGCAGTAATCGGCATAGCCGCCGCTGATCACCAGCGCGCAAACGGCATCGCCGATGCCCAAACCCGACACGCCCGTACCCAATGCGACAATCTTGCCCGAGACTTCGAGGCCGGGCACATCGGTGGCACCGGGGGGCGGTGGATAGCCACCGGCGCGTTGCAGGCAATCGGGCCGGTTGACACCTGCGGCCGCCACTTCGATCAATACCTGACCCGCGCCGGGCACAGGCACCGGACCGGTTTCAAGAGAAATCACTTCGGGGCCGCCGGCTCCCGCAAAACGGATTTGGCGCATGGTTGCAGGCAGTGACATGATGGCGTTTCCTCATACGATAAATGGATGATGACCCTGGGGATCACCGGATTGTTTTTATGACGGTTGTTTCGAAGTGCCAAACAGCCGTTGTTGACCAGCGGTTGTTGACTGGCCTTTGTTGACGATGAGTCAATTTATCAGTTGCCATCTTGTCAGGCAACTTGGTTATGTGCATTATTTGCCATCGTCGATCGCAGGTCGCGAGATAATAGGCATATCAAGATAGGCAATTAAAGCCTTGGCTCATCCTTTCGGGAGGACTTTATGAAACTCGTCATGCGTGCGGCCTATGCCGCTGGAATTCTTGCTACGGGACTGGCTTTGTCCACGGGCGCGGTCAATGCCCAAACAAAAATCGGTGCGCTTTATCCGTTCTCCGGCGGTCTTGCGCTGTTGGGCGACGAGAGCTTCCGCGGTCTGGAACTGGCGACCGAGGAACGCAATGCGGCAGGCGGCGTCAAGGGCCAGCCTTTGCAGATCGTCAAAGGCGATGCGGTGGATCCGAATCAGGCGGTGGGCGAAGCGCGGCGTCTGACCTCGGTGGACAAGGTCACCGTGGTGTTCGGCACCTATTCCTCCTCGCTGTCGCTGGCCGCCACACAGGTGACCGAACTGGCGGGCGTGCCTTATTTCGAACTGGGCGCGATTTCCGATCCGATCACCGAGCGCGGGTTCAAGAACCTGTTCCGCTCCAATCCGACCGCGCGTGATTTTGCCGCCAGCATGGTGGATTCCATCGGCGAGGCGATTGCGCCTGCTTTGGGTGTCGATGCCAAATCGCTGAAAGTGGCGATCATCCACGAAGATTCGCTCTACGGGCAGACAGTGGCCGGTTACCAGACCAAGCGCGCGCAGGAAAAGGGCGTGAACGTGGTCGAAACCCTGCCTTACTCGGCCAAGTCGGTCGATCTGACTCCGGTGATTCTGCGTCTGAAATCGGCCAATGTCGATGTGGTGTTGCAGACCTCCTACCAGAACGACACCGTGTTGTTTTTCCGTCAGGCCAAAGAACAGGGTTTCAAGCCCAAGGCCGTGATGGGCGCGGGCGGGGGCTATTCCTTGCGTGAAACCATGGAAGCCGTCGGTGCGGCCAATATGGAAGGCGCATTGAATGTCGACTTCACCCAATACAAGACCAACGTGTCCGCCGCCCCCGGCATCACGGAATTTGTCGCCAAGTACAAGGCCAAATACGGGATCGAGCCACGCTCGGGCCACAGCCTGGCCAATTATGTCGGCGCCAAGATCTTCTTTGATGCCATGGCTTCGGCAAAGGATTTCAGCGCGCCCGCCATCCGTGAATCGGTGCTGAAGGTCGATCTGCCGGTCGGTGCCACCGCTTCGGGCTGGGGTGCCAAGTTCAACGAAGCCGGACAGAACACCCGCGTTGCGCCCTTCGTGATGCAGTGGCAGGGTGGCGAACTCGTCACCGTGTTCCCCGCCAAGGCGGCTGTGACCAAGATGAAAACCGGCTTGGGCAGCAACTGATCCCACGGGCTTACTGTCCGCCGTATGATCCGATACGGCGGACATTTTTTTGCGGCTTTGCGGCTGTTCAACCGGTTTCGAGCATAAGGGACTGCAGATTATGGATGTCCTGATCCAATTAATGATCAACGGGATCATGCTGGGCAGTATGTACGCGATGATCAGCGTCGGCCTGACATTGATTTTCGGAGTGATCCGGGTCGTCAATTTCGCCCATGGCGAATTGCTGATGATCGGCATGTATGCC
>CAIYZJ010000296.1 GCA_903930675.1 uncultured Hyphomicrobiales bacterium
CACCGCCAATGCCTCGCCTATACCCAGAACAAAGAGACCATCAAGCCGCAATATGCGGTCGAGCGTCTCTATGAGTTGACCAAAGACCGGAATGTCTATGTCACCACGGAAGTCGGACAGCACCAGATGTGGGCGGCCCAATATTTCCGCTTCGAGGAGCCCAACCGCTGGTTGACCTCGGGTGGTCTGGGCACGATGGGCTATGGTTTCCCTGCGGCCATCGGCGTGCAGATGGCCCATCCCGATGCGCTGGTGATCGACATTGCCGGTGAAGCCTCGATCCAGATGAATATCCAGGAACTCTCGACCGCCATGCAATATCGCCTGCCGGTCAAGATTTTCATCCTGAACAACGAATATATGGGCATGGTGCGCCAGTGGCAGGAATTGCTGCACGGCTCGCGCTATTCCGAAAGCTATTCGGAATCGCTGCCCGATTTCGTCAAGCTGGCCGAAGCCTATGGGGCCAAGGGCATCCGTTGCTCCGATCCCGCCAAGCTCGACGAGGCGATCATGGAGATGATCAACAGCCCGCTGCCGGTGCTGTTCGATTGTCTGGTCGACAAAAAGGAAAACTGCTTCCCGATGATCCCGTCGGGCAAGGCCCATAACGAGATGATTTTGGCCGATGCCGCGCAGGATATCGGCTCGGTCATCGACAGCAAGGGCAAAGCCCTCGTTTAATCAACGCTCAGGTGATCGGCTATGAAAACAATCGGTCTCATCGGCGGGTTGAGTTGGGAATCGACCGCCACCTATTACGCGGAAATCAACCGCGGGGTGCGCGACGTTCTCGGTGGTCTGCACTCGGCCAAACTGCTGCTGCATTCGTTCGACTTTGCCGAAATCGCGGCATTGCAGACCGAAACAGGCTGGCCGGAGGCAGGGCGCCGGCTTGCCGATGCCGGTCGCAGGCTTGAAGCCTCGGGGGCTGATTGCCTGTTGATCTGTTCCAATCTGATGCATCTGGCCGCAGGTGCGGTTGAAGCTGCATGCTCGGTGCCTTTGATCCATATTGCCGATGCGCTGGGCCAAGCCTTGCAGGACGGGGGTGCCAAACGCCCGCTGCTGCTGGCCACCCGCTCGGTGATGGAGGAGCCGTTCTATCTCGATCGCTTGCGTGACGGCTTCGGAATGAACGCCTTGGTGCCCGATGCGGACGACCGGATCGAGATCAACCGCATCATCTTTGACGAGTTGGTGCGCGGGGTGATCTCGCCCGATTCAAAAGCCTTCTATCTCGATGCCGTGCGCAAGGGGCGGCAGGCGGGTGCCGATAGCGTGGTGTTTGCCTGCACGGAAATCGGGCTGTTGCTGTCGCCCGCCGATATGGATTGCCCGAGTTTCGATACGGCCAAGCTGCATGCACAGGCCGCAGTTGCGTTTGCGTTGAACCTGACCCCGTCTCAAAGGTGATTGCATCATGAAGCTTGTCATTGCCAATAAAGCCTATTCCTCATGGTCTTTGCGTCCGTGGATTTTGATGAAGGCGCTCGATATTCCCTTTACCGAAGATGTCATTCCGCTCGATACGCCCGAATTTCGGCCCCGTGTCGATGCCTATCAGGCCGGATCGACCGTGCCGATTCTGGTGGATGGCGATGTGGTTGTCTGGGAATCGCTGGCGATCATGGACGAATTGGCCGAACGTTTCCCCGACAAGGCCGTCTGGCCCAAAGACCGCAAGGCGCGCGTGCTGGCCCGCTCGATGTCAGGCGAAATGCATGCCGGTTTCCGCGGGCTGCGTCAGGCTTGCCCGATGAATGTGCGCATGCAGCATCCGGCCAAAGACCGCGGCGAAGCGGTGGCCAAGGATGTGGCCCGCATCGTGGTCTTGTGGAAGCGCGCACTGGACGGCTTCGGCAAGCCTTCGGGGCAGGGTCCGTTCCTGTTCGGCGCGTTTGGCGCGGCGGACGCGATGTTTGCGCCTGTCGTGACGCGGCTCAATACCTTTTCCATCCCCGTCGATGCCCAGATCCGCGCCTATATGGATGCGGTGCTGGGCTCGCCCGCCTTCCGCCAATGGCACAAGGAGGCCATGGCAGAGACCTGGGTGGTTGCCCATGACGAGGCGGACGAGCCGGTGACCGGCACGTTCCCGATGCCATCCTGATCCGGACTTCTGTATTTGTTTCTGCAGTATGAAAGAAAAAGCCATGAAATCTCATTATTCCGATCCGCCCAAGCATCAAACCGTCCGCCGTCATACTTTGTCGGTGCTGGTGGATAACGAACCGGGCGTTCTGGCCCGCATTGCAGGGCTGTTTTCGGGCCGCGGATACAATATCGAAAGCCTCACTGTCTCGGAGACCGAGCATCAAAAGCACGTCTCGCGCATCACGGTCGTGACAACCGGATCGGCGCAGGTGATCGAGCAGATCATCCACCAGCTCGAACGGCTGGTGCCGGTGCATCGGGTGATCGACCTGACCAGCCATGGCGAATCGGTCGAGCGCGAAGTCGCTCTGGTCAAAGTGGTCGGCAAGGGCGAAAGCCGCGTCGAGGCGCTGCGTCTGGCCGGTGCTTTCGGGGCCAAAACGCTTGATGCGACCCTGACCTCGTTCATTTTCGAGCTGACCGGCACTTCCGAAGAGATCGACCGGTTCCTTGCCATTCTGGCTGAAATCGGGCTGGTCGAAGTCTCGCGCACCGGTGTAGCGGCGATGAGCCGCGGTGCCGAGAGCTTCTGACCGGTTGCCGAATGGGGACAAATGATCTACAATGTATCTACATTGTAGATCCGTAACCCTCGCTCTGGAGCAGGTTCATGCGCATCAAAATCGCCAAATGGGGCAATTCGGCGGCCATTCGCCTGCCCAAAGCCATGCTGGAACTGATGCAGGTCGGCGAGGGCAGCGAGCTGGAACTGGTGATGGAGGGTGATCGTCTGGTCGTCAGCCGCGCCAATCCCGCCCGCTATGCAACGCTTGACGAGCTGGTGGCGGCGATGGCGGTTGCAGGGCCGGATCGGGAGCCGGACAGCCTCGATTGGGGGCCTGATCGTGCGGGCGAAGTGATTGACGACGGGTATTCGCGTGGTGAGTTTCCATCAAACCCCATGACGGACCGAAAATATGCTGCCAGAGGCCGGTGATTTATACTGGATTGATTTTTCGGGTGGGCTTGGCTCCGAACAGCAGGGGCGGAGACCCGGATTGATCCTGACTGGGCAAAGCTATCACGCGATATCCCGCAGGGCTTTTGTAGTGCCAGTGACGTCGCGGGTCAGGGATTGGCCGACGGAAGTGCGATTGCCCGATACGATGACCAGCAAGGGTGTTTTACTGGTAGATCAGGCGCGGTTTGTCGAACGCGAAGGCAGAATATTTGATTTTATCGAAGCGGTGCCCCCTTCGGTTCTAGTCGAGGTGCGCGGCCTGTTGTCGTTGTTGCTCGCTTTGCCGCAAGCGCTTGAAAGTTGACCATCCAACAGAAAGACCACGGTCATGAACCCCGATCTTTTGCTAGCCCTTGTCGGTTTTGCCGTGGTGTCCTCGATCACGCCGGGGCCCAACAATATGATGTTGCTGGCGTCCGGTGTGAATTTCGGGATGCGGCGGACTATGCCCCACATGATGGGGGTGTGTCTGGGTTTCACGCTGATGCTGGTGATTGTCGGCCTGGGGCTCGGGGCAGCGATCATGGCGGTGCCGCTGCTGCATACGGTGCTGAAATACGGCTCGGGAGCCTATCTGCTGTGGCTGGCATGGTCGCTGGCGACCAGTGGCGGGCTGGGAGGCTCCCAGACTGGCGCAAGGCCGATGCGCTTTATTGAGGCAGCTCTGTTCCAGTGGATCAACCCGAAAGCCTGGGTGATGGCGGTCACGGCCATGGCGGTTTACACGCTGCCCGAGGCGATGGTCAGCAGTGTTTTGGTGGTTGGCACGCTGTTCGGGGTGATCAATCTGCCTTGTATTGCCATTTGGGTGGGGTTTGGCGTCGGTTTGCGCGGGTTTTTGGAAGATCCGCTGCGCTTGCGGCTATTCAATATCAGCATGGCCATATTGCTGTTGATCTCGACACTGCCGCTGTTGGTGGATGCAATATGATGCTGATTTCAGGCCCGAATGCGCTTTAGGGCTTGATTCTCGGGCGCGTGCCGCTTAATCGCTCAAGCACCTATTTAAAAAAGGCAGTCCAAGGAGAGCGAACCATGCGCGTTTATTACGACCGCGATGCAGATATCAACCTGATCAAGAACAAAAAAGTGGCCATCATCGGCTATGGTTCGCAAGGCCATGCCCATGCACTGAACCTGCGTGACTCTGGCGTCAAAGAAATCGCCATCGGTCTGCGTGCCGGTTCGGCAACCGCCAAGAAAGCAGAAGCCGAAGGCCTGAAGGTGATGGATGTCGCCTCCTGCGCCAAATGGGCCGATGTGATCATGATGCTGACCCCTGACGAATTGCAGGCCGAAATCTACAACGATCATCTGGCTGCCAACATGAAGAAGGGCGCGGCCTTGATGTTCGCGCATGGTCTGAATGTGCACTTCAACCTGATCGAGCCCCGCGCCGATCTGGACGTGCTGATGGTTGCGCCCAAGGGCCCCGGCCACACCGTGCGTTCCGAATACCAGCGCGGCGGCGGCGTGCCGTCCTTGCTCGCCATCCATCAGGATGCCAGCGGCAACGCGCATGACATCGGCCTCAGCTACGCATCCGCCAATGGCGGCGGCCGTGCGGGCGTGATCGAAACCTCTTTCAAGGAAGAGTGCGAAACCGATTTGTTCGGTGAACAGGTCGTGCTGTGCGGCGGTCTGGTGGAATTGATCCGGGCTGGCTTCGAAACACTGGTGGAAGCCGGTTACGCGCCAGAAATGGCCTATTTCGAATGCCTGCACGAAGTGAAGCTGATCGTCGATCTGATCTTCGAAGGCGGCATTGCCAACATGAACTATTCGATCTCGAACACAGCCGAATATGGCGAATATGTCACCGGCCCACGCATCATCACCTCCGAAACCAAGGCGGAAATGAAGCGCGTGTTGTCCGACATCCAGAGCGGCAAGTTTACCCGTGACTGGATGCTGGAAAACAAGGTCAGCCAGACCTCGTTCAAGGCCACCCGCGCCCGCCATGCAGCCCATCAGATCGAAGAAGTAGGCGCACGCCTGCGCGATATGATGCCTTGGATCAAGGAAAAGGCACTGGTCGACAAGACCAAGAATTGATTTTGTCCTGCATTTTGCAGGGGCAGAAACAAAATCGGGGCCTCGCGCAAGCGGGGCCTTTTTTTGTCGGTGCGACCGGTTCATTTTAAGGGATAGGATTTTTGCTTCTGTTCTCTTATAAAATAAATCACCGTTTTGACATTTGATAGTGATCATGAAGCCTGACATTGCCATCTCGCTTGAACACATCGATATCATCTACCGCGCCCGGACGCATGCGGTGGGTGATGCACGGGACAGCGGGCCCGCGCGGGCGGGGGATTACCATGCGGTCAGTCAAGCCACGCTTTCGGTGCAGGCTGGCGAATTCGTGTCGATTGTCGGCCCCACGGGCTGTGGTAAATCGACTTTGCTCAATGCCGCCTCAGGCTTGTTGCAGCCTTCCAATGGCGATGTCTCGATCTTCGGCGCGACTTTGACAGGCTTGAATGCGCAAGCGGGGTATCTGTTCCAGCAAGATGCCCTGATGCCGTGGAAAACCGCACTCGAAAACGTCGCCATCGGCCTCGAAGTGGCCGGGATTGATACGGTCACCGCCCGCGACAAAGCTGAGCACTGGCTGGCGCAAGTCGGGTTGCAGGGCTTCGGGGCGCGCTATCCGCATCAAATGTCGGGCGGGCAGCGCAAGCGCGTCGGTCTGGCGCAGGTGCTGATCCGCAATCCCGCCATTTTGCTGATGGACGAACCGTTCGGCCCGCTCGATGCCCAGACGCGGCAGATCATGGGCAATCTGTTGCTCACGCTGTGGGCGCAGGAGCGCAAGGCGGTGCTGTTTGTCACCCATGATCTGGAGGAGGCAATCGCGCTGTCCGATCGCGTGGTGATCATGTCATCCGGCCCCAAATCCACGATCATCGGCGATTACCGGATTGATCTGGCACGTCCGCGCGATGCGATGGATGTGCGGCTTGATCCGGGCTTCCATGCCATCCACAGGGCGATCTGGGACCAGTTGCGCGGCGAGGTCATGAAAGCCTATCAGGGGGTAAGCGCATGAGCGTATCGAAACGCACCCTGCTGGCTCTGCAAATTCTGGTGGCGGTTGTTGCCCTCGGCATCTGGCATATCGGCTCGTCGGTGCCGATTTTCGGGGTGTATTTTTTACCCAAATTTTTCTTCTCGACCCCGTGGGATGTAGCGGCGCGGATTGTGAAACTGTTTTCGGGTACGCTGATCTGGAAGCATCTCGGAATTACCCTCACAGAAACCCTGCTGGCCTTCGTGATCGGAGCGGGAGGCGGGGTGCTGGTCGGCTTCTGGTTCGCCCGCAGGCCCTTGGTCAATGCTGTGTTCGACCCCTATGTCAAAATGGCCAATGCCCTGCCGCGCGTGGTGCTGGCGCCGATCTTCATGCTTTGGCTCGGCCTCGGCATCTGGTCGAAAGTGGCTCTGGGCGTGACGCTGGTGTTTTTTATCGTGTTTTTCAACGTCTATCAGGGCGTCAAAGAGGTCTCGCAGACCGTCTTGTCGAATGCGCGCATGCTGGGGATGACCGAACAACAGCAGTTCCGTCATGTCTATTGGCCGTCTGCTCTGTCATGGATGTTCTCGTCGCTGCATACCTCGGTCGGTTTTGCGCTGGTTGGCGCGGTGGTGGGCGAATATCTCGGTTCGGCGGCGGGCCTTGGTTATATGATCCATGAGGCCGAAGGCGTTTTCGATACGACAGGCGTATTTGCAGGCATGGTGATCCTGGCGGCTTTCGTGCTGATTGTGGACGCGATTGTGACCGCCATCGAAAACCGTTTGCTGGTCTGGCGGCCCGATGCAGCAGGACGTAATGCGTAAAACAAAAAACAACAGGGAGAGATCGGATGGGCATGTTTAACAAACGCTGGATCATCGCAGCAGGCTTATTGCTGGCCGCAGTCGGGCCAATGGCGCAGGTGGACGCGCAGTCACTCGACAAATCCACCATTGAAAAGCCCAAGCTGACCATCGGCGTCGGCGGCAAGGCTTTGCTCTATTATCTGCCGCTGACGATTGCCGAGCGCAAAGGCTATTTCAAGGAGGCGGGCCTTGATGTCGAAATCAACGATTTCGCAGGCGGGGCCAAATCCTTGCAAGCCTTGGTGGGCGGTTCCATCGATATGGTGACGGGTGCTTATGAACACACGATCCGCATGCAGGCCAAGGGGCAGGATATCCGCTCGGTGCTGGAACTGGGCCGTTTCCCCGGCATTGCCATCGGCATCGGCAAGGCCAAAGCGGCGTCCTATAAGGGGCCTGCCGACCTCAAGGGCATGAAGATCGGCGTCACCGCGCCCGGTTCCTCCACCAATATGATGGTCAATTTCGTGCTGGCCCAAGCGGGCCTGACCCCGCAGGATGTTTCGTTCATCGGCGTCGGCAGCGCGGCTTCGGCGGTGGCGGCGATCCGCAACGGCCAGATCGATGCGATCTCGCATCTCGAACCTGTGCTGTCGATGCTCGAAAAAGACGGCGACATCAAAGTGGTGATCGACACCCGCACCGAGGAAGGCACACGCGCTTTGTTCGGCGGTTCCAACCCTGCCGCCGTGCTCTATATCAAGAAAGACTTCATCGACAAAAACCCCAATACAGTCCAAGCCGCTACCAATGCGCTCTACAAGGCGCTTGCATGGATCGCCAAGGCCACGCCCGAGGAGATTGCCGCTGCTGTGCCCGAGGAGTTCACGCTCGGCGACAAGGCGCTCTATACGCTGGCGGTCAAGAATTCGAAGCCGACCTATTCCCAGACCGGTATCATTGCACCGGCAGGCATGAAAAGCGCCAATGACATGCTGGTGAAATATGACGAGGAAATGAAGGGCTCCAATGTCGATCTATCGAAGACCTTCGATGACCGATTTGCCAAAATCGCTGCGCAAACGGTGAAATAACCTGATCGGGACCGGCCAATGATGGCGCATCCTTTGTCGGTCCTGTCCATCCAGTCCCATGTGGTTTATGGCCATGTGGGCAACAGTGCTGCGGTGTTTCCGCTGCAACGCCTCGGGGCCGAGGTCTGGCCGTTGCATACCGTGCAGTTTTCCAACCATACCGGTTATAGCGGGTTCGAGGGGCAGGTTTTCGGCGAGGGCCTGATCCGGTCACTGGTGGCGGGTTTGAAGGCGCGCGGTGTGCTGGGCCGCTGTGACGGCGTGCTCACAGGCTATCTGGGCTCGGTAGAGATCGGCGCGGCAGTTCTCGATGCGGTGGCCGAAGTCCGCTTTCATAATCCCCGCGCTGTCTGGTGCTGTGATCCGGTAATGGGTGACGAGGGCAAGGGCCTGTTTGTCGCGCCTGAACTGGTGGCATTTTTCAAAGAGCAGGCCCTGCCGCGCGCGACCATCCTGACGCCTAACCTGTTTGAACTGGCCCTAATGACGGACGAGGATTGCCGCAGCATGGCCTCCTTGCTCCGTGCTTTTGCATGGGTGCATCGCCAAGGTCCCGACTGGGTGATGTTGACCTCGCTGGGGGCAGACAACCACCCTGTCGGGGACGAGCAGGCCGGAGATTTCGACCTGTTGCTGTCAGCCCCCTGCGGGCTTTACCGACTGCGCCTTCCGCGTCTGGCGCTGTCGCCGAACGGCGCCGGCGATCTGATTGCGGCTTTGCTGCTCTATCACCGGTTGAACGGGTGTCCGGCGCAAGAGGCCTTGTCGCTGGCAGGATCGGGCGTACACGCCGTGTTGGCCCGTATGCAGTCGCTTGGTTGCGCCGAATTGCCGCTGATCGAGATGCAGGATGAACTGGCATTGCCAGAAATCATCTATCAGGCTGGCATGCTTTGATGCGGTTTTGCCAAATCCCCCCGATCAATCGGCCGGATCGGATCGGACAGGCTCCTTTGCCATATCTTCCGGCGTTCGCTTGACCAGAAAAATCAGATTATCGGCCTTGCCGATTTGCTTGTAGCCCCGCAGCATCTTGTTCATTTGCGGGTTCATAACGGCCCAGGCATACCAGTTCACGTAATACCTGTTCTCGACAAGGATCAAATCAGGCGGGGTTTTGGCTGCCGCTTTGGCAGTCAAATCGCGCTCCCATTCAATCAATTTCGAAAATCGCAATTGTTGTTCGGGTGTTGTCGGGTCCTCCATGGCAATCGTCAGGCCAAGGGTCACCCATGGATGCAGGCCGGGATTGACCAGCCGTCCGCCCAGATCCCGGATCAATGGATGCCCGTCGCCCAGATCGCCCGACAGCAGCAATACATTCGGGCGATCAAGTTTGAGGGACCGCAAGAAGGCCGTAGTGTCGGCGCGGTAGGGATTGCTGACCAGCATGTACCACGCACACAGGGACACGAAGACCGCCTCGTAGAACTTGATCACATTCGGGCGTCCGCTGTGGTTTTGCGCCGCAACCAATGCCATCAGCAGGCAAGATGCGGGCGGCAGATAGCGAAATGGCAG
>CAIYZJ010000297.1 GCA_903930675.1 uncultured Hyphomicrobiales bacterium
CACGGTGGCTTCCGAATAGGCGAAAAGCAGCTTGGCGCCGTGCTTGATCAGCCCGCCATATTCCTGTGCTGTGCCGGGCAGGAAGCCGGGCACATCGACAAAAGTGATGATCGGAATCTCGAAACTGTCGCAGAAGCGCACAAAACGCGCCGCCTTGCGCGAGGCATCCGAATCCAGCACGCCTGCCAGCACCATCGGCTGGTTGGCGACAATGCCGACCGTGCGCCCCTCGATCCGCCCGAACCCGGTGATGATATTGCGGGCATAGGCCTCCTGAATCTCGAAGAAATCCGCCTCGTCGACGGTCTTCAAAATCAGCTCTTTCATGTCATAGGGCTTGTTGGGATTGTCGGGGATCAGCGTATCGAGCGAGGTATCGACCCGCTCGGCGACATCGAAGCTTTCCCAAACCGGTACGCCGTCGGTGTTGTTGGCGGGCAGGAAATCGATCAGGCGGCGCAGTTGCAGCAGCGCTTCCAGATCATTGTCCCACGCGCCGTCAGCCACCGATGAACGGCTGGTATGCACCTTGGCCCCGCCCAGTTCTTCCGAGGTGACGGTTTCATTGGTGACGGTTTTGACCACATCGGGACCGGTCACGAACATATAGCTGGTGTCGCGCACCATGAAGATGAAGTCGGTCATCGCGGGCGAATAGACGTCGCCGCCCGCGCATGGGCCCATGATCAGCGAAATCTGCGGGATCACGCCGGAGGCAATGACATTGCGCTTGAACACTTCGCCATAACCGCCAAGCGCGGCCACGCCTTCCTGAATACGCGCACCGCCGGCATCGAACAGGCCGATGATCGGCGCGCGCATTTTCAGCGCCATATCCTGAATCTTGTTGATCTTGGCCGCATGGGTTTCAGACAGCGAGCCGCCGAACACGGTAAAATCCTTGGCAAACACAAACACGGTGCGGCCATTGACAGTGCCCCAACCGGTCACCACGCCATCGCCCGGCACTTTGCTGTGTTCCATGCCGAAATCGACGCAGCGATGCTGCACGAACATGTCGAATTCCTCGAAAGAGCCGCGATCGAGCAGCAGATCAATGCGCTCGCGGGCGGTCAGCTTGCCGCGCGCATGCTGGGCATCGATGCGTTTCTGACCACCACCGAGATGCGCTTCGCGACGGCGCAGATCCAGCTGTTCAAGGATGTCTTTCATGGTCAGCCCTTCCGTAATCACATGCGACAGCCGGATCAAACCCGCTCCGGCCGACTTTCAGACTTTCTCACTAGCATGGCTCTGCCTGTTCGGCAGTAAGACATTAGGGGAGGATTGATGCGTCAAGCCTTGCCCGCGGGCAGCAGCGACAGCACCAGAGCGGCCACCTCGGCCTCGCGCCATTTGGCGGCGCGGCGGGTCAGGGCTTCCTCGTCCTGCCCCCAAACCTCCATCTGGAAATCCTCGTCGAGATGCGCCAAGGCCCAGACCTCGGCCAGTTTCAACCGTTGATGCGCCACAGCCAGCGCCAGAATGACCGAGCCTGTCAGTGTCGTCAGCGTATGCAGCGCGGCCAGAGTCAGCGGATGGTCGAACCGGTCCACCACCAGCCGGATGGCGTCCAGCGAGGTTTTCGGTTGTTCGACGAAAAACAGGCCTTGGGTGACATGCAAAGGCGCCCCGAATTCGCTTTCGGCCCAAGCCAGCAGCGGGCCCCATTGGTCCTGTTGCAAAGCCACCAACCGGTCGGGCATTTCGGCGCGATAGCACAGCAGATCAGACCCGGCATAACGGGCCGCATCGGCCTGCACCTCCTGCATTTGCAGGGATACGCCATCAAGCGCGGAATTGACCAGCCGCGTCAGCGGCATCTGCGCGGGGTCGATCACCTCGGTAATCGCCTGCCATTCCTGCGCCAGATGCTCCGCCAATGTCTGGCTCGGGACCAGCAAAGGCTTGCGGGCGGGGGTTTTGGTGAATTTGTCATCAAGGGCAATACCGAAACCGTCGGGCTGCTGTTTGACCTCGACACGGGTCCAGAACCGGCGGGGCAGGTTTGATTTCAGATCCTTGCGCGCCATGGCCACAGGGTCGATATCCTCGCCTGCATGGGGCAGCAGATCCTTCAACAGGGTCGGGATGGCACCGAAGGGCAGCGGGCGGGTGGTTGTGTCCTGATCATCCGTCATCGCAAGCGCGCCTTATGCCCTGAGAGCCAACAAATCTTGCAGATTCAACAAATCCTGCATGGCCGAGATAATCCGGCTGGCTCCTGCCTCGCGCAGGGATTCAACCGGATGATAGCCCCAATCGACCCCGATGCCGGAAATGCCCGCCGACACCGCCATACTCATGTCATAAGACGTATCACCGACAAAGAAACAGCGGGATTTGTCGATCCCCGTCTCGGCAATCGCCGCCTCCAGCATCGACGGATGCGGTTTGGAGGGGTGGGTATCGGCCGTCTGGATGGTGGAAAACAGCCCCGTCCAGCCATGCTGCTCGATCACCCGCATGATGCCGCGCACCGATTTGCCGGTGGCAACCCCAAGCGTCACATCGGGATGGGCGGCAAGGCTTTCGAGGGTTTGGGTCACGGCAGGAAACAACGGCTCGTGATGGGCCGGATCGCTCAACACCTGATTGAACAGCTTGCGATAGGTCGCATCCAGCTCGGCCACCGGCCCGTCTTTGCCGACCAGCGCCTCGAAAGTCGGGGTCAGCGACAGGCCGACCAGCGACAGTACTTTTTCGCGGCTCGGCACAGGCAGACCATGCGCCTCGAAGGTCGCGCACTGGGCGGCATAGATCAGGTTCTGGCTATCGACCAGCGTGCCATCGACATCGAAAATGATCAGCATCTTACTCGTCCGGTGACTCTTCGATCGGGTCATAATGGCCTGTCTCGAAGCCCAACAGGTTCCAGCTTTGCCGCATATGGGTGGGCAGCGGGGCTGTTACATCAATCGGCTTGTGGGTGCGCGGATGCGGGATCACGATCCGCCGCGCCAGCAAATGCAACCGCTTCTGGATGCCGCCGGGCAGTTCCCAATTCTCGATGTCGAAATATTTGGGATCGCCGATGATCGGATGGCCGATATGGGCGGCATGGGCGCGCAGCTGGTGGGTGCGGCCTGTCACAGGCTTCATCGACAGCCAAGACACTTTCTGGGCTGCGGTTTCGACCACCGCATAATAGGTTACGGCATGCGATGCCCCGTCATCGCCGTGCTTGGCCACCACCATTTTGGCATCGCCGTCATCATCCTCGCCTTTGGCGAGATAGGTGGAGACGCGGCCCTGTTTGACGCGCGGCACACCGGCCACCAAGGCCCAATAGATCTTGCGCGTGTCGCGTGCACGGAAGCTTTTGGCGAGTGCGGAGGCCGAAAATCGGTTTTTGGCGATCACCAGACAGCCCGACGTGTCGCGGTCGAGCCGGTGCACGAGGCGCGGCTTCTGGCCGTGGCGGTCCATCAGCGCATCCAGCATGCCGTCGACATGGCGGGTCATGCCCGAACCGCCCTGCACCGCCAAACCCATCGGCTTGTCGATCACCAGCATATCCTCATCCTCATACAGGGTGATGGATTTCAGGAAGGCGCGGGTTTCCTCGTCTTTTCCGGGCGGGCGTTCCTTGGGGCGCTGCTCTTCCAGATGCAGCGGCGGAATACGCACCGCCTGCCCTGCTTCCAGCCGGTCCTTGGTCTCGACGCGCTTGGAATTGACGCGCAATTCGCCCTTGCGGACAATCCGCTGGATATGGCTGAACGACAGGCCGGGAAAGCGCGCTTCCAGAAAGCGGTCGACCCGCATGCCGTTTTCATCGGGGGTGACGGTGACGGTTTGCACGCTGGTGGTGTTGACGGGAGGGACAACAGGGGCTGCGGCGGGTTGCGGTGCCGCCATGGCAGGCAAAGCTTTACGCGGACGCGCGGCCTTGTCCGTCTCGCCGGCGGCAACGGGTGCGCGGCGGTTCTGGGAGGAAAACGATCCTTTCGGACGCTGGGCCTCGCCATCGCCCAAACGCACGGCAGCCTGACGGCTGGCGCGGGCGGCAGCCGCCTTTCTGGGATCGGCACGGAAATGCTTCCGCCCGCCTGATCCTGTCTTTTTGCCCTTCATGCCGCCAAGCCTTTCATTCAATCAATCTCGATGTTCAGGGGCGATCAGGCCCATAAACGGATCACGGCCAGCCCTGCAAACAGGCCCAGCACCGACAAACCCACCGAGCCCAGCACATAGGCCAATGCATGCAGCGGTTCGCCGCGTTCCCATAACAGGACCACATCCAGCGAAAAGGCTGAAAACGTGGTGTAGCCACCCAAAATGCCCGTGGTCAGGAACAGGCGCAGCGGTTGCGACCATGCCGCATCGGCCTTGAACGCAAAAAAGCCCGCCGCCATGCCCATGATCACCGATCCGCTGATATTGATCAGCAACACGCCCCACGGAAAATCACTGCCGACAAGCCTGCTGACCGACAGGTTGATCAGGTGGCGGGCGACCGCTCCCAATCCGCCACCGGCAAAAACAATCAGAACCGACTGCATCATGACCCCGTTATCAAAAACCAGACCATGCCATAGCACCCGCACCCTGCCGGGTCGAGTTTTTCTCACACCGACAGGCAAATGGCCTCAACCGTTCACGCCCAGTTTCTTTTGCAGACTGGTCGAGGAGGTGGTGTATTGAAACAGCAACCGCTTGTCCGGATAGATATAGCGATGCGCCTTCTGCGCGGCCAAAGCCGCCTCGTGGAAGCCCGATAGGATCAGTTTCAGCTTGCCCGGATAGGTATTGATGTCGCCGATCGCAAAGATGCCGGGGGTCGAAGTCTCGAATTTCTCGGTATCGACCGGGATCAGGTTCTCGTGCAGGTTGAGACCCCATTCGGCAATCGGACCCAGTTTCATGGTCAGCCCGAAAAACGGCAGCATCCGGTCACATTCAATCCTGAACGGCGCCTGATCCATGCCCTTGCACAGCGCCGCTGTCAGCTGGCCATCGGCACCGTCCAGCCCCGTGACCTGACCGAACAGCAGATCCATTTTGCCCTCGGCCACCAAGTCGCGCATTTTCGCCACGCTGTGCGGGGCGGCGCGGAATTCGTCGCGGCGGTGCATCAAAGTGACGCGGGCGGCCACCGATTGCAGGTTCAAAGCCCAATCCAGCGCGGAGTCGCCGCCGCCGACGATCAGCACATGGTGATCGCGCAGGCTCTCCATCTGGCGCACGGCATAAAAAACGCTGGTATTTTCGTAAGCATCGATCCCGGGAATGGGCGGTTTTTTGGGCTGGAACGAACCACCACCCGCCGCAACCAGCACGGTTTTGGTCTCGAACGTTGTGCCGGCATCGGTTTCGACATGGAACACCACGCCCTGCCCGCTGTCGCGGCGTTCCACCGACACCACCATTTCGCCCAAATGGAATTCGGGATGGAACGGTTCGATCTGCTGCATCAGGTTGTCGACGAGCTGCTGCCCCGTCACCACCGGAAAGCCGGGAATGTCGTAAATCGGCTTTTCGGGATAGAGTTCGGCGCATTGTCCGCCGATTTTGGGCAGAATATCGATCAAATGCGCCTTGATATCGAGCAAACCGAGCTCGAACACCGCAAACAGCCCCACCGGACCCGCGCCGATAATCAAGGCATCGGTTTTGATCATCGCTTCATTGTGCTCGGTCATGCTCTGTTCCGGTTCGGTCTGGTGTCAGCTCTGGCGCGACGGTGTGTGGACCCGCAAGCCATCGAGCGCATCGCTGATCTTGATCTGGCACGACAGGCGCGAATTGGGGCGCACATCGAAGGCGAAATCCAGCATATCCTCTTCCATGCTGGCGGGCTGGCCGACAGCCTCCATCCATTCGGGCTCGACATAGACATGGCAGGTCGCGCAGGAACAAGCCCCGCCGCATTCGGCATCGATGCCGGGCACCTGATGCTTGATGGCAACTTCCATCAGGGTCATGCCATTGGTCCCCGACACCGTGCGGGCTTCGCCGGAATGATCAATAAATGTCACATCAGCCATCATGCTCTCCGCGTGTTAAACCTTTGCCGGACCTGCCTTGCAGGCCGTTTCCAGAGCCGCTCCTTAGTCTATCCGTCCCGATTTGGCGAGTGAGAAAGACAATCAGGACTTGCAAGCCCCACCGTCCACAGCTCATCAAATCCGGAAAAATTGTGCCAAAAGAACAACTTAACCCGTTTGTTAACACTTTTTGACGTCCGGCGTTAACTTCGATTCGTTTCTGATTTCTTAACATGTTTCTTTCTGTGCCGGACCCCAGTAAAGTGAGCGTTGGATTGGTGGGTTCCCGATCAGGTATGGCGTTGGCCAAACGTCATGCCGCATTGGAAGCCCGATCGCCCGACCACTTGTGAGGAAGACCATGCCGACTGCCAATAAACAATCGGATGCCGCCGAAGCAGCCCTTTCAGCAATTGAAGAGGCCTTGGCTGAATCCATTGGTTCAGGATTGACAACGGGTTCTGGTAACGGTGCCGGCACAAGCACGCCTGCCGGACAGGCCTCTTCCCACTCCGCAACCTCTTCTCTCGATCTGGACGAGCCTGCCGTTGATCCTTTGGCCGCGATCAAAGCCATCAAAGCCGCCCAGCGCGCCAAGCCGCGCCAAGATGCCGAATATGAAAAGCCTTATGAGAAGCCTGTTGCAGCCATTGCGGAATCCGATGTCGCTGCACTGACCCGCCCCGCCAATGATGACCGCCGCGAGATCGGCGAAGTTTTGCAGACTTTGCAAACATCGGCATCAAGCCGTGCGTTTTTCTGGGCCTCGCTGGGGACCGTGACATGGCTGGGCACTTCCGGCTATTGGGCCGGTGAAAAGCTCGGCTGGAGCCTGACCGAATTGCTGACGGTGATGCAGCGTCCCGAAGGCGTGATGGCGGCCATTGGTCTGGCTTTGCCGGTCGCAGCCCTGTATGGCATTGCCGATCTGTC
>CAIYZJ010000298.1 GCA_903930675.1 uncultured Hyphomicrobiales bacterium
CCAATCGGCGGCAATGTCGGCGCGGCACCCTCTGGTGGTGTGCAAAGCTCGCCGCTGTCGCCGCCGTCGGGAACACCGGTCGTTGCACAAACTGCTCCGGTTAAAGCCCTTGCAGCCGCCGTCCCCAAAGCCGAACCCAAACTGGTTGCCCCAGGCACGATCACCATAGCCAAAGGCGATACCGTCAAAACCGTCGCAACCCGTTATGGCCTTTCCGAACAGGCGATACTTGCTGCCAACAACAACAAGAACAAGCTTAAGCCCGGCACGGTTCTGACACTGGCTCCTCAAGCCGCTGCGCCGCAAAAACAATTTGCTTCGGCCGATGTGGCACCAGCCGCAAAGGCCGCTGTCCAGCCGCCGCAATCCAGACAGGCTGTTGCGCCGGAGCCAGTGGTTGATCCCAAATCCAAGGCGAAAGCCGATAAGGCTGCTGCAGCCGATAAGGCAGCAACCGACAAAAAAGCCTCTGATCCAAAAGCTGTGGCCGAAGTGAAACCCGCCGTCGAGCCAAAGACTGCCAAGGGGGCCAAAAAGCCTGTGGCAGAGGCACTTGTTGAAACTACGGCAAGCGTTGTCCCGCACACAGAACCGGCCGCTCCCGCGCCAGCCGAATTCCGCTGGCCGGCACGCGGGCATATCCTGAAAACCTTTGGTGAAAAAGGCGGAGAAAAGAGCGACGGCATCAATATCGCCTTGCCTGAAGGAACACCCATCAAGGCTGCCGAAAACGGTATCGTTGCCTATGCCGGAAACGAGTTGAAAGGCTATGGCAATCTGGTGCTGGTACGCCATGACAATGGCTTTGTCTCGGCCTATGCCAATAATTCCGAGTTGAAGGTTAAAAAAGGCGATAATGTCAAACGCGGTCAAGTAATCGCCGCCTCGGGCCAGACCGGCAATGTCTCCTCTCCGCAACTCCATTTCGAATTGCGCAAAGGCTCGACCCCGGTTGATCCGATGGGTTTTCTGTCAGGTAATTGATTGTTATCAATATCGAAAAAGCCCGTCTTGCATTGAATTGCAGGCGGGTTTTTTCATGTCTGTCTTCTCATGAGTCGAGTTGGCGTCCCATGCGTCCGGCCAGATCCTGAATGAACTGGAATGCCGTGCGGCCCGAGCGTGATCCGCGTGTGGTCGACCATTCCAGCGCTTGCGCATTGCATTGCGCCTGATCCACCTCAAGTCCGTAATACCGGCAATAGCCGTGCACCATGGCGAGATATTCGTCCTGCGAACATTTGTGGAAGCCGAGCCACAGACCGAAGCGATCAGACAGTGACACTTTTTCTTCGATCGCTTCGCCCGGATTGATCGAGGTGGCGCGTTCGTTGTCCATCATGTCGCGCGGCAACAAATGCCTGCGGTTTGATGTGGCGTAGAAAATCACATTGTCGGGACGGCCTTCGATCCCGCCTTCCAGCACGGCTTTCAGGGATTTATAAGACGTATCGCTGCCATCAAATGACAGATCGTCACAAAACACGATAAAGCGGCAATCGGAATGGCGCATGATGTTCATCAGATGCGGCAGGCTTTCGATGTCCTCGCGGTGGATTTCCACCAGTTTGAGCGCTTTTGCATCGGGCCAGGTGGCGCGCTTGGCCACCGCAGTGGCATGTGCGGCTTTGACCAGCGAGGATTTGCCCATGCCGCGCGCGCCCCACAACAACGCATTGTTGGCGGGCAGGCCGCGGGCAAACCGCTCGGTGTTTTCGATCAGCTGGTCACGCACGGAATCAATGCCCTGCAGCAACACCATCTCGACACGATTGACCTTGCGTACGGGGGCCAGACGCGGCGGGGAAGGGTGCCAGACAAAGGCATCGGCCGAATCAAGATCGGTCACTTCAGCCAAAGGCGGGGCCAGACGTTCGAGCAGCGTGGCGATTCGGCCCAGCAAAGCAGGAATATCCTGTTCTCCAAGCGATGCCAAAGCGACAGATGATGCGGAATTTTGCGTGTTATGATCGGACATTGGACTGACTTCGACTTTCAAGTGACCACAGAGTGCATTTACGGCGCTTTTTGCACTTAACCCTGTTTGACTGTGCCGTCCATCATGTTATCAGTTTTTGCCATAGGTTCGGCTTGTTCGTTTTGTTGGTTTGCGGGCTTTTCGGCAATCAGAGATTTGCAATCGGGGACGCCCCAGTTATAGTCCGCGCCGTTTGCTGGATGTTGTTGCGTCCACACCATCAATGGAGGTTCTGCTTTGTTTACACCCGCTTTTGCCCAGGCTGCCGGCGCACCAGGTGGCACCGATATGCTGATGCAGATTGTTCCTTTCGCGCTGATCTTTGTGATCATGTATGTGCTGATCATTCGTCCGCAGCAAAAGCGCGCGAAAGAACATCAGGCCTTGATTGAAAACGTGCGCCGCGGCGACACCGTGATCATGACCGGCGGCTTGATCGGCAAAGTGACCAAAGTGGCCGAAGGCCCTGAAATCGAAATCGAAATTGCCGACAACGTGAAGGTCAAGATCATCCGCACGATGATCGCCGAAGTTCGTTCGAAATCCGAGCCGGTGAAGTCAGAGGACTAATCCCTGAATTGACAAAAAACCTTTCGGGCAAACCCCGGAGGGTCGGATCATCCGCGCACCACAAGGAATTCTGAAAGCATGATGCGCTTTTCCCGCTTTAAGACTGTTGCGGTTCTTTTGCTCGCTTTGAGCGGATTTCTCTATGCCATGCCGAGCATGCTCTCTCCCGAGACGCGTGAAGCCATCCGCAAAGGGATTCCATCTTTTGTGCCGGCTTGGATCGTGCCGCATCAGGCCATTGTCCTTGGACTGGATTTGCAGGGCGGGTCACATGTTTTGCTTGAAGTGGATACGGCCACCATTGTCCGTACCCAGGTCAACAGTCTGCGCGATGATGTCCGCCGCATTTTGCGCGAGGAAAAAATTGCCTTGGTCGGCGGCATCGGCGTGCTGGCGCGTGGCGTCAATGTGAGGGTGAGCGACGCTGCAGAACGGGCCCGTTTGATGGGCAAACTGCGTGAAATGACGATCGGACCAGCACTTAACCTTGGCACTTCGGCACCCACAATGGAGTTGCTTGAACAGCCGGACGGGCTTGTCGTGCTGACTTTGACCGAAGTGGGTGTCAACGAAAAGGTACGCAAGGCACTCGATCAGGCCATTGAAGTTCTGCGCCGGCGTGTTGACGCGCTTGGCACAACCGAGCCGAACATCCAGCGGCAGGGCATTGACCGGATTCTGGTCGAAGTGCCCGGTCTGCAGGATCCGCGCAAATTGAAAGATATTCTGGGTACCACCGCCCAACTCGAATTCCGTTTTCTGGCTGAAACGGGTGCAGCACCCGGCGATGTCGAAAACATGCCTTTCCAGGAAGGCGGCGGCAATGCACCCGTTGAGAGACGTGTCATTGTGCAAGGTGAAGATCTGATCGATGCCCAACCGGCCTTTGACAGCCGCACACGCGAGCCGATTGTCAACTTCCGCTTCAATGTGCGCGGATCCCAGCGTTTCGGTCAGGCCACCACCGAAGGCGTCGGCCGCTCGCTGGCCATCGTGCTCGACAAAAAGGTAATTTCCGCACCGCGCATCCAGACCCCGATTACCGGCGGTTCGGGCCAGATTTCGGGCAATTTCTCTGTTGAAAGTGCCAATAATCTCGCCATTTTGCTGCGTGCAGGGGCCTTGCCCGCACCGCTCACCATTGTGGAAGAACGCACGGTCGGGCCCGGTCTTGGGCAGGATTCCATTACCGCAGGCAAGCTTGCTTCCTATTGGGCAACCGGGCTTGTGGTTTTCTTGATGTTGATCACCTATGGTTTGTTCGGCATCTTTGCCAATCTGGCCCTGATCATCCATGTGGTGCTTATTTTTGCGATGATGTCCCTTTTGGGTTCAACCCTGACTTTGCCGGGCATTGCGGGGATTGTGCTCACCATCGGAACGGCGGTCGATTCCAACGTGCTGATTTACGAGCGCATCCGCGAGGAGCACCGCTCCGGTCGTTCGATGATTTCGGCGCTGGAAGCAGG
>CAIYZJ010000299.1 GCA_903930675.1 uncultured Hyphomicrobiales bacterium
ACCGCACCGTCAACCGTCCGATTCCGGCCGGATTGGTTTCTCGAACCGAGGCCCTGAGCTTCGGCATGGTGCTGTCTTTCTGCTCGGTCCTGGTTCTGGGCGTGGTGAGCAATTGGTTTGCTGCCGCTTTTCTGGCCTTTACGATCTTTTTCTATGTGGTTGTCTATTCGATGTGGCTGAAACGCTCGACTGCTCAAAACATCGTGATCGGCGGTGCAGCGGGTGCTTTCCCGCCGATGATCGGCTATGCCGCTGTGACAGGAAGCCTGAATCTCGAAACCTTCGTGCTGTTCGGCATCATCTTCCTGTGGACCCCGCCGCATTTCTGGGCGCTGGCCCTGGTGAAGTCGGATGATTATGCCCGCGCCGGTATTCCGATGCTGCCTGTGGTGGCCGGTCCCGATGCGACGCGCCTGCAAATCCTGCTCTACACCATCATTCTTGCCCCTTTCGGGCTGCTGCCGGTGCTGATGGGCTTTGGCGGGCTGGCCTATGCGATCACAGCCGGTCTGGGTGGTGCGGGAATGTTGTGGCTGGCTGTGCGCGTGTTCCAGCGCCGCGAAGGACCATTGGCAAACCGCACGGCCATGCAGCTGTTCGGTTTTTCAATATTCTATCTGTTCATGCTGTTTGCCGTATTGCTTGTTGAACATATCGCGCTCAACAACGGTCTGATCACCTCGCTCTCGTTGATGAAGGGCTAAATCACACATGACCAATGCTTCAAACGGTATTCAGCTGACCGAGCAGCAAAAAAAGAACCAGCGGAGCCGCTCTATGGCGATAGGCTGGGTTCTTGGCGCGCTGGTCGTGTTGTTTTTTGTCGTGACAATCGTCAAACTCGGTCCTGCCGTTCTCAATAGGCCATTGTAACCATGACAGAACCAGCCCGCCTCCTTGACGCAAACCACAGTATTCGCCGCACCATGCAGGCCTGCGCATTGCTGGTCGTGTCGATGCTGGGCCTGGCCTATGCCGCTGTGCCGCTTTATTCGCTGTTTTGCAAAATGACGGGTTTTGGCGGGACGCCGATCATCGCCACCAAAGCCCCCGACACTGTGGGCACACGCGTGTTTTCCGTACAGTTTGATTCCAATGTAGCCAATGGCTTGCCCTGGCGCTTCTCACCGGAGCAGCCCCGCATGGATGTGCGGGCGGGCGAGACGATGACCGTAATCTACAAGATCACCAATCTATCAGACCGGGAAACGGCCGGCATGGCCACCTATAATGTCCAGCCTGAAATCATTGCGTCCTATTTCAATAAATTGGAGTGTTTCTGCTTTAATGAAATGGTACTGAAACCACGTGAAACCGTTGAAGTTCCAGTGGTTTTCTTCATTGATCCGGCGGCAGCGCAGGATCGTGACATCGAAAGAATAGCAATGACCAGCTTGTCCTACACGTTTTTTCCTGCCAAACGATCAGAAAAGTCGGTTGTTCAGGCTAAAGACGCAGTGGCAGGATCAGATTCTAAACTGTAAACAAGGATGAGGTGCCCCCAACGAGGGGCCAAAGACGAATGCGGAGATGAGAGATAATGAGCGGCGCACACAGCAACAATCACGATTATCACCTCGTTGACCCGAGCCCATGGCCTCTGGTTGGCTCGATATGCTGCTTTATCACAGCGTTGGGCGGGATCATGTGGATGAAATCCATGACGGTGGGTGGCCTGCATGCCGGTCCGGTGCTGTTCGGCGCCGGCTTCATCGGCATTTTGTACACCATGCTGTCCTGGTGGTCGGATGTGGTGAACGAGGCCGAATATGGCGGCTATCACACCCGCGTCGTCCAGATCAGCCATCGCTATGGCATGATCATGTTCATTGCCTCGGAAGTGATGTTCTTCGTCGCATGGTTCTGGGCGTTTTTTGATGCCAGCCTCTATGCCGGCGAAATCAAGCAATATCTGCGTGTCGAATACACCGGCGGACATTGGCCCCCCAAGGGCATCGAAGTGTTCGACCCATGGCACCTGCCTTTGCTGAACACCCTGATCCTGCTGCTGTCCGGAACCACCGTGACATGGGCGCATCATGCCTTGCTGGAAAATGACCGCAACGGCCTGAAATGGGGTCTGATCCTGACCTGCGCTCTGGGTGCTTTGTTCACCGGCGTCCAGATTTTCGAATACCAGCATGCGGCTTTTGCCTTCAAATCCTCGATCTACGGCGCGACCTTCTTCATGGCGACCGGCTTTCACGGCTTCCA
This sequence comes from uncultured Hyphomicrobiales bacterium, assembly GCA_903930675.1. Classification (GTDB taxonomy): domain Bacteria; phylum Pseudomonadota; class Alphaproteobacteria; order Rhizobiales; family Beijerinckiaceae; genus CAIYZJ01. The sequence continues at coordinate 2,215 of CAIYZJ010000299.1, forward strand.
TGTGTTGATCGGAACGATCTTTCTGATCGTCTGTCTGGTGCGTGCGTTGAAGGGCCACTTCACGTCCGAGCGTCATCTCGGCTTCGAATTCGCAGCATGGTACTGGCACTTCGTGGACGTGGTCTGGCTGTTCCTGTTCATTGCCTCGGAAGTGATGTTCTTCGTCGC
>CAIYZJ010000300.1 GCA_903930675.1 uncultured Hyphomicrobiales bacterium
CCGCGAGCAGGCCGTCGGGACCGTCAAACGTGGCGGCAATGGCCTGGGCATCGGTCAGGATCGTCAGAATGACCTCGGTGGCCGATGCCAGTTGGGCGGGGGTGTCGACGACCTTGGCGCCATGGTCGGCCAGAGCTTCGGCCTTGGCCCGGGTGCGGTTCCAGACCGTGACCTCGTGGCCGTGTTTGAGCAGCCGTTCCGCGATGGCCGCGCCCATTCTGCCGATACCTGCTACGCCGACTTTCATGCCCTTGCTCCAGTGGTATGCGAGGCGTGCATGCTAACCAAAGCGCGGCCCCCCGGCCAGCCGTTCAGGCGCTGGTTTCAGGCTATAGGACGGGGCGGATGTTTTTGCTATAATTCGCGCCTTTCAACGCGGCCGTAGCTCATCTGGATAGAGTACTTGGCTACGAACCAAGGGGTAGGGGGTTCGAATCCCTCCGGCCGCGCCAGCTTGAAAAATAAAGGCCACCTTCGGGTGGCCTTTATTTTTTGTGATGTTTGTTTTGCCTTTTGCGGCGGCTTTCGACTGATTGGATGGGTTCCAGCCAGCGACTGGTGCATGACCGGTTCGGTGGCCTGATCGGTCAGAGCGGCCCCGTTTTTAATCATCAATCCAGGGAATGGTTTCGCTGTGGCATCAATCGGTATTGATTTCGGCACCTCCAACTGCACGGCTTTTCTGTCACACGCCGGAGAAGTAACCCCGATCCCCCTCGATGAGGGGCGGCTGGCCATGCCCTCGGTGGTATTCACGGCAAGGCGTGAAGTGGCCTTGCGCCAGGTTGAACAGTTGCGGGGCAATGCACCGCAAGGGGCGTCAGCACTGAGCGACCGGGATTTGTCGTTTTTCTCGATGATGGCCGACGGCAATGCCATCATTTTCGGCAATCCGGCACTGCGCACGTATTTTGAAGATCCCCTCGGCGGTGTACTCGTGCGATCCCCCAAGTCCTTTCTGGGCAGCGATATTCATGCCGACCATCTCGCCCGCTTCGAGGAGATCGTCTCCGGCATGCTTCAGCACATCAAAGCCATGGCGGAACGCATTCATGGCAGTGCAGTCACCCGGGCGGTGATCGGTCGCCCCGTGCGTTACCACGGCACCCGCGGGGAGGAAGGTAACAGCCAGGCGATGGAAGTCATGGCGCGTGCGGCTGCGCGGGCGGGTTTCGATGATTTTTGCTTCGAGCTGGAGCCGGTTGCCGCGGCCTACGAATACGAGACCGCCATCACCAGCGAACAAAAGTTACTGGTTGTAGACGTGGGAGGCGGTACCACGGACTGTGTGGTCATGCGGGTCAATCCCGCGCTTGCCGGCAAAGCGGACCGGCTTTCAGACATTCTCGGTGTGTCGGGTGACCGGATCGGCGGCAATGATTTTGACGAGGCGCTGGCTTGGGCTTCAGTCATGCGGCTTTTCGGCAAAAACTCCGTGACCAAAGACGGGCGGCCACAGCCGCACTCCCTGGTCCATGACGCCATGTCGATCCGTAACCTGCCTGCGCAGACCCGCTTTGCGCGTTCGGCTGAAGCGATCGAGGAGTGCATGCAGCAATCGGCCTCGCAGGAAAAGTGGGCG
>CAIYZJ010000301.1 GCA_903930675.1 uncultured Hyphomicrobiales bacterium
ATAGGTTTTGGTCTCGGCCGGATCTGGCTTTTTGAATGTGTCCTCCGGCTTCATGCCTTCGATCCGGAAGGTTCCGTCGGGTTGGCGTGATTGCAAAAGCCAATTGGCCAGACTGTCACGCTCGGAGGCCGTGAGCCTGTCGAGCCCGCCGATCAGCTGCAAGGCTTGCAAGCCGTTGTAACTGCCGGGCAACAGCATGCCGGGCCAGATTGCGCTGTCCTGTGCTGCACTGATTTTCAGAACGCCTTTGGGCTTGCCCGCTTCCTGCATCGACCACAGCCAGGTTTTTGCACGGTCAAGCGTTGCTTCAATCGCTTTTTGCAAATCTTTGTCTTGCAAGTCGGTTACTCCGTTCATCCTTTGACCGCCCCGTCTGCCATGCCAGACATGACCCGTTTTTGAGCCGCCAGAAATACCAAAGTAGTCGGCAACGTTGTCAACACGGCCAGCGCCATGATCCCCTGCACATTGACGCCAAGCTCGCCGTTGAGATTGAGCAGGGCGACAGGCAGAGTGAAAGTATCCGGCGAGCGTGAAATCACCATGACCGGAAACCATTGGGCCCAGTTCAGCAAAAATGTGATGACGGTCGCCGTGGCCACCACTGGGGCCGCCATCGGCATGACAATGCGCCATAAAATGGTCCACTCACCGGCGCCGTCAATCATGGCGGCTTCGATGACATCGGCCGGAATGGTGCGGAAGAATTGTTCGAACAGAAAAAACTGGATCGGACCCAAGGCCAGAAACAGGATGATGCCGGTATAGCTGCCCAGCAGGCCGAGGTGGTACATCACGATATAAACGGGGATCACCAGCAGCATATAGGGATACATGATCGAGACCAGAAAGGCATAGCGCAGCGTTTCGAACAGCGCCAAGCCCTTGCAGCGGACAATCGCATAGGCGCCCAAGGCCGTCACCGTGATGGCCAGAATGGTCGAGGCAAGCGTGATGACCAGCGAATTGAGGCCATAACGCCAGAGCGGCAAACCGCCGATCGAGGCAATGTCGGAAAAGACTTTGAGCGACCATTGCTCGGGCCACAAGCGCAGCGGCGAGGTCATCAAGGCTTCGGTTGTGCGCATCGCCCCCATCACCATCCACCAGAAGGGATAGATGAAAAACAGGCTGATCCATATGGCCACGAGATAGAGGGCAATCCGTTCGATCTTCACTGCGGCCTCCTGTTGCCAAGCGCATAGGCGGCAAGGGCTGCAGCGACAACGCAGGCAAACAGAACCGACCCCATCGCCGTGGCCTCGCCATAGCGGCCCTGATCAAACAACTGATAGGCGTAATAGGAGACATAATTGGTGAGGTCGGCCGGACCGCCTTTGGTCATCACGACAATCACCGTAAATGTTTTCAAAAACTGGATCAGGGCATAGATGCTGTTGATCAAAATCGCCGGACGCAATTGCGGGATCAGCACATGCCGGAAGATCTGCCAGCGATTGGCCCCGTCCAGTGCCGCAGCTTCCACAAGCGCTTTGTCGCACAAGGCCAGATTGGCCAGAAAGATGATCACATAGAAACCGGCATGCCGCCATAATTCGGCGATCAGCAAAGCCAGTGTCACCGTATTGGGGGATGACAGACCGCCGAACAGCGGCAAATCGAGGGCCGAGGCCAGTGCATTGATGGCGCCGAAACTGCGGTCATACAAAAACCGCCAGACCACATAGCCCGCCAGATCGGGCGTGACGACCGGCAGAAAAATGGCAATCTTGAAAAATGTTTTGCCTTTGTCGATCAGCGGCGAATTCAGCAACAAGGCATAGCCCAAGGCAAAGCCGACATTCAGAATGACAGCGAGGATCGTATAGACCAGCGTCCGTTGGAGTGAATCGAGAAACAACGGATCGGCAAAGACCGCACGGTAATTGGCAAGGCCGACAAACACCGCATCGGGCTTCAGGGCCGAGGCCGAGGCTGTCAGCGAGACTTTGACAGACAGCAGAATGGGCCAGAGTCCGAACAGCAGGGTCAGCACGGCAAAGGGTGCGACATAGGCCAGAAAGATCAGCCGTTGCTGTGGCGTGATCGCCAATTGAGCTTGCATGTGGAGTGCAGTCCGATCTGCGGATGATGAATTCAAGCCCTGTCAGGCTCTGCCCCCGCATTGTCCGTGACAGAGCGGGGGCAGAGGCAGGATCATGATGCCGTCTTTATTTGGCAGCAAGTTTTGCTTTCAGATCGCGCATTTCCTGGGCTGTTTCTTTGATGAAAGCTTTGAAATCCTTCGGCGGAGTGGCCAAAGCCCCCAGCAATTTGCGGTGATAGGCGGCTTCGAGTTCGGGATACCAGACATGGACAGACTCGGGGAAATCATAGGCGACGAGCGAGCCCTTGGGTGCCGCAAAGAACTGGGCGCGTTGCGACAAGGCCGAAACGTTCAAATCCTTGCGGACAGCCGCCCCGACAGTTTCCAGCGAAGCCTGTTGCGCTTCTGGCGTCAGCAGGAATTTGGCAAATTCCAGCGCCAGTGCCTTGTTGGGGGCATTGTCGGGCACGGCCACACCACGCATGCCGCCGATCACCACGGCATTCTTGCGGGCGGGATCGAATTGCGGCCACGGGCCGACAACAAAGTCACCATTGAGGGCCTGGCTGTCCCATTTCTTCACATTCCAGTCGCCGACACGGAACATGCCTGCCCGTCCGCCTTCGATGGTCTGGTACATTTCTGCAAAGGAGTGGTTGATGGTGTCGGGCGGGGTATAGCCGTAAACCGTCAAGGCCTTGAGGATTTCTTCCAGCACCTGCGCATGGGCGGGTTGGTCGATGATCACATCACCCTTGGCATCGACCAGCGTGGCGCGCAGGCCCGAGCCGAAAATAAACAGATCGAGAATATGGATCAGGTCGCGCGGTTTGGCGGCTTCCAGTGCCATGCCATAGGTGTCGGCCTTGCCGTTGCCGTCAGGGTCGTTGTCGTGGAATTTGACAGAGACGCGCTGCACATCCGCCCAGGTCTCGGGGAATTTTTCGCCGACCTTGTCAAGCCAGCTTTTGCGGACGCCGAAGCCCATTTGCACGCGCTGGATCGGCAGAATGATCATCTTGCCGGCATAGGTCGCCACTTTCAGATCGTCTTCCAACAGAAAGTCTTTGTCCTTGACCTCGCCGAGCGTGGACTTCAAATCCATCACCTTGCCGGTCTGGCTCTGGATGCGGATCACGCGCTCATAATTGTTGTAAATGAGGGCGGGGGCCGAATCCGTATTGATCGCGCCGATGACACGACCGAACCATTGATCGGTCGGAAAGCTCGATGGTTTGATGCTTACACCCGGGCGTGTTTTGGCAAAGGCTTCGCCGGCCTTCTGGACCCACGCATTGCCGTTGTCGCCCAGATCGTGCCAGATCGCCAATTCCTGCGCCTGCGCGGTTGCGCCCGACAGCGCCACCGAAAAGGCCATACCCAGTATTGTTTTGAACAGTGGTTTCACAAGATCCTCCCGCTTTTGTTGTTATAGATCAGCCCCGCTTTTTGCAGGGTATTGATGCCCGCCTTTCAACCAGACACTGTGCGTGACAGCGCAATGATCGAGAATGGGAAAACGATTACCTTTAATAAGTTAAGCGCAAATGTTAGGCTTTGGCAATATCTGTTCTATGGAGACGGGCCCCTTGTTTCGGCGGCCTGACGAGGGTGGTTGAAACAGGGATCTTGAGACACAAGTAAAACAATCATGAGAAAAACATCCACCCCTCGCATCCACGGCAAAAGCCCCAAACCGGCCTCGATTACGGCTGTTGCCAAACAGGCGGGCGTGTCGATTGCCACCGTCTCCCGCATCATGAACGGGATTGTCAACAAATCCTCGTTTGCAACCCAGCAGCGTGTCAAAGCGGCCGTCGATGAGTTGGGTTACCGGCCTGTCACCCACGGGCAATCCTTGCGGCGCGGTGAAAGCCGTGTTGTCTCGATCCATGCGGTCAATCTGGCCAATCCGACCATGGCCGCGATTGCGGCCTCTGCCGAAACCGCTTTGCGCATGGCCGGTTACACCATGGTATTGTGTGACACGCATGACCAACCCGACTTGCAGGATACAAGCTTGCTGGACATGCGCGCCCATCTGGTGCGCGGTTATGTGCTTTTGGGCACGATCGACAGTCCGCAGCTCGTTCATTTTCAAGACCACGGGGAGACCCTGCTCTATGTCAACCGCCGCCCGCAAGGGCCCAACAGCACCCCCGATGACTTTGTCGGCATTGACAATAAATCCGCGGGCGCAGCGGTGGCGACTTATTTCAAGACGCGTGGCCTGCACCATTGCGGCCTGATCCATGGTGCATTGCATTCTCCGGCGACATCCGATCGTGTCGATGGTTATTCGAAGACACTTTCAGATCTTGGTCAGGGTTTGCAAGCCCGTCACATTTTTGCCGGACAGGGCTTGAACCATCTCCAGATCGGCTATGACGGGATCAAACAGATGCTTCAACAGGGTGATTTGCCAGAGGCCCTGTTCTGTTCCTCCGATCTAATAGCCTATGGTGCGCATCGCAGCTTGAGCGAGCTCGGGTTTCGGGTTCCCCGCGACATCGTCCTGATGGGGTTTGACGATAATCCCTTAAATGACTGGATCGCCCCATGGTTGAATTCTGTCTCGGTCCCCTATCCGAAATTCGGTCAAGCCATCGTCAAAGGCCTCGAAGCCATCTGGAATCAAGGCGACCGCAGCGCACAGATTTTGCCGTTCACCATTGTAGAAAGGGCGTAATGGAACCCTTATCCGGAGATGGGTGTCTGCACGCGACGTCGGGTTACAAATCTTTCCACAATATGTTTTGTTAAGTCGATATGGTTCTGAAACCAAAATCGCCCCATGGCGGCTATATCTGTTGACGTCGATTTTTATTTTGGGACTCTGATCCGCGGACAGAGATTCTGCGTTCATGTGGACCCAAAAATTCGATCACACCCGCATAATCAGTTCCGATTTATCCCATGTCAGCGCCCTTGCATACATGGTGGTATAGCGGGCTTCGGCACCTTCGTTCATTTCGATGTATTCGACAAAGCCACCCATGCTGTCCCTGAAATCGACATAGGCGACCCGCGTTCCGATCGCGGTTTTGTCCTCGAACACCGGGGCTTTGCCCTCATGGTGCAGCGACAAGATTTTGGCATCGAAATCGGTGCAGGAGACGCCCCAGTGGTGGAAGCCGTAGCCGGTGGTTTTGATCGTATCGGTATAGACCGAAGGCAGCTCGTCATGCTGCTGGATCAGTTCGATCATCGTGTGGCCGGCAAAGGCATGGGCGATACTCAGCGAGAGGGCCACGGGCTTGCCGTGATAGAGCGCGGAAGTGGTGGTGAAGGGCCCGCGCAACTGCCACGGGCCGACCGCCATGCGCTGGTGATAGTGGTGGATGGAGGCTTCGATATCGGCGACCACATAGGCCAGCTGGATCACGGAATTGTCGGGTTGGCCGAATTTCAGGTTCATGACGAACGTCCCTTAACCGATGTTGAAATAGTCGAGCACCGCATCCGATTGCCCCTGGATCATCGCCTGCCCGTTGGTGTTGGGGCAACCGAGCTGTTTGGCCAGTGCCAGCAACGGTGTTTCGATCGGATAGGGCACGATATCGACAACCGTGATGCCGGCATGCAGGGTGCCGGTCCATTCGACATGGCTGTCATTGGGGCCCATACCGACCGGCGTGGCGTTGATCAGCAGATCATGGTCTTGCACGTTGCGGTTATCGCAGCCAATGGACGCCTTCGGATAGTGCTGCTTCAACACAGCCGCAATGGCTGCCGCCTTGGCGTGGTCATGGTCGATGATGGTGAGGGTGTCGGCACCGTTCGACAGCAAGGCGGCGGCAATCGCCTTGCCCGCCCCGCCCGCGCCATAGAGCAAGGCTTTTCGTCCATTGACGGTCTGGCCGAGTGCCTGAACCGCGCGGATCATGCCGATGCCGTCAAAAATATCGCCGCACCATTCGCCATGCGCGTTGAGCTTGACCGCATTGACCGCGCCGATCAGCGTCGCATCCGCGCTGATATGCCGGATAAAGGGCATGATCCGTTCCTTGAAGGGGAAGGTGATGATCAGTCCCTCGAGATTGCCCAGCCGCATGATTGCGGGGATGGTCTGTTCGAAGTCCTGCTGCGGCACCAGGAGCGGCACCAGAATACAGTTCTTGCCATGGGCTTCGATTTTAGGATTGTAGACCAGCGGCGAGCGGACCTGCGCGATCGGGTCGCCGACGATAAAGAGCAGGCGTGTCGCGCCATTCACAATCGGTTGCATGGAAAATTCTCCCTTGTCCGGTTTTAGTGTGTTTGTCGGTTGCGCAGCGCAAGATAAAGCCCGCTTGCGGTAATTAGCAGAATACCGAGGACGGTGGGCAGGGTCGGAATGTCATGGAATACCGCATAACCCATACAGGTGGCGCCGATCAGTTGGGTATAGGAGAACGGGGCCAGCAATGCGGAGGGGGCATAGCCATAGGCCAGCACCGTCATCATATGGGCGGTGGTCGTCGCCAGACCGATCCCGGCCAAGTAGGGCCAGACCGCAGGATCGGGATCAATCCAGACAAAGGGCACGATCAGACTGGCCGAGGTCAGGCCGATCAGGGCAGAATAGGCAGCGGTCAGCCGTACCGGCTCGGTGCCGCTCATCTGCCGCAACAGCACAAGGGCCGTAGCCCAGCACAGTGAGCCGACCAGAGGCAAAGTCGAACCGATGTTGAAATCGGCACTGCCGGGTTTGACAATCAGCAAGGCACCGGCAAAGCCGCATAGGGTCGCTACCCAATAGGACGGCGAGATGGCTTCGGCCAGAAACACCGCCGACAGCACCGCGACAAACAGCGGGGCGGTAAACGAAATGGCTGTGGCATCGGTGATGGGAATGAATTTGAGGCTGGCGACAAAAAACGCACCCGAGCCGAACGCGCCCAAACCGCGAAGGATTTGCAAAGGCTTGTTGCGCGAGGACAGCAGAGAGACAGCGGGCGGCCGCATCAACAAAGGCAGCGAGATCACCGAATAGGCGAGGTAGCGGAACCAGATGATTTCGAACGCGGGAACCTGCGTGATGATGATTTTGGTGGCGACATCGGAGGCGGCAAAAATGAAACTGGCCATCACCACCAAAGCAATGCCGGTCAGACTCTTGGCTTTGTTCTGCCCCATCACCAAGGCCCGCCGGATGTGGGGAGGGCATGTGCCTCAGGCATCAGCGTCCCTTGAAATCGGCCGGACGTTTGGCGAAAAAGGCTTCGACACCGCGATGCAAATCATCGGAATCGAAAATCTGTTGCTGGATGGTGGTCGACAGTGACAGAGCGGCATCAATCGCCATGTCCTGCGCGGCATCCACCAGCGTTTTGGCGAGTCTGTTGGAAATCGGCCCGCGCTGGATAATGGTGGCCGCCAGTTCGCGTGCGCCGGCCAAAGCCTGCCCCTCGTCGGTGAGACGGTTGACCAAGCCCCAGTCCAGTGCCTGTTCGCCTTCCAGCGTCATGCCGGTATAGAGCAATTCCTTGGCGCGTGACGGGCCGATCAGACGGGTGATCCGCACCGCGCCATTGCCCGCCAGCCCGCCGAGATGGGATTCAGGCAATCCGACTTTGGCATTGCGTTGCAAGATCCGCAGATCGCAAGCCAGTGCGATTTCAAACCCGCCGCCCAGCGCATGGCCGTTGAGCGCGGCTATGGTCGGCATCGGCAGGCGCGCCAGATTGCGGATAACCATATCCTCGAACAGGATTTTATATTCGCTGGCATCTTGGCGCAGATCGTCGAATTCCTTGATGTCGCTTCCCGCGCAAAAGGCTTTGGCTGTGCCGCCATGCAGGATAACGCAACGGATATCCTCGCGGCCTGCCAGCTCGCTGATCGCTCTGTTCAGCTGCCGCAGCATCGGACGCGTGACCAGATTCATCGCCCCGTTCGACAGCGCGATTTCCGCCACCATCCCTTCAATATGCAGATCGACGCTGCCGGTGGCTCTATCGATCAGGGCTTGGGCGCGGGAGTTTGTTTGTGCTTTTTCGTCCATCAGTCATGCCCGCCGGAAGGATGAATGTCGCCTTGCGGCAAGGCAATGCCGTGCAGAACGCCCATGCGCTCGAACAGGCGGTGGATCTTGTCGACATAGCTGGCAAATTCGGGTGCATCGCCAAGCACGATCGGGCGCGGGCGCGGCAAATCGACACGGATATCTTCGACCACTTCGCCCGGGCTCGGGCTCATCACCAGAATACGGTCGGACAGGCCTACGGCTTCCTCGACGCTGTGGGTGATGAACAGCACGGTCGGACGGCGTCTGAGCCAGAGCGCCTCCAGATCCATGCGGACTTGCAGGCGGGTCAGGGCATCGAGCGCGCCGAACGGCTCGTCCATCAGCAAGACGGAGGGTTCATGCACCAGCGTACGGATCAGCGAAACGCGCTGGCGCATGCCGCCTGACAGCTGACGCGGATATTTGTCCATCGCATGTTCGAGCCGCAACTGCTTGAACAGGTCTCTGGCTCGGGTTTCGAGTGTCTTGCGGTCCAGCCCGCGAATATCGGCATGCAGCATCACGTTGTCGAAGGCGGTGCGGAATTCGAGCAGCAAATGATCCTGAAAGGCAATGCCGACATCGGTGATCGGCTCGGTCACCGGTTTGCCATTGACGCTGATCTGTCCGGTCGAGCCTTTCAACAGGCCTGCCACCATCAGCATCAGCGTGCTTTTGCCGCAACCCGACGCCCCGACCACCGAGATAAATTCTCCGGCGGTAATATCGACATTGATCTTTTTCAGCGCCCGAAACGGCGTGTCGCCATCCTCGCCAAACACTTTTGACAGATTGTTGATAGCAATCGGCACGCCGGATTTGGCTGCTGTGGCTGAAACAGGGCTCATGCGCTCACGCTTTCCGTTGGGCGGGGGAGGGGCGAGACAGGCTCACAGCGAGGCCTCGACCGCATCAAGCGGCACTTTCGATACCAGCAGAACCTTTGTGCCCTTTTGCAGCACCATGCCGTCCTGGTTCAGCAGTTCGACCGCAAAGCTGGCAATGGCCTGGGTGGGGCGGGATTTGCTGTCGCGCAATTCGGCCAGAGTGTAGCTCACAAAAATCGTATCGCCGACAAAAATGGGTCCGACGAATTTCCAGTCCTGAATGCCCAGAAACGCCACGGCTGTTTCGCGCAACTCGCCGGTGCGCGGCCACATCAGGCCATGGGCGTAGGACAGGCCCAACATGCCATGGGCCACCTTGCGGCCGAACTGGCTGCTTTTGGCATAGACATCACTGGTGTGCAGCTCCGAGTAATCGCCCGTCAGCCCCGCAAAGGCCATCAAATCCGCATCGGTAATGGTGCGGCCCGGGCTGCGAAACGCCATACCGACAAACAGATCGTCGTAACGGTAGCCGGTGCGAATGGCGGTGGAAGCTGGTGCGCTCATGATGGGGATTCCGCTGGTTGGCAACAGGGCAGTTTTGGTCGGGGTTCGCAACGTTGCCGCGAACCCCGTGATCGGTCTTATTTCTTGCAGGCGCGCATCTGGTCGGCAGCGGGCAGGAAATCATTGCTGTAATAGGATTTCGGATCCTGATTGGCAGGCAACAGTCCGACTTCCGACAGCAGGTTCTGGGTGCGGGTCCAGTGGGCTTCCTCGGCCTTGCCGATGAATTTCGCATCACCCGAGCAGAACAGCGGGGTGATCGCGGCCAATTCGGACGCAGCCAGCTTTTCGTTCACGTCGGGGAACACGCCCTTGATGTGCTTGACGGTCTTTTCGGGATTGTCGAGCGCAAAGCTCCAGCCCTTCAGGCTGGCAGCGATGAACTTTTTCACGACATCGGGATTTTCGGCCAGAAAGCTGTTGGAGGCGAAGATCGAGGTGCTGACTGTCGGCACGCCGTAATCGGCAAAGCGGAAGTTATCCAGCTCTGCGCCCTGTGCTTCCAGCTGGATCTGATAGGCATCCATCGAACCCAGAATGGCATCGACCTGACCCTGCAGCAAAGACGGCACCATCGAGGAGACCGGCATGTTGATCAGTGTCATGTCGGCTTCTTTGAGGTTGTTGGCCTTCCACAGCAGCGGCAGCATGGTGGTCTGCGAGGAACCGGCAGGCACGCCGACCTTTTTGCCCACCAGATCCTTCAGGGTCTTGATGTTGGACTTCTTCAGCGCGGTGACTTCATTGGGGTTGGATTGATAGATGGTCGAAACAACCTTCATCGGCGCGCCTTTGGCGATCAGCTGGCTGACGGCGACGGCATCGGCATAAGCAAGCTGTGCGCGGCCATTGGCGACCAATTGCGCGGTATTGCCCGAGCCGTTGCCCTGCACCAGCGTCACATCAAGCCCGAGGGCCTTGTAATAGCCTTCACCGACGGCGGCCGCAAAACCGGCATTGGCGCCGCCTGCGGTCCAGTTCAGCTGGAAGGTCACGGCTGTCTGCGCCATGGCCGAGCTGGCCAGTGCCATGGTCGAGGCCAGCAGGCCCGCGCCCAGAAGTCTTTTCATTGTCTGTTTCATGTGATGTCGCTCCCGTTTGACTTATTGGTTGGTTTGACTGGTTATGAATTGTTGGCCGATCTCTGCCACGGGGTCATGACCCATTCGCTGATTTCAACCACGTAATTGAGCACGATGCCGATGATGGTCAGCACCACCAGCACCGCAAAGGTCAGTTCGATATCCATCGTGCTGGTACCCTTGAGCAGGACATAGCCGAGGCCCTGATTGGCCCCGACGAATTCTGCGACAATCGCGGCGGTTGCCGCAATGGTGGCCGAGGTTTTGATGCCCGAAAAGATCACCGGCAAGGCGGCCGGAACGCGCAGGAACCGGAAGGTGTGCCAAGCCGATGCACCCATGGATTTTGTCAGATAGAGCAGGCGTGTATCAAGTATCTGGAAGCCGCTGATGCTGGCGATCAGCAGCGGGAAAAAGGTCATCAATACGGTCAGCAGCACCTTGGATTCCATGCCGAAACCGAGCCACACCAGAAACAGCGGGGCCACCGCGATCTTGGGCACCAATTGCAGCAGCACGATAGGCGGATAAAGGATCTGCTTGGCCAAAGGCGACAGCGCAATCACGAGACCGACCGGAATGGCCGTCAACAAAGTCAGGCCGAAGCCCAGCACGATCTCGGTCATGGTGACAAGCGCGTTGTTCCATAACAATTGGTAATCGGTAAACAGGCGGGCAAAGACAGCGCTTGGACCGGGCAGCAGATAGGCCGGAATTTTGAAGGCCTTTACCGACCATGACCAGAACAGCACAATCACCACAAAGGTCAGTGGCGGCAACAGGTTCCAGCCAATCCGTTTGATACGGCGCACCAGCATCGACTTCGGCACCTTGCGCACTTCTTCATGCCGGTCTGACCCGCCAGACACAGAATGCGGGGATGACTCCGTTTTCGGCTGTGGGGTCATGACCAGAATCGTTCCTTCGTTTGTGATGGCTATGATCCGGCCAAGATATTGACAGGCAAGCCATCTGCAAATGTATACGGTTACATTTTGCCCATGTAAAATATTTTTTCAAGTCCCATCACAGGCATGTTTTTATTTCAGTTTGTTGCAGGGTTGCCCGGCGGGGGGCCCGAGGATTCGCGGAGTACGATCTCGGTGTCGCACTGGAACGGGATCTCGATATCCTCGCCTTCGAGACGGGCAACCAGATATCGGGCCGCATTGCGTCCGACCTGCTCGCTCTGCACGCGTACGGTGGTCAGCGAAACCGGCAAGTGACTCATCACCTCGATATCGTCATAGCCGACAATCGAGACATCGTCGGGCACTTTCAGGCCCATGGCGAGGCTTTCGAGATAGGCGCCGACAGCCAGTGACGGATTGCCGCAGATCACAGCGGTCGGTCTTGGCTCGCTGGTCATGACACGGCGGAACAGATGCCTGCCTTCGGAAATGCTCCATTGCCCGATGGCAAAATGCTGCGGCCTGACGGCGATCCCGTCTTGCGCCAGCGCATCCTGAATCCCCTGCAGGCGTGCCTCTGCACGGTCGTTGTTTTCGACCGATTGTGCCACCACCGCAAACACCCTGTGCCCCATATCGATCAGATATTTTGTCATATCGAAGAACAGCTTGCGGTTGTCCGGCCCGATACAGGTGCCATGGGTGTCGGGCGAATAGACGAAGGTGTTGATGGTCGGCACATTGCGCCGCGCCAGCAATCTGGCCAGATCGGGATGGTGGTTCTCGCCCACCAGGATCAGCCCGTCGACCCCGCGCTCGATGAATTTTTTGATCTGCCGGAATTCCTGTTCCACATCGTAATCGGAACAGGCCAGCAGCAAAGTATAGCCGCAGGCCTGCAACTCCTGCTGGATTGCGGTGGTGGCGCGGGCGAAATCGCCGTGGGTCAGGGTCGGAAACACCGCGCCGATGGTCGACGAGCGTTTGGTGGCCAAAGCGCGCGCCGTACCATCCGGCACCCAGCCGAGCCGGTCGATGGCCTCGTTGATCCTCTCGCGCAATTTGGGTGAGACCAGATGCGGCGTGTTGATGGCGCGCGAGACCGTGGCGGTGGAGACCCCGGCGGCAATGGCAACCTGACGCAGGCCGACCAGTGCGCTCTGGTCGGTCCCGTGCCCGGTTTCTGTTCGGGGTTCGCTTGCTTTTTTGCCGGCCATGACAGCGCGTTTATCCCGTCAAATGCGATATAATTGCAGTCCGCCGGCAATATCGATGGCAATGCCGGTGGCGTAATTCATATGGCCTTGCGCCAGCGACAAAACGGCCGAAGCCACGTCTTCCGGCTCGCCCCAGCGTCCCATCGGCACGCCGCCCTGGGCCACCAGCCTGTCATATTTCTCGGTGGCGGGGCGGGTCATATCGGTATGGATGATGCCCGGACGGATTTCATAAACGCCGATGCCATATTCCCCCAGCCGCGAGGCAAACAGCTTGTTCATCATCGCCAGACCGGCTTTGGAGATGCAATAATCGGCCCTGTTGTCGCCGACAATTTCGGCATTGGACGAGCTGATCGTGATCACGCTGCGCCAACGGGTGGAAGCCTCGTGAAGATGCTTGTGTGCGGCCGCCATGCGTTTGCCGACGGCTTGGGTCAGAAAAAACGTGCCGCGCAAATTGATGCCGATCGAGCGGTCGAAGCTCTCGACGGTCAATTCCAGCATATCGCCGCGCACCAGCGAGGTGACACCGGCATTGTTGACCAGACAGTCAACCGGCCCCCAGACCGATTCGATGCGGTCGAGTACAGCGGCATGGCTGGACAGATCTGCGAGATCCAGATGCAACGCCATCCAGCGGTCCGCATCGCCGTCGAGGGGGGGCACGGGCAGCAGATCGGCAAGGGCAACGTGAAATCCGGCATCAAACAAATGTTGTGCAATCGAGCGGCCAATGCCGCCTGCAGCTCCGGTCACCAAGGCAATTGTCATGATGATCCATCCTCTCCATCTTCGATACGGCATCGGGCGAAACAGCGCGACAGGGATAGGCCAGAGCGGGTGTGTTTCACCAATCTTGCCAAATTTCCCAGATTTGTGTAAACGGTTACAAATAAGCGATCCATCTGTCAATCATGGTAAAAGTCACTCTGGCTTTGTTGGGCGGAACAGACAATGAAAATCATTACAGCGAAACAGGCCGCAGAACTGGTTCAACCCGGTGACAATATTCTGGTCAGCGGCTCGGGAGGCGGCCACGGGGTACCCGAGGCCATTCTGGAGGCGATTGAAACCCGTTTTCTGGAAACCGGCGCGCCCGACAAGCTGTGTCTGATCCATGCGGTTGGCATCGGTGACCGCAAATTGAAGGGGGCGGCGCGTTTCCGCCACCCCGGAATGCTCAAGCGCAGCATTACGGGCGCTCTGGTTGATTCGCCGCCGCTGGTCGAACTGGCCCGCGATGGCCTGATCGAATCCTATACGTTGCCGCAAGGCGTTATCTCGCAACTGACGCGGGAAATGGCGGCGGGCCGTCCGGGGGTGATCACCAAGACGGGCCTGCACACTTTTGTCGACCCCAGACAGCTCGGCGCGCGCCAGAGTCCGACGGCGACCGAGGATCTGGTCGAACTGGTCACCATCGGCGGCGAAGAGTGGTTGCGCTTCAAGCCCCTGCCGCTCGATATCGTGCTGATCCGCGGCACAACCGCCGACGAAGCCGGCAATGTGACAATGGAGCATGAAGCAATTCCGGGTGAAATGCTGTCGAGCGCGCAAGCGGGCCGGCGGCAGGGTGCGGCGGTGGTGGTGCAGGTCAAACGCCTTGCCAAACGCGGCACGCTGAATGCCCGTCAGGTCAAGGTGCCGGGCATTATGGTCGATTATGTCGTGGTCGATCCCGACCAGAAGCAGACCTATGCCACCGATTACAATCCGAGCTTCTCGGGCGAAATGCGCGTGCCGATGGGAGCAATGCAGAGCCTGCCGTTCGGCGACCGCAAAATCGTCGCGCGCCGCGCCGCGATGGAACTGGTGCCGGGGGCGATCTGCAATCTGGGTGCGGGGATTTCAACCGGCATTTCAACCGTGGCCGCCGAAGAACATATTCTCGATCAGGTGACACTGACCAATGAGCAGGGCTTTATCGGCGGTGCTCCCGCCACCGGCGTCGATTCCGGTGCCGCGCTCAATTACGATGCGGTGGTCGACCAGCCCTATCAGTTCGATTTCTATGACGGCGGCGGGCTGGATATCGCCTTTCTGTCCTTTGCCGAGGTCGACCCCGAAGGCAATGTCAATGTCAGCCGGTTCGGCGACAAGATCGTCGGCATCGGCGGTTTCGTAAATATCAGCCAGAACGCCCGCAAAGTGGTTTTCAGCGGCACGTTCACGTCCGGCGGTCTGGCGATCCAATCGGGTGATGGCCGTTTGCAGATTGTGACCGAAGGACGCCACTCCAAATTCGTCTCGTCCATCCAGCAGATTTGCTACAACGCTCCCTTCGCCGCCTCGCAAGGGCGCAAAGCCTTGTTTATCACCGAGCGTGCGGTGTTCGAAGTCAACGAGCACGGGTTCGAAGTGGTCGAAGTCGCTCCCGGCATTGATCTGGAAACGGACGTGCTGGCGCGCATGGCCTTCAAGCCGAAAGTGTCCGCAAATCTCAAACTGATGGATGCGCGCATTTTCAAAGCCGAACTGATGGACCTGAAAGCCGACATGGCCAAAGCCCCCCAACAGGCGCGTGTCCCCAGACGGGTGGCTTCATAAAGGGTAAAGTCAGGACAGCCTCTAAAAATGCCCGCTTATGCCACCACCATCCGTCTTTGTTCATATTGCGGCGCTTCATCGCAGATGTCGTGCCATTGAGCTTTGGAGGTGGCGAAGATGTGGGCTGAGACTTTGCCTTCAATCGCTGTGTCGATCGAGCCCAAGCGCAAGCGGATGGTATCGACCAGCGCCGGTCTGATGCTGTAAAGCTGCGAGCCGCATTCGGAACAAAACACCCGTTCGAAATCGTCATCGGTCTTGTAGGATTTGAGATATTGCTCGCCCGAGGTGATTTTGAATTGTGATTTGGATACCGAGGTGACAGCCGCAAAGGCACTGCCGCTGGCTTTGCGGCAGCGCGAGCAATGGCAATAATCGATGGTCGTGACGGGGCCGGGCACTTGATAGGCGAGCTTTCCGCACAAGCAGCCGCCGGTGATTGTCTGATCCATGATCTTGCATCCCTTTTGTGGACCCAATCCAGTATGAACGCTGCGTGTTGCGTGTCAATTCGGCCCTATAACAGGTGAAGTTCCTGTATGAAGCACAATCTATCTTATTTTAAAGATTGACCTTTTGACTGCCATTTGTTTGTCTGGTTGAAGAGATGGCCGACAGAGCCTGATCATCAGTTGGGGACGGACACTCAAGGCATGAAATACGGTCTGCAGTTCCGCGATGTATTTGCGGCCTGGGAATTTTTACTCGAAGGCTTGGCCGTTACACTGGCTTTGTCAGTGTGCACGATGGTCTTGGGCTTTTTTCTGGGTCTGGCCTGTGCCTGTGCGAGAACCTATGGCGGTGCCCGTTTCAAACAGGCTGTGACCGTCTATATCGAGACCATCCGCAATACGCCTTTGCTGGTTCAGATCTTTCTGCTGTATTTCGGCTTGCCGTCGCTCGGTCTGCGGTTGGAAGGGTTCGATGCGGCTCTGATTGCTCTGGTGATCAATCTGGGGGCCTATTCGACCGAGATCATCCGCGCCGGACTTGAAGCCATTCCCAAATCCCAGATCGAGGCAGGGCAGTCGCTGGGGCTGACCCCGTGGCAGATATTCCGCTATATCATCGTGTTTCCGGCCTTGAAGGCGATGTATCCTGCCCTGTCGAGCCAATTCATCCTGTTGATGCTGGCGACAAGTGTCGTATCGCAGATTTCGGTGCAGGATCTGTTTCACGTCGGCTCGATCATCCAGTCGCGCACCTTCAGGGATTTCGAGGTTTACACCGTGATCGGCTGCATCTATCTCGCTCTTGCCTTTATGATGCGCGGTGTCTTTGCCGTGATCTATCGTCAGGTGTTTGCACGATGATCAGGGAATTCGGAACAGGCGATATTGTCTATCTGGTGTTTGCCGCGCGCTGGACGCTGGCGCTCACGGCACTGGCCTTTGCAGGCGGAGCCATTGTCGGCTTGACATTGGCAGTATTGAGAATTTCGCCGCTGGCCCCTTTGCGGTTTCTGGCTTCCCTCTATATCCAGATTGTGCAGGGCACGCCTTTGCTGGTCTGGCTGTTCCTGTTCTATTTCGGTCTGTCGATCGCGGGACTGCCGGTCAATGCCTGGACTGCGGCGGCTTTGGCCTATTCCATCTATGGCGGGGCCTTTCTCGGAGAAATCTGGCGCGGGGCCCTGATCGCCGTGGCACCCACCCAATGGGAGGCAGGTGCCTCGCTGGGCCTGACCTATGTGCAGCAGATGCGTCACATCATCATTCCGCAAGCCGTACGGATTGCCACGCCGCCGACCATCGGCTTTCTGGTGCAGCTGATCAAAAACACCTCGCTGGCCGCGACCATCGGCTTTGTCGAATTGACCCGCGAGGGCCAGCTCACCTCGGCTTCGACCTACAAACCCTTTGCCGTCTATATCACGGTGGCCTGCATCTATTTTCTGATCTGTTTTCCGTTGACCCAATGGAGCCGGCGGCTGGAGGAGCGTTTCAATGTCGCGCGTTGAATTGATCAATGTCAGCAAGAATTATGGTCCGTTGCGCGTGCTCAACGATGTCAGCCTGACCATCGAAACAGGGGAAGTGATTGCCATTATCGGGCGGTCCGGCTCGGGCAAATCGACGCTGTTGCGCTGTCTCAACGGTCTGGAGCCGATCCAGTCAGGCACAATTATGATCGATGGGGTCAAGGTCAATGATCCCGATACCGATCTGCGCAAACTGCGCCAGAATGTCGGGATCGTGTTTCAAAGTTTCAATCTGTTCCCGCATCTGAGCGTCAGCGACAATATCACGCTTGCCCCCCGTCTCGTGCTCAAGCAAAGCCCCGATCAAGCCCGCAAGATCGCCGCCGATGTGCTGGCGCGTGTCGGTCTGGCAGATAAAATCGATGCCATGCCGCAACAGCTGTCGGGCGGGCAGCAGCAACGCGTGGCCATTGCACGCTCGCTGGCGATGAACCCCCAATTGATGCTGTTTGACGAGGTGACCTCGGCGCTTGATCCGGAATTGACAGGCGAGGTGTTGCGCGTGCTCGAAGGGGTCGCGCGCGAAGGCATGACCATGATTCTGGTCACCCACGAAATGGGCTTTGCCCGTCATTTCGCCACCCGCATCGTGTTCATGCATGAGGGCAAGGTGTGGGAGCAAGGACCTGTGGCCGAAACCTTGTCCCATCCGCAAACGGCCGAGTTGAAAAGTTTTCTTGATGCCGTCCTGAACTAGCTGTTGGATGGATTGCTGCAAATATGGCTGATGCAAATGTGACTGATGCAAGTGTGATTGATGCCTGTGTGACTGCTGAATGGGGAACAAACCCCGCATTAAAGGGAGAGACATGATGAAGAAAGTTGTTCTGGGTCTTCTTGCGCTCGGCGCAATGGTTTTCGGAGCGCCGCAAGCCAAAGCCGACAAGCTGCAAGACATTATATCCAAAGGCGTTGTGCGGATCGGCGTGCCGCTTGATGCCCCGCCCTTCGGCTCGCAAGATGCCAACCGCAATCCCGTCGGCTTCGATATCGAATTGGCCGAAATGGTCGCCAAGGGCCTTGGCGTGAAACTCGAAATGCAGCAGATCACCGGTGCCAACCGCATCCCGTTTTTGCTGACCGATAAAGTCGACATCGTGATTTCGGTGATGGGTCTGACACCGGAACGCGCCAAGCAAATCCAGTTCACCGCGCCTTATGCCAACACCTTCCTTGCTGTCTATGGCGCCAAATCCGCCAAGGTTGATGCGGCCTCGGCCATCGGCACCTTGAAAATTGCCGCGGCAAAAGGCTCGACACAGGAACTGGCCATTTCCACGGCCAATCCCAAAGCCAACATCATGCGCACCGAGGATGATGCAACAGCGGCTGCCGCCTATATCTCGGGTCAGGCCGATCTGATCGCGACCAATTCGATTGTCGCGCAATCACTTGCCAGACAGAATCCCAACAAGGAATTTGACCGTAAATTCGTGATCCGCCGTTCGCCCGCCCATATGGGTGTGCAGATGGACCAGCACAATCTCGTGCGCTGGCTCGATGGTTTTATTTTCTTCAACACGATGAACGGCGAACTGGACCGGCTGCACCAGAAATATCTGGACATGCCGATGGATCCGCTGCCAACCCTGTAAAAACCGATCGGGCCGGATGCGGGCCAAACGGTTTGCATCCGGCCCGTTTCATCATCACCGATTTGCGTCTTTTCCGGCAGGTATTTGCGGAGTGTAGCCATGAGCCAAACAATCAAGGTGCGTCCGTCGACAGGATTTATGACTGTCGATCCCGACAAGCAGGGCCGCCAGACCGGCTATATCCGCATTCCCCATTCGCCGCACGAGGATGCATGGGGTGTGACGCAGGTGCCGATCGGGATCATCGCCAATGGCCGCGGCCCGACCGTGATTCTCGAAGGCGGCAATCATGGCGATGAATATGAGGGGCCGATCGTCATATCGGAACTGATGCGCGAGATTGACCCTGCGATGGTGCAGGGGCGGTTGATCCTGATGCCGTCCAACAATGTCCACGCAGCCATGGCCGGACAGCGTGTGTCGCCGGTCGACGGCCTGAACTTCAACCGGACTTTTCCCGGTGATCCGCTCGGCACGATCACCCATCAAATCACCGCCTTTGTGCATGACTATATTTTTCCGCACGGGGATGCGTTTCTGGATCTGCATTCGGGCGGCTCTTCGCTCGACATTATTCCCAGTGCGATCATCGAGCCCAGTCTCGATCCCGAACTCGCCAAAAAGAACATTGCGGCGGTGCAGGCCTTCGGCGCGCCGATGACGGTGGTGATTGCCAATATGGGTGATCCGCGTACGGCAACCGCGGCTGCGGTGCGGGCCGGAATGATCACCGTGGGCACCGAAATGGGTGGTGGCGGCACGGTCTCGCTGGATGCTCTGGCGGTCTGCCGCCGTGGTGTACGCAATGTGCTGGCGCATTTGGGCGTTCTGCCGAAAGAAATGGCTGTTGCGGCCCAGCCTTCGACCATTCTGGAATTGCCGGGCAGCAAGGCCTATGTGTTCGCCAGCATGGACGGGGTGTTCGAGCCCTTCCACAAGAACGGCGAGAGGGTCGCAGCCGGCCAGCCCGCGGGCCGCATCCATTGCCTGTGGGATTTGTCGCGCCCTCCCGAAACCGTGCATTACAACGCCGACGGCATCCTGTACGGCCGCCGCCAACCGGGCCGCGTCAAGCCCGGGAATTGCTGTCTGGTGGTGGCAACCGTGTCGAGCTTGGCGGGAGATTGAGCGGCAGATCAATTGTTCGGCCTTCAAGAGGCTTGTACACGATTTACACGATGCGCCGTGTGGCGGATATCCTATCGGGCGATCCGCATTGCCCTCAAACAGGGTTGGGCACGCTCTGTTGGGGCCCGCGCTTCCCTTGCACCGCGGACGCCCTGATCAATTGAGGTGAAGCCATGTCGCTCGAATTGTTAATGCACCATGCCGCCAAAGCCGCACCACACAGTCCCAATCAAATCAGGCAGGTGGGGGCGGCGATTGCTTTTGCAGGCTCGGACGACATTCTGGCTGCTTGCAACACCTTTCCCGACGGGGTTGCCGATCTGGATTGGCGCCATGAGGGCGACGGGCGGTTTGTCTGGATGGAACATGCCGAACGCAATGCGATTTTTCAGGCAGCCAGAGCGGGCAAAAAACTGGCGGGAGCCAGCATCGCCACCACTTTCTTTCCCTGCATCGATTGTGCGCGCGCCATCGTGCAAAGCGGCTTTGCCTGTGTGGCCACCCCCGAGCCTGCCTATCACGATCCTGTCTGGGGAGAGGCCTTTGCACGCTCCAAAATCATTCTGGAAGAAGGCGGTGTGGAGATCGTGATTGTTGATCCGCAACCGAACTAATTTTTTGCGCGGATAAGCCTATAATTTGATCTTTTGTGTTCACCCTGTTTATGATCTGCTGGTCTCATCATGCAGACTCATTGAGGGGAAAGATCATGCCACACTTTACCAGACGTCAATTTTTGGGAACGACTGCCACAGGTCTGGCAGCTTCTCCCTTTCTGAGCATCGACGGTTTTGCGCAGGGCAAAACAGTGCTGAACCTGCAACTGGGCTGGCTGTTGTCGGGCAACCAGATCGGCGAAGTCTGCGCCAAGGCCATGGGCTTTTATGATGCGGAAGGTCTCGATCTGAAATTTCAGGCAGGCGGTCCCAATATCGACGGTGTGGCTGTGGTGGCTGCGGGCCGGTTTGAAACCGGACAGGTCTCCTCCTCGCCTTCCTTGATGCTGGCAGCGTCGCAGGATATTCCGGTGGTCTGCTTTGCCACGGGCGCGCAGGTGCATCCCTATAGCTTCTTCTCGCTCAAGAAAAATCCGGTGAATTCACCCAAGGATCTGGTCGGCAAGAAGGTCGGCATTCAGGCGACCGGCGTGATTTTGCTGCGGGCTTTGCTGGCCAAAAACAATATTCCCGAAAAGGATGTGACCATCGTCACCATCGGTGCCGATATGGCGCCGCTGTTGACGGGACAGGTCGATGTGGTCACGGGCTGGCTGACCAACACGACAGCGATGAAGGTGCTGGGTGACCAGCGCGTCGATCTGCGCTTGTGGGATACCGGCGTGAAACTCTATGCGCTGCCGTATTATGCGACGGCCGAAACCATCCAGAAAAAGGGCGATGTGCTGGCCAAGTTCCTGACCGCGACCGGCAAAGGCTGGGTCTATGCCGCCAACAACCGCGACAAGGCGGTCGAGCATCTGGTCAAGGAATTCCCCAACCTCAACGCCAAGGACGAGCGCGAGGCGCTGGATGTGATGCTGCAATATGCCTTCTCGCCTTTGACCGCCAAAGAGGGTTGGGGCGCGATGGATCCGCAGGTCTGGCAGGACCAGATCGATCTCTACGCGCAATTGGGCCAGTTCACCAAACGGGTGCCCAAGCTGAATGAAGTGATGACGCTGGATGTGTTGAAGGCGTCAAGCGCCAGCCGTCCGAAGTTCGGTTGATCCATGAGCCTGACCGCGCAAGGTGCAGCCATGGTGAGCCATGAACATGCTGTGTCGTGCCAGAATGTGACAGTCCGTTTCGTGACCGAAGAACGGGCTGTGACAGCACTGGACGATGTCTCGTTTACGGTGCCGGCAGGTGGGTTTCTCACTCTGCTGGGACCGTCGGGATGCGGAAAATCCACCTTGTTGCGGGTTGTGGCCGATCTGATTACGCCGGGCAGCGGGACGGTCGAGGTTCTGGGCAAGACGGCCGCGCAGGCGCGGATGGATCGTTCGCTCGGTTTTGTCTTTCAGGATGCGGCCTTGCTGCCCTGGCGGACGGCCCTTGAAAATGTCGCTTTGCCTTTGGAAGTCGGTGGCGGCTTGAAACCCTCGAGCCGCTTTACCTCTCCGCGTGATCTGCTGGCTCTGGTCGGTCTGTCTGGATGGGAGCAATCCTATCCGCATCAACTGTCGGGTGGCATGCGCCAGCGCGTGGCGATTGCCCGTGCTTTGTTGGGTGGCCCGCGTCTGTTGTTGATGGATGAGCCGTTCGGCGCACTCGACGAGATGACGCGAGACCGCTTGAACGAGGAGCTGCGCCGCATCTGGGCGGAGACCGGAACCAGCATCCTGTTTGTCACCCATTCCGTTTACGAGGCGGCCTATCTGGGCGAGCAGGTGTTGGTGCTCTCGCCCAATCCGGGCCGAGTGGTGCGGCAGGTGACGATTGATTTGCCGCGCGAGCGGTCACTGGCTTTGCGCGATACGCCGCATTTTGTCGAGATCGCGGCCGAATTGCGCGCCATGCTGGGCAAGGTGACACCATGAACCATTCTCCTGCACACGCTTCACAGACCGGTTTATCGGCTGACGAAGTGGCCTTTGCCCAAGCCCGTCAAAAAGCCCGCTTGCGCCGCCGGATCATGCCGGTTCTGGGCGTGGCCTCGGTGCTGCTGCTGTGGGCGGCTTTGGTCTATTGGCTGAAGGTTCCCCCCTTCATCGCACCTTCGCCGCAAATGGTGGCGGTGACCTTGTGGGACAAGTCGGGCCTGCTCTGGACCAATCTGGTACCGACCATGATTGAATCGGTGGCGGGCTTTTTGCTGGGCAATCTGGCGGCCATCGTGATCGCCACGGTGTTCGTGCACAAAAAGACGCTGGAAGAAGCATTCTTTCCGGTAGTGGTGGTGATCAACACGATTCCGGTGGTCGCCAAAGCGCCCATTCTGGTCTTGCTGCTCGGCAATGGTATGGAGCCCAAGATTGCGATTGCCGCTTTGATCTGCTTTTTCCCGACACTGGTCAACATGGTGCGCGGGCTGGAATCGGTCAATCCGCAGGCGATGGAACTGATGCGGGTCTTGTCGGCATCCAAGCGCGAGGTGTTTTTCAAATTGCGCCTGCCGCATTCGCTGCCCTATCTGTTCTCGGCGTTGAAAATCGCCGCCTCCACCGCGGTGATCGGGGCGATTGTCGGGGAGTGGATCGGTTCGACTCTCGGCATCGGCGCGCTGATCATTCAGGCCACATATGCCTTTGACTCCGCCTTGCTCTACGCCACCGTCATTGTCGGCTCGTGCTTCTCGATGAGCTTTTTTCTGCTGATCAGCCTGATCGAACGTCTGGCCCTGCGCCAGACAAGCCAGCAGAATTCCTGACTATTCCTCTGCGAACCCCAAGATTGAAAGAACACAAGATGGCTGCTTCTGAACATGTTGTCGAAAAGGCGGGCAATGCCAAAATTGTGGCCCGCTCCGATGTGGTGGTGGTGGGCGGCGGTCCGGCTGGATTTTCGGCAGCTCTTGCCGCCCGCCGCGAGGGCATGTCCGTCACCTTGATCGAGCGCTATGCCTATCTGGGCGGGTTGGCGTCCGGCGGCATGGTGCTGGTTCTCGATGACATGAGCAACGGGCCGGAAGTGACCGTCACTGGCATCTGCATGGAAATGATCGAGCGGATGGCCAAAGTGGGGGCTTGCGTGTTTCCCCCGCCCGAGGACCGCCGCACCGATTGGGAGGCCTATCACCGCTGGGCGCGTTGGGGCGTGTTCGATTTCCGCGCTCAGACCAAGCCGCAACCGATTTTGATGGCGGCCGCCTTCGATCCCGATGGCTGGAAGCGCATGTCCAACGAGATGATCGAGGAAGCGGGCGTCAATGTGCGTCTGCATTCGTGGTTCTCGAAAGCCATTGTCGAAGACGGACGCATCAAGGGCGTGATCTGCGAGACCAAAGCCGGCCGCGAGGCGATTATGGGCGATGTGATCATCGACACCAGCGGTGATCTGGATGTCGCAGCCGCCGCCGGTGCGCAATTCACCCATGGCTCTTTCATTGTGACAACGGTGTTCCGTCTGGGTGGTGTCGATACCGATGCGACCGAGCGGTTCTCGCAGCAAGAGCCGGAAAAATATGCCGAGATTGATCGCCAGGCCAAACGCGTGATGGGCGGCTCATGGGATTTCTGGTGGCTGAAAACCCCGCTGCCCGGCATTGTCTGGTGCAATTGTCCGCATATGGCGGGCTATGATGCCTTGAAAGTCGATGATCTGACCCGCGCCGATTTCGAAGGCCGCAAGAAAATCTATGCTCTGGTGGATTATGTCCGCCAGCACATGCCCGGTTTCGAGAAATGTTATGTGGTCGATGTCGCTCCCCAACTCGGCGTGCGGCAAACACGCCTGCTTGAAGGTGATTATGTTGTGACAAAGGACGACGTGCTGGATCGGGTGCATTTTGCCGATACGGTGGCGCGTGGCCGCGATTATTACACGCCCTACCGCGCGATGCTGCCCAAAGGGATCGAAGGCCTGCTGGTGGCAGGCCGCCATTATTCGGCAACCGAAACAGCCCAGAAAATGTCGCGCGAAATCCCGCCCTGCATGTCGATGGGCCAATCGGCCGGTGTCGCCGCAGCGCTTGCGATCAAGGGTGACGGCCTGTTGCGCCACGTCAGCGCGGTGGAGATTTGTGCCCGTGTGCGGGCGCAAGGGGGTGATCCCGGTGACATTCCGTCAGCCAATGCAAAAATAGCGGAGACCCTGGCATGAGCACCCCGAACCTGCCGTTGTCCGGCATCCGGATTGTCGATTTTACGCAAGTCATGATGGGTCCGGTCGCCACCCAGATGCTGGCCGATTACGGGGCCGATGTGATCAAGATCGAACGGCCGCCGACCGGTGATCTGTCGCGCACCTCGTTCCCCAATGATCCCGCCGGCCTGACCGGTCCGGTGTTTTGCTCGCTCAACCGCAACAAGCGGTCTGTCGTGTTCGACATGAAGAATGCGGAAGACAAGGCCGTGGTCTGGTCGTTGCTCGATCAGGCGGATGTTGTCGTCAATAATTTCCGTGCGGGCGTGATGGAGCGGATGGGCTTTGGCTATGATGTGCTGTCCAAGCGCAATCCCAAACTGATCTATGCGGTCGGCACCGGCTTCGGGCTGGTGGGTCCCTATGCCCATAAAGGCGGGCAGGATGTGTTGGCCCAGGCCATGACAGGCGTGATGCATAGACGCTCGGATGACAGTTTGCCGCTGTCGATCTATTCCACGACCTTCGCCGATTATTCCGCCGGAATGCATCTGGTGCAGGGCGTTTTGCTGGCCTTGCTGCAACGCCAGCAAACCGGTCGCGGCCAATTGGTCAGTGTGTCCTTGTATGATTCCATGCTGGCGGCCCAGACGCAGGAATCGGCGTCCCTGATGATGCGCGACCGCGAGGTCAATTGGGGAGCCATGCCGCTGTCGGGTGTGTTTGCCACGCAAGATACGGCACTGGTACTGGTCGGTGCGTTCAAGGCGCATCCGTTGCGTGATATTTGCACCTCTCTGGGTATTGATGATCTGTCATCCGATCCGCGCTTTGCCGATCACCCCGCACAGGTCAAACACAAGGCGGAATTGCACGCGATTTTCCGCGCCCGTTTTGCCACCGACACCACGGCTTACTGGCTTGGCAAGCTCGAAGAGCAGGACCTGCTTTGCGCGCCGGTGCGCACCTTGGCCGAGGCTCTAGCCGACGAGCAGACCCGCATCAACGGCATGATACTGGAAACCACAAACCGGATCGAGACGGTGCGCGTCGTCGGTTCGCCGCTGCATCTGGCCGATGCACCGGTGTCGATCCGCATTCCGCCTGCCGAATTGGGCCAGCACACCGAAGATGTCCGCGCCGAGCAATTGCAGACTCTGAAAAACGGAGGCCTGTGATGGCGGTCAAGGTTGTCCATCAAGACGGCGTTGTCACGGTCAAGATCGACCGTCCCGAGGTGATGAATGCGGTGGATTACGCCACCGAGCAGCAATTGCAAAATATCTGGCGCGAGATCGAGGCTGACCCTTCGGCGCGCGTGGTGGTTCTGACAGGGGCTGGCGAGCGCGCCTTTTGCACGGGCGCCGATATGAAAGGCGGCAGCGGCGCGCGCGGGATCGACTATTGGGCGATGCCGCGTGAAGGCGGCTTTGGCGGGATCGCGATGCGCCAGACGCTGGATATTCCGGTGATCGCCCGCGTCAATGGCCATGCGGTCGGCGGTGGTTTTGAAATGATGCTGGGCTGCGATCTGGTGATTGCCGCCGACCACGCCACGTTCGGCCTGCCCGAAGCCCGCGTCGGCCGTCTGCCGCTGGATGGCGGCATGGTGCTGCTGCAACGCCAGATCCCGCACCGGCAGGCCATGGGCCTGTTGCTGACCGGACGGCGCATGAAAGCACAAGAGGCGTTGGGCATGGGACTGATCAACGAGGTCGTGCCGATGGACGGTCTCGATGCCGCTGTGCAACGCTGGGTCGACGAGGTGCTCGCCTGTGCGCCGCTCTCGATCAAGGCGACCAAACAGGTGGTGCGGCAAACCGCCGGTTTGTCGCCGCAACAGGCGCAAGCCTTGCGGCTGCCTGCTCTGGTCGATGCCTTGAATTCCGAGGACTCGGACGAGGGCGTGCGCGCCTTTGTCGAAAAACGCAAACCCGTCTGGAAAGGTCGTTGAACGATGACCTATGTCATCACCGCCGCCTGCATCGACGTCAAAGACCTGTCCTGCCTGACCTCGTGTCCGGTGGATTGCATCTATCAAGGCGGCCGGACGGTCTATATCCAGCCGGATGAATGCATCAATTGCGGCTTGTGCGAAACCGTCTGTCCGGTCGGTGCCATCCATTCCGATGAACGGCTGCCTGCGGATATGCTCGAATTTGTTGCCGTCAATGCCGAGTTTTTCGGGCCCGATGTGACGGGCTGGAACTCGCCGCGCGGCGCGGATGCACAATACAAGACCACGCTGGACCATCCGGTCGTGGTAAACTGGCCGCGGCAGGGAGACTGACGCCGATGCATGCTGCCGTCCTGCACTATTTCAGGGTGGTGGCGCGCTCTGGATCGGTCCGCAAGGCCTCTCAGGAATTGAATGTGGCGGCCAGCGCGGTCAACCGCCAGATCAAGCTGATCGAAGACGAGCTGGATGTCGAATTGTTTGAGCGCATTGCCAGCGGCATGCGCCTGACTCTGGCCGGACAATATCTGCTCCAGCATATCAATGCGACCTTGCAGGATTTCGAATTGCTGCGGGCCGATATCGACGGGCTGCGCGAGGCCCGATCCGGCCATATTACAATCGCGGCTGTCGATTCCCTGCTTGTCGATTTTCTGCCGCGTGTTCTCGAACAATTTTCGCAGGAATTTCCGGCTGTGACCTATAGTGTCGACGCGGTTTCGCCTGCCGATGTGCCTGCTCTGGTGGAAGACCACAAGGTCGATCTGGGCCTGACATTTGTCAGCGAGCGGTGGCCCAAACTCAAAATCATTGTCGAAATTCCCGCCCCGATCGGTGTGGTGATGCGGCCCGACCATCCGCTGGCGGGCAGGGATGTGATCGACTTCGACGATGTCGCCCCCTATCCGAAATTGGCGCAAGCCGGAACAATCCCGACGGCTGCCAATATCGATCCCGATTTTGCGCATTTCCGCTCGACACTTGCGCCGAAACTGGTCTCCAATTCGATCCAGATGCTGAAAGTCGCGCTCCTGGCCAATCAAGGCATCGCCTTTTTTACTCCGTTCGGGTTCCTGTCGGAATTGAAGGCGGGAGACTTGTTATGGAAACCGTTCCGCTCGGCAGGCATCAACAAAATGAAACTGGGCCTGCTGGTCGCCAAAAACCGCAAGTTGTCACCGTCTGCCCAGAAATTTGTCGAAGCGATCAGCAAGCAATTACTGCTGACTGGTTTATAAGGGTAAGTCGGTATTTTACGCTCCGTATCACGCGCCAAACCGGATGATACGCAGATAAAATACATTCATAATTTTTGTGTCTTAGCCCGATCAGTCGATGGATCCATCGTAGGGCATAGCGCCCGGATATGGCTGATTTTTTGGGTTGTATCTTCTCGATCGATTTGTAGATAGATTTGGCAAAATCCACTTTGAGAAGTCTGATCTCACATGAAGCCTGTCCAAGCGCGCTGTTGTTTTGCTGCCATTGCCTGTTTGTTCATCTCGCATATCTGTAGCGCAGGGATCAGTGCCTATGGGCAAGAGCGGGAGGGTTTTACATTTCGTCAGGGAATCGGTTTCAGGCAAGTTGGCCCCATTCATGTTCCAACAGACGGATCTGCCAATAGCTATCCAAAGGCAGACCGGAGTAACTGGTGGCAAGCGGCTTATTCGGTGGATTCTTTTTCCAGACTTGACGAAATCTGGTCGGCCCATCGGATCCCCCACGGACAAGCCAGTATTCTGCCCCGCAGCCAATCGGAACTGCAAATCAACTATGTGAGCCCGGGATTTCCCGGAGGGTCCCAACAAGGGCTTGACGGCTATTTTCACAAAAATCCGGTCACAGGTCTCATTCTTGCCAAAGACGGGCAGATTGTTGTCGAACGCTATCAATATCATCGCAATGACCGCCAGCGCATGACATCCTTTTCAATGGCCAAGACCCTGATCGCCATGATGGTGGGCATTGCCGTTCACGAAGGGCGGATCAGGAGCATCGAGGATAAAGCAGAGCTGTATGCGAGGGAATTGAAGGGTACTGCCTATGGCGCAAGTCCCATCCGCCATTTGTTGACCATGTCCTCGGGGGTCAAATTCCGCGAGGAGTATGACGGGCAGGACGACACGGCCCGTTTGGCTCGCGCCACTTTTGGCCGCCAAACGGCCGGCGGGGTTGAAGCGACGCGGTTGTTCAATGACCGTATCGCACCACCCGGTGAGCGCTGGTCCTACGCATCGTCTGAAACCTATGTGCTTGCCCTGGTTTTGCGTGCGGCAATCGGGCGGTCTCTGGCCGATTATTTTGCCGAAAAAATCTGGATCCCGATAGGGGCGGAGGCTGATGCGACATGGTTGACCGATGCGGCAGGGAATGAACTCGGCTATATGGGCTTCAATGCCGTTTTACGCGATTACGCACGCCTTGGCATCATGATGGCCCAACAAGGCCGCTTCAAGGACAGGCAAATCATTCCTTTATCCTGGTGGCGCGACATGACCCGCGCGCATTTTAGCCCTCATCAAACGGGACGCTGGTATGGCTACGGCTATCAAACATGGATATTTCCTGCCAACGATGGCAGTTTTGCCTTGCTGGGTGTTCGCGGGCAGTCGATTTTTGTGGATCCGGCAAATAGACTGGTTTTGGTGCAAACCGCAGTGAGGCCCCTGCCGCGCGATCCCGGCGCCGCAGACACGACGGCTCTTTGGAGAGGCTTCAAATCAACGGTTCTCAAACCCTGAACGGATTTTCGGGTTCCGCACGTCTTCAGGTGTCCGTGCGGACTTGACGCATCCTCTTCGCAACATATCCCGCCATCTCAACCGATCGGAAAATGACAAGCAACATGCCGGTCCTGATCCGGCAGTGACGGGGCATTTGTCAAATCGGGTACGCTGCTTTTGCAGACCTCTTGCGCAAAGGGGCAGCGCAAGTGGAAATGGCAGCCCGGGGGCGGTGCCAGAGGTGAGGGGAGTTCGCCCTCGATGGCTTTGAAGGTGACCAGTTCGTCGCCTTCTGTCACCAAGCGGGGGATCGAGTCGAGCAAGGCGCGGGTATAAGGATGCCGGGGATTTTCATATACCTGCAAGGTCGGTCCCCGTTCGACAATACGGCCAAGATACATTACGGCGATGTTGTCCGTGATATGGCGGATGACGCCGAGATCATGGCTGATGAACAGCATTGTCAGATTCAGTTCGTGCTTCAATTTCAGAAACAGATTGATGATCTGAGCTTGAATCGACACATCCAGCGAGGCGACCGGCTCGTCGCAAATCAGCACGTCCGGCTGCATCGCGAGTGCGCGGGCAATGGCGACGCGCTGGCGCTGGCCCCCTGAAAACTGATGCGGGAACCGCTCTGCCGCTTCCGCCGGAAGGCCGACTGTTTCCAGCCATTGGGCGACATAGGCTTTGACACGGGTTTGATCGACCAGCCCATGGTATAATGGCCCTTCGCCGATGGTTTCGCCGATGCGCACGCGCGGATCGAGCGAGGCGAAGGGATCCTGAAAGACCATCTGGATCCGGGTGGTGGTTTTGAGCGGCTTCTTGCCCGTGCCCATCACCGGCACGCCGTCAAGTTCGATGCTGCCCCGACTGGCCGGATAGATCCCCGCCATCATGCGGCCCAAGGTGGATTTACCGCAGCCCGATTCACCGACAAGACCCAGCACTTCGCCGCGATGCAGATCAAGCGAGACAGTATCAACCGCATGGACAATGCGCTGGTCGACCTCCTGACCCAACCATGCGGCAATGTGATCGCCAAAACTCAAAGACGGCGCGAATTGTTTGGATGCCTTGCTGACTTGCAGCAAAACACCGTCTTGGGTTCCTTCGGGTTGTGCTTGCGACATCATTGCCAATCTCCTGCAACCGGATGGTGACACCTGACGCGTCTGGACCCGTCAGACCTGAGCGCGGGGGAGGATTGGCACAGGGGACCGGACTTGGTGCAGCGGGATAAAAACGCACATTCCGCCCCCAGATTGATCAGCGAGGGCATTTGTCCCGGAATTTGTACCAGTGGCTGGCCGGGTCTGGCATGTTCGGGCAGCGAATTCAGCAGCCCCTGGGTATAGGGGTGGTCGGGCACCCGCAACAAATCCCGCGCCGGACCGCTTTCGATGATCCGGCCCGCATACATCACCAGCAATTGCGATGCGACAGAGGAGACGGTCGAGAGATCGTGCGAAATCCAGATCATCGCCGTGCCGAAATCCTGCGCCAGTGTTTTCATCTGCAACAGGATTTGTGCCTGGATCGAGACATCCAGCGCGGTGGTCGGCTCGTCGCAGATGATCAGTTTCGGGTGGTTGAGCAAGGCAATGGCAATGGCGACACGCTGGCGCATGCCTCCCGAAAACTGGTGCGGAAAATAATCGAGCCTGCGGGCGGCATCGGGAATACCGACTTTGTTCAAGACATCGATGCAGCGTGCATCTGCCGCCTGCCGCGATGTGGTTTCATGCGCTGCGAGGGCAAGGCGCATCTGGGTGCCGATCGACAGCACGGGGTTGAGGGTGGTGGAGGGATCCTGAAACACCATCGAGATTTCGCGTCCGCGTACGGTACGCAGTTCAGCATCTGTCATGCCGATCAATTCGCGGCCCTGCAGGCGCACGGAACCTGCAACAATTTTACCCGGCGGATCGACTAGACCGAGAATGGAAAAACCGGTGACGCTTTTGCCCGAACCGGATTCGCCGACAAGGCCGATAATCTCTCCTTCATGCAAAGTGAAGGAGACATCGTTGACCGCCTTCAACACGCCGTTGCGGGTCATGAAATGGGTGGACAGGCCTTCGACCTCGAGGAGAACAGGGCTCATCGTTTCAACCTCGGATTCAGCTGGTCGCGCACCTGATCCCCGACAAGATTGATCGCGACAATCAACACGATCAGGGCAATCCCCGGATAGATCGAAATCCAGTAGCGGCCGGACAACATATATTGGAAGCCATTGGCAATCAGCATGCCCAGCGAGGGTTCGGTCACCGGCAAGCCG
>CAIYZJ010000302.1 GCA_903930675.1 uncultured Hyphomicrobiales bacterium
CCCCGACGAAGTTCACCGCAACTCTTTGGCCAAACTCGAATTGGCCAAACACATGATCATGCCCGGTGAAGTTGAAATGCCCATCACGCGAGGCGCTTAAATCAAAGTGCATTCCTTGAAACTGGTTTGCTCTGACTTATTCAATGGAAATTCTGAGGAACTTTTTAACAAATTTCTCAGTTTTCCTCTGATCCAGCATTAGAATATGTGGCTAGTCGGAGCGTAGCGCAGCCTGGTAGCGCATCTGGTTTGGGACCAGAGGGTCGTGGGTTCAAATCCTACTGCCCCGACCAAATACTCAATTCTTATTGTTGCGGTCTTCAAAGGCAGCCGGTGTTTTTATCAACATCAGACGGGTGACATAAGAATTTCTCCTGTGCTAGGCTTTTCCCCTGTGTCAGGCCTCTCATCAGGGACAGCAGGGCAAGAGACAGCAGGGAAGGCCATTCGATATGACAGCACGCATCTCCCGTCCAGCCCGCACCGCCATGCAGTCCGGCACCGCCAAGACGCATCGCTGGTTGCTCGAATTCGTGCCCGAAACCCAGCGCGCCATTGATCCTTTGATGGGCTGGACTTCATCGTCCGAGACCCTCACACAGTTGAAGCTGTGGTTTGACAGCCGCGAGGAAGCCGAAGCCTATGCGCGAGCGCATGGACTGGCCTTTGTGGTCGACGAGCCCAAAGAGGCAAAGCGGCGCACAGTGTCTTATTCCGACAATTTCAAATATACCCGCATCGGGCAGTGGACCCACTGATCGGGATTTGCATGAGATCTGCCTTGTCCGGCGGGTCTGTTACGGTTTTGTTAGGCCCCTTAGCTCAGCTGGATAGAGCAACGGATTTCTACTCCGTCGGTCGGGAGTTCGAATCTCTCAGGGGTCGCCACCTTTTCACAGTTCTGTATCGGGATTGGCCGATTGCATCGGGCCAATGATTGGATCATAAGCATCGTTCGATCACCTCGGTGAGGCAAAGCGCACGAATTGGCGGGCGGTGACACATGAACGGCACATCTCAACACACCACGCGTTGGACCTCATATTGTCTGGAATGGGCTGACAAGAGCCATGTTCTGGCCGTTCTGATGTTGATGGTGATGGGAATCGTGATGTTTGCCCCCGGTATTGCCACGTTGCAGCCGATGGATCGCGACGAGCCGCGTTTTGCCCAGGCCAGCAAGCAGATGATGGAAAGCGGCGATTATGTCGATATCCGTTTTCAGGACGAAGCCCGCCATAAAAAGCCGGTCGGGATTTACTGGCTGCAAACAGCCACTGTCGAATTGGGCGAATGGGCGGGGATCAGCGAGGCCAAAAGCCGGATCTGGCTCTATCGCCTGCCGTCGCTGATCGGTGCTTTGCTGACATTGTTCGGCACTTATGTCGCCGGATTGGCTCTTTTGAGCCGCAAGGCCGCTTTCATGGCCGCGATTTTGACCGGATCGACCATTCTGCTCGGTGTCGAAGCGCGCTTGGCCAAAACCGATGCGATGCTGACAGCCACCATCGTCTGGGCTTTTGCCGTGATGCTTCATGCCTTCCAGCAATGGCGGCACAATGACCGGATCAGCGCGGATGACCATCCCGTCTCCTTGGGCTTTGTGCTGTGTTTCTGGTTCAGTCTGGCCCTCAGCCTGCTGATCAAAGGCCCGATTTTGCCGATTCTGATGGCATTGACGCTTGTGGTTGTGTGGCTGTCGCAGCGTGATCTTGGCTGGTTCAAAACCATCATGCCGGTCTGGGGGCCGGTTCTGACGCTGTTGCTGGTGCTGCCGTGGTTTGTCGCCATTATGATGAAAAGCGGCGGCGAGTTTTTCTCGGCTTCGGTCGGCCACGACATGATGTCGAAAGTGGCCGGCGCGCAGGAGCGGCATGGCGGCCCTCCCGGCACCTATCTGCTGGTGTTTTTCGGCACGGCTTGGCCTATGGCACCGTTATTCTGCCTGTCACTGCCATTCATATGGAAAGCCAGACGCGATGCCATTGTGGTGTTTTTGTTGGGCTGGATCGTGCCGTTCTGGATCATTCTCGAATTGGTGCCGACAAAACTGCCGCATTATGTGCTGCCGCTCTATCCGGCCATGGCACTTCTCGTCTGCCTTGCTGCCGAGCGCGGGATGATTTCATCGGCGGGCCGGGGTGTCAAACTGGCAATGGCCGGGCTGGTTTTGCCTGTTTTTGTTCTTCTTGCCGGCCTTGCAGGTGGCTCGGTCTGGCTCGGTGATCCTTTGCCGGTGCTGGCACTGGTGATCCTGCTGATGGCTTTGTGGCCGATAATCGAGGCGGCGCGCGCGCTGCATAAGGGGTTGATCGCACAAACCGGATTGCTGGCCTTTGCCGCCATGGTGCTGGTATCGGCGGGGGTCTATATGGCGGGTAGTCCGGTGTTGCAGTCGATCCGCATTTCGGACCGTCTCGCACTGGCCATGGCGCGGCCGGAATGTGCTGACAAGCATCTGGCGATGCTGGGCTATTCCGAACCGAGTCTGGTGTTTCTGACCCGCACCGATCTGCAATTCCTGCCGCCTGCGGCACTGGTGGCGTTTTTGCAGAAACCCGGCTGCCGGATTGCCGGTGTGACGGCCAACCAGATGAAAGAGTTCGATGCCGCGCGTATGGCGGCAGGGCTTGATCTCGCCCCGGTCGAACTGGTGAAGGGTTTCAATATTAACGGTGGTAAAAGGTTGGAAGTGTCCATATTCGTCCGGCGTGATAATCAAGCGCTCGAACTCAAGCCGGAGGCGAGCAAACCATGACGACACCTGACCATCCGATGCGCCTGTCCGTCGTGGTGCCCGTGCGCAACGAGGAGGGGAATGTCGAGCCTCTGATCAATGAAATTGTTGCGGCCTGCCATTCGGTCGGTGTTTTCGAGATCATCTATATCGATGATGGCTCGACCGATCAGACCCTGCCGAGGTTGCAAACACTGAAAGCCAAATTGCCGATGCTGCGGGTCTTGCATCACCAAAGCTCGTGCGGACAAAGCGCGGCTGTGCGTTCGGGTGTGATGATCGCGCAGGGGCAGGTGATTGTGACACTGGATGGCGACGGCCAGAACAATCCCGCCTATATTCCGCAAATGCTGACGCAGATCGAAACAAATCCGCAAATCGGCATGGTTGCGGGCCAAAGGGTCGGGCGCAGGGATACGGTTTTCAAACGCTGGCAATCGCGCACCGCCAACCGCGTACGGGCTTGGGTGTTGAAAGACTCAACCCGCGATACCGGCTGTGGTTTGAAGGCGATCATGCGTGATGTCTATCTGGCCTTGCCTTATTTCGATGCTTTGCACCGTTTCATGCCTGCTCTGGTGGTACGCGAGGGCTATCTGGTCAGCCATGTCGATGTCACCGATCGTCCGCGTTATACGGGTGTGTCCAATTACGGCTTTTTTGACCGGCTCTGGGTCGGGATCAAGGATCTGATCGGGGTGGCGTGGCTGATTTCGCGTCGTAAAAAGATACCTGTGGTTACGGAGATTGTCTGATGCTGGCTTTTTCCCACGATCTGGTCGATTATTTTTATGATGTGTTCGTTGTCCGCTTCGATTTCTGGCTGGCTTTCGGCATTGTCGCGCAATTGCTGTTCACTGCCCGTTTCATCGTGCAATGGCTTGCCTCGGAACGTGCCGGAAAAAGCTTGATCCCGTTTGCCTTCTGGGTGTTCTCCATCGTCGGCGGCGGAATGACGCTGGTTTACGGTTTCAAGAAGCGCGAGCCGATCATCATTATGGGGCAGATTTTGGCTGTCACAATTTATGTTCGCAATATCATGCTGATCTTGCGCAAACCAAAAGCGCCGGATGGTCAATAACAGCGGCAATTCATGATGGATGATGTCGGCATGGGTGATGATGGGACGGTGGGTGATCTCTCGGAATTGTCGCAAGTGCTGATTGCGGCTTTCGAGGTGTTGCAGTCGGGCGCACAGGACCGGCGGGCGGCGTTTCATACACCGGTGTTTGCCTCTCTGGGGCTTGATGGGAGGCCCTTGTCGCGCATCATCGTGTTGCGGGAATTCGACCCCGATCAACGCAATCTGCGCTTTCATACCGATTGGCGCTCGCACAAGGTCGGGCAGATCAGACATGACCCGCGCGTGTCCTTTACCTTTTATGACCCGGCCATGAAACTGCAACTCCGCTGCGAGGGGCAGGCGCGTCTGCATCATCAGGACGCAATTTCGGCCAAGGCGTGGGAGGCGTCACAGCGGATGAGCAAGGTATGCTATGGCACAGCCCCTGCGCCCGGATTGGTGATCGAACAGGCCGATGATTTTGCCATGCCCGACGATCAGGAGTCGATTGCCGCCGGACAAGAGCATTTTTGTGCCGTGGTCACGCAAGTGACCACGCTGGAATGGTTGTGGCTGGGTTTCAAAGGCCACCGCCGCGCCCGTTTCATCTGGGATGACAACGGAAACGTCGATGGCGTGTGGCTGGTTCCCTGATCAGCCTTTGGTGGCATGCATCCTTGTAAAACCTGCTGCCAGATCGGCTTGCAAATCCACCACATCTTCGAAACCGATTTGCAGTCGCAAAGTCGGACCCGCCGGGTTCCACGTGCTCGCAGTGCGATAGGTCGAGCAATCGAACGGCACGATCAGGCTTTCGAAACCGCCCCACGAATAGCCCATGCCGAACAGCTCCAGCCCGTCGAGCATGGCGGCAACGGCTTTGTCGGAGACGGGGTTGAGAATGATCGAGAACAGGCCCGAAGAGCCGGAGAAATGCTCTTTCCAGATCTCGTGACCGGGACATTCGGGGAAAGCCGGATGCAACACGGTGTGGACTTCGGGACGTGCTTTCAGCCAATGGGCCATTGCAAGCCCCTGACGTTCGGCCTCTTTGAGGCGCAACAGCATCGAGCGCATGCCGCGCAAGGCCAGAAACATATCTTCCGGTCCCGCGCAAATCGCCATCACATCATAGGTGTCGCGCAGCCGCTTCCAGTGGCTTTCATTGGCGGTCACCATGCCGAGCAACAGATCGGAATGGCCCCCGAGATATTTGGTGCCGGCCTCGATGGCAATATCGACGCCTTTTTCATGGGGCGGGAAAAACAGCGGGGTGGCCCAGGTATTGTCCATGATGACGCTGACGCCATGCTTGTGCGCGACCTTGGAAATAGCAGGCACATCCTGCACTTCGAAACTCTGCGAGCCGGGGGATTCTGTAAATACAACCGTGGTATTGGGCTTGATCAGCGTTTCGATGCCCGCGCCGATCATCGGGTCGAAATAGGTGGTTTCCACGCCATAACGCTTCAGGAAATCCTCGCAAAACACGCGGGTCGGGCGATAGACACTGTCCGTCATCAAGACATGATCACCGTCTTTGGTCACAGCCATCAGGGCCAGCGCCACCGCGGCAAGACCCGATGGTACAGCCACAGACCCGGCAGCACCCGATATTTCGGCCCATGCTTCGTTGAGTGAATCGGCTGTCGGCGTGCCTTTGGTGCCGTAAGTGTAGCGTTGCTCCCGCTTGTACAGCGCATCCACAGAGGGATAGAGCACGGTTGATCCGCGATAGATCGGCGTGTTGACGAAGCCGAACTGCTCGTCGGGATGACGGCCCGCATGGGCCATGGTTGTGCGGATGGAACGATGGTTGGATTTCGGAGGATGGGACGACATGGGAAACCTCTGTTTCATCCACAAGGAATACACTTTGTGAATCTATTTCAAAAGCGGAGCCTGATTTGAGGGCAATGCATGGATAAAGGTCAAGCAATCGGATGAAAATTTTCTCAAATCGCATGAAAATTCGTCAGGAATGCGTTTTTTGCGTGTCGGCAATGCTCATAGAGCTTGACCTAGTGACCAATCTCTAATGAGATAGGAACCAGTTCAAATGAGGACAGGGCAGGCTGATCCAGCAGGCAAGTCATCTTTTGGGTCTATTCACATAGGGGAGACGAATATGAAAAAATGGATCGCGACTGCAGCGCTTGCTGCGGGTGCTGTGATGGGTGTGTCGATGGCTTCTGCCGGCACATTGGACACTGTAAAGTCCAAAGGACAGGTTGTTTGCGGTCATGGTCAGGGCCTTGCCGGTTTCGCTTTGCCAGATGCACAGGGTGTCTGGAGAGGACTTGATTCCGATGTGTGCCGTGCTCTCGCTGCCGCTATCTTCAATGATCCCAACAAGGTGAAGGTTGTTCCTTTGACCTCCAAGGATCGTTTCACTGCGCTCCAGTCCGGTGAAATCGACGTTCTGTCGCGCAACACCACCTGGACCCTGTCGCGCGAAGCGTCATTGGGCCTCGAATTTGCCGGCATCAACTATTACGACGGTCAGGGCTTCATGGTTCGCAAGAGCCTGAAACTGACTTCGGCCAAGGAACTCAGCGGCGCATCGGTTTGCGTGCAGCAGGGCACCACCACCGAACTCAATCTGGCTGACTTTTTCCGGGCCAACAAGCTGGAATTGAAGTCGGTAACCTTTGCCACCAACGACGAAACCACCAAAGCCTATGATGCAGGCCGTTGCGATGCTTTGACCACCGATGCTTCGGGCCTCTATTCCGAGCGTCTGCGTCTGGCAAAGCCCGATGATCATGTCGTTCTGCCGGAAATCATCTCGAAAGAGCCGCTCGGCCCATCCGTCCGCAAGGGTGATGACCAGTGGCTGGACGTTGTGAAATGGACCCAGTTTGTTCTGGTCACCGCCGAAGAACTCGGCGTCACACAGGCCAATGTCGATGCGATGCTGAAG
Organism: uncultured Hyphomicrobiales bacterium; assembly: GCA_903930675.1. Taxonomy (GTDB): domain Bacteria; phylum Pseudomonadota; class Alphaproteobacteria; order Rhizobiales; family Beijerinckiaceae; genus CAIYZJ01. Next base: position 6,724 of record CAIYZJ010000302.1, read on the forward strand.
TCCGAAAATCCGGAAATCAAGCGCTTGCTCGGCACCGAAGGCAAGTATGGTGAATCACTCGGTCTTTCCAATGATTGGGGTTACCGGATCATCAAGCATGTCGGCAATTACGGCGAAAGCTTCGAGCGCAACGTCGGTCAGGGTTCGCCCCTCAAGATTGCCCGCGGCTTGAACGCCTTGTGGAACAAAGGCGGCCTGCAATACGCTCCGCCAATCCGCTAAGCTGATCCAGAGCGCGACATCGAGAGGTGTCGCGCTCTTTTCTTATGTAAAATCCGCGTTTTTTCAGCACTTTGTGCGGTTTTCCTCATTGATTTTTCGTTTTGGCCATTTTCCACCATGCCAGCATGGCTTGCGGAATCTTTTGTCGCCAAACCGAGGCTGCAATGCTGATCAGTGAGGCATAAGTTTCCATTCATTGGTCCCGATAGGGTTGGTCCGAATATGGTTGATCCAAGATTGTCAGATGCACCGGGCTCGCAGCCTGCCAAGGTCTCGCCGTGGCGTGATCCGCGCTGGCGCAGCTATGCGTTTCAAGCTGTCTTGATGGGCGTGATCGGCTTTCTGGTCTATGAGGCCTTCTCGAATGCTTCCGAAAACCTGAAACGCCAGAAAATCGCTTCCGGCTTCGGTTTTTGGGACACCAATTCCGGCTTTCCGATCAGTTTTTCCATCCAGCATTATTCGGAGGCCACCAGCACCTATGGCGATGCCTTTTGGGTGGGTATGGTCAATACGCTGCTGGTCGCAGCCATCGGCATCGTGCTTGCTACTTTTCTCGGCTTTATCGTAGGCGTCGCACGCCTGTCCAAAAATGTTCTGGTCGCTTTTGTGGCGCGGTGGTATGTCGAAATTCTGCGCAATTTGCCGCTGCTGCTGCAATTGCTGTTCTGGTACAACGCCGTGTTGAAGGCGCTGCCGGGCGTGAAAGACAGCATCAGACTGCCGATGAATTCCTTTCTCAACACGCGTGGCCTGACCACGCCGCGTCCGATCCCCGAGGATGGTTTGGGTTGGGTCGGGTTGACTTTGTTGCTCGGCCTCGTGCTCACCATTGCTGTACGCATCTGGGCCAGGCGGCGGCAGGAATCAACGGGGCAATTGGCGCCGGTTGGGTGGATTTCATTTGCTTTGCTGGTGATTATTCCCTCGCTGGCCTTTGTGGTGGCCGGCAAACCGCTGGGATTTGATGTGCCGCAGGCCGGTCGTTTCAATATTGTCGGCGGTCTGGTGTTCCAGCCCGAGTTTCTGGCTTTGTTGTTCGGCTTGGTGCTCTACACCGCGGCCTATATTGCCGAAGTGGTGCGGGCAGGGATCATGGCCGTGTCGCACGGGCAGACCGAGGCTGCCTATGCGCTGGGCTTGCAGCCCAATATCACCAGCAAGTTGATCGTGATCCCGCAAGCAATGCGGGTGATCATTCCGCCGCTGACCAGCCAATATCTCAACCTCACCAAAAATTCGTCACTGGCGGTTTTTGTCGGCTATCCCGATCTGGCGAACGTGTTTACCGGCACGGTGCTGAACCAGACAGGGCAGGCGATCGAGGTGGTTGGGATTACCATGCTGGTCTATCTGTCGATCAGCCTGTCCACGTCCTTTGTGATGAACTGGTACAATCGGCGCGTTGCGCTGATTGAACGATGAGCGGGGGCATCATGGGCAAGTCAGTGTCTTCAAACAACAACCAGCCATTTGTGCAACATGATGTGATTGCGCCCTCGCGACCGCCTTCCAATCTGGTCGGCCCTGTTGGATGGGTTAGAGAGCATCTGTTCGGTGGGGTGTTCAATACGTCTGCGACCATATTGATCGTATTGTTTCTGGCCTGGGTTTTGCCGCCGTTTCTGGATTTCGTGCTGTTCGATGCAGTCTGGACGGGCGTGGACCGCGAAGCCTGTATCTTCAACGAAGCGCATCCGATTGTCGGTGCCTGCTGGGCCTTCATCAAGGATCGTTTCAGCTTCTTCAATTACGGCACCTATCCGATCCCCGAGCGTTGGCGGGTCGATCTGTTTTTTGTCCTGCTGGCGATTTCGATCATATGGTTGTTGAAACTGTCACTTCCCCGCCGTGATCTGGGTGCGATCTATTCTTTCATCATTCTGCCGGTGATTTCCTATTTCCTGCTGATCGGCTCGCCCGCTTTGGGCCTGCCGATTGTCACCACCAATCTGTGGGGTGGTTTGCTGGTGACGGTTGTTGTCTCGGCGGTCGGTATTGTCGTGTCGCTGCCTCTGGGTATTTTGCTGGCATTGGGACGACGTTCCACCATGCCTGCCGCACAAGTGTTCTGTATCGCTTTTATCGAATTCGTGCGCGGTGTGCCTTTGATCACCGTGCTGTTTATGGCCAGCGTGATGTTGCCTTTGTTCGTCCCGCGTGAATTCGAACCGGATAAATTGCTGCGTGCGCTTGTCGGTGTCGCGCTGTTTGCCTCGGCCTATATGGCCGAAGTGGTGCGCGCCGGTTTGCAGGCCTTGCCCAAGGGCCAATATGAAGGCGCGATGGCACTGGGGCTGAGCTATGGCCAGATGATGCGGTTGATCATTCTGCCGCAGGCTTTGAAAGTGACCATTCCCAACATCGTCAGCAATTATATCGGCCTGTTCAAGGATACGACGCTCGTGGTGATTGTCGGCCTGTTCGATTTCCTGCGTACGATCGAGACAGCGCGGATTGATCCGATCTGGGCGGCACCGACAGTGAGCCCCACGGGCTATGTCTATGCCGCCATTTTCTACTTCATCTTCTGTTTTGCGATGTCGTCTTACGCGCGCACGATCGAACAACGCCTTTCAAAAGCGGATAAACGGTAAGGGAAAATCCATCATGTCCTCATCAGCAGCCCTCAAGCCCGCCTCGCTGAAAACCGATACGGCCATCCGCATGGTGGATGTCAACAAATGGTTTGGCGAATTCCATGTATTGCGTGACATCAATCTGAGTATCGGCAAAGGCGAGCGGGTGGTGGTGTGCGGTCCCTCTGGATCTGGCAAATCTACCATGATCCGCTGCGTCAACCGGTTGGAAGAGCATCAAAAGGGCCAGATCATCGTTGACGGCATCGAGTTGACCCATGACGTGAAACGCATCGACGAGGTGCGGCGCGAAGTGGGTATGGTGTTCCAGCATTTCAACCTGTTTCCGCATCTGACCATTCTGGAAAACTGCACGCTTGCCCTGATCTGGGTCAAGAAAATGCCCAAAAAAGACGCCGAAGAAGTGGCGATGCACTATCTGACCCGCGTCAAAATCCCCGAACAGGCCCATAAATATCCGGGTCAGCTGTCGGGTGGCCAGCAGCAGCGCGTGGCGATTGCCCGTTCGCTCTGCATGGCCCCGAAAATCATGCTGTTCGACGAGCCTACTTCGGCACTCGATCCCGAAATGGTCAAGGAAGTGCTCGACACCATGGTCACTCTGGCGGAAGAGGGTATGACCATGATTTGCGTCACCCATGAAATGGGCTTTGCCAGACAGGTCGCGGATCGGGTCATTTTCATGGATATGGGGCAGATTGTCGAAATGAACACGCCCGATGCCTTCTTCAAAAACCCACAGCATGAGCGCACTAAACTGTTCCTGAGCCAAATCCTGCACTAAGGCATTATTTTATGGCGATTAAAGGCCTGAGCCATATCACGCTGGTCTGTGCCGATCTGGATCGTATGGAAGAGGTTCTGGTCAAAGTCTTGCGTGCCAGACGCGTCTATGACAGCGGAACTGACACTTTTTCCGTCTCGGAAGAACGGTTTTTCATAGTGGGGGAAGCAAACCCCTATGATGAACTCGACGGCGTCTGGATGGCCGTCATGAAAGGCGATCCGCTGGATCAGCGCAGCTATAACCACATCGCTTTTTCGGTGGATGAAACCGAACTTGTGACAGCCGAACATGCCGTCAAGACTTTGGGTCTTGAGATCAAGCCCTCACGCCCGCGGGTCGAAGGCGAGGGGCAGTCGCTGTATTTCTATGATCATGACAATCATTTGTTCGAGTTGCACAGCGGCTCGTTGCGGACACGGTTGAACCGCTATCAGCAACGCCCGCCGCGCTGGCATTTTGGCTTTGTCGAGGGCCAATAAGTCCGTTTATGGCCCTGTTGCGACGGTCACATCATCCCGCCCGCCCCATTCGGACCACGACCCGTCATAAAGCGCGGTCACAGGATGGCCGCTGTCCTCCAATGCAATGGCCAGAATGGCCGCCGTAACGCCTGATCCGCAGGTGGTGGCCACGGGACGCGTCAGATCAACACCGGCGGCCGCAAAAGCCGCCTCGATCTCGGCTTTGGGCTTCAACTGGCCGTCTCTGAGCAAACCGCCGAACGGCAGATTGAGGCTGTTGGGAATATGGCCGGATTTGAGGCCGGCGCGCGGTTCTGGCGCTTCGCCGCGGAAACGGTCGGCTGCACGGGCATCAACCAGTTGAACGGACTTGTCGGCACTCCATGCCTTGACCTGCGCCAGATCGGCCACGCCTGCCTTGAGGCTTGGCACCGGATAGGTTTGCGGCTTGGGTGTTGAGGGTGTTTGAGTCCATGCGCGCCCCTCTTTCTGCCACAGCGGCGCACCGCCCGTCAGGACGGCGGCAAAGGCGTGGCCGAAGATTTTGAACGTCCAGCGGACGCGGGCAGAGGAAAACAACCCCAAACCGTCATAAATCACCACCCGCGATTGCGGCGTAATGCCCAAGGCGCCAACCGCTTTGGCAAACTCTTCGGGCGTCGGCAGCATATGGGGCAGGGACGAGGTGTGATCAGACACGGCATCGAGATCAAACCGCACCGCACCGGGGATATGGCCTGCTGCATATTCGGCTACGGCATCGCGCTGCTGGGCGGGCAGATACCACGAGGCATCGAGCACCACCACATCGGGCTGGTCAAGATTGTCGGCCAGCCATTGGGTCGAAACAAAAACCGGATTGGTCATGATGAAGGCTCCTGTCAGGCCAAAGCGATCCGCACGCGGCGGTTCTGCTTGCCTTTTTTCTCGATATTGGTGACCAGCACCGTGCCGATCTCGCGTGTGTTTTTGACATGGGTGCCGCCGCAGG
>CAIYZJ010000303.1 GCA_903930675.1 uncultured Hyphomicrobiales bacterium
CCGAACCAGAGAAAGGATTGGCCAGAGATGCCTCATCGACACGCATCGAGTCGGAGCCGCAACCGACCACCGAACCGGTCACCGCAATCACCAGAACGATCCGGCTGACAGTCTTTAAGGAGACAGACGAAAACCTCACCATGCCGAAGCCCATCCGCAAGTTGGAAAATACACACTATCGATATTCCATTTATAGCGGGCATGAAGTTAAAAAAGAGTTCCCAAAAAAGCGGGTTTTTGCCGGCTCCCAACCGGGTCGCTTATAACATTTGCGACATGCCGCTGATCAGCGGCGGAAGGGAAATCGGGGCTCCAAGAGTTTCGACAATGCCGCTGACCGGATCCATCACATAAGAGGCCATGCGCCCTTCCCCGTTGATGCGGCGCACACCGACCATCCGGCCATTGGGGACCAATTGCCCCAACAAAGCCAGAGGCGGCGCGTCAAACGAGGCATCGACCAGAATCCGGTCATAGGGGGCGAAATCGCTCACCCCTTCGGTGCCGTCGCCATGAATGACGGTGGTGTTGGTGATGGACAGCCCGCGCAAGCGCATCCGCGCCTCGATCCCCAAAGCGCGGAAACGCTCGACCGAGATCACCTGTGCGGCCAAGCGCGAGAGAATGGCCGTGCCGAACCCCGTTCCGGTGCCGACTTCCAGCACCGTGTGGGTCGGTTCCAGCGCGAGCGCGGACACCATCAACAGCAGCGAGGACGGCGGGCCGATGGTTTGGCCGCAGGCAATCGGAAGGCTGGAATCCTGCAAAGCCAGATCGCCGAAACGTTGCGACACGAAGCGCGAACGCGGGATCATCTCGAAAATCCGCAGCAGATCGGTATTGATCAGCCCCCGCTCCCGCATCGACAGCAAAAAGGCAAAGCGGGCCTCGTCACTGGTTTCGATGATATGGGATCCGGACGGGCTCACCCTGTCACCGTCGGATCAGAAATGGGCAGCAAAGCGGGTTACGCTCGGCTCGTCGGTCAGGTTGAGACGCAACGGCGTGACAGAGATTTTCTTCTCCGAAAGGGCTTCGAGATCGGTGCCGTGACCCAAAGCGAAACTGCTGCGGGTAAAGCCGATCCAGTAATAGGGAATGCTGCGGCCATCCTCGCGGGCGTCGATTTTCAGGAAGGACGCATCGCGCCGCCCTTGATGGGTGACCGCCACGCCCTGCACATCTTCGGGCGCGCAGGACGGGAAATTCACATTGACCAGAATACCGGGTTCGATGCCGATGGCGAGAATTTTACGGATCATCTCGGGGCCGTGCTGCTCGCCGCACGTCCAGAAAATATTCTCGCGACCGCCCGGGCCGTAGCATTGCGACATGGCAATCGAGGGAATGCCCAAAATCGTGCCTTCCATGGCAGCGGCCACGGTGCCGGAATAAGTGACATCCTCGGCGGCATTCTGGCCGCGATTGATGCCGGACAGGATCAGATCGGGCGGCGACGGCATGACATGTTTCAAGGCCATGATCACGCAATCGGTCGGCGTGCCTTTGACGGCAAAGCGTTGATGCCCCGCATCGCGCAGGCGCAACGGCTCGTTCAGCGACAAAGAATGGGCAACACCGGACTGGTCGCTTTCGGGTGCGACGGTCCAGACATCGGCGGACAGAGCGGCTGCAATCTTTTCGGCCACCAACAGGCCGGGGGCATGGATACCGTCATCATTGGTGACCAGAATACGCATATCATACAGCCTTTTCGATGCGCGTCACGCCGCCCATATAGGGCTGCAACGCGGTGGGAACCGAGACCGAACCATCGGCATTCTGGTAGTTTTCCAGCACAGCCACAAGAGCGCGCCCAACAGCGACACCCGAACCGTTGAGCGTATGGACAAACTGGTTTTTGCCATCGGCTGTTTTGTAACGGGCCTGCATCCGGCGGGCCTGAAAATCGCCACAGACCGAGCAGGACGAAATCTCGCGATAGGCATTCTGGCCCGGCAACCAGACTTCGAGATCATGGGTGCGCTGGCTGGCAAAGCCCATATCACCCGTGCACAACAGCATGGTGCGATAGGGCAATTCAAGCTTTTGCAGGACCTTTTCAGCCGATGCCGTCATGCGGTCCAGCTCGGCGCGCGAATGCCCGGCAGCAGTGATCGACACCAGCTCGACCTTATAGAATTGATGCTGGCGGATCATGCCGCGCGTATCACGGCCTGCGGAACCCGCTTCGGCGCGGAAACAGGCGGACAAGGCAGTCACGCGGATCGGCAATTCCTTTTCATCCAGAATTTGCTCGCGCACCAGATTGGTCAGCGGCACTTCGGCGGTCGGAATCAGCCAGTAATCATCACCGGCGCGGAACTGGTCATCGCGGAATTTCGGCAGTTGCGCCGTGCCCACCATCGCCTGATCCTTGACCAGCAAAGGCGGGTTGACTTCCATATAGCCATGTTCGGTGGTGTGAAGATCGAGCATGAACTGGCCGATTGCCCGCTCCAACCGTGCCAGCGCGCCCTTGGTCACCACAAAACGCGAACCCGACATGCGGGTGGCCGCCTCGAAATCCATCAAGCCCAGCGCTTCGCCGATCTCGAAATGCTGTTTCGGTTCGAAATCAAAAGTGCGCGGCATGCCAAAGCTGTGCAGCAGCACATTGCCATGCTCGTCCGCACCGACAGGCACTTCGTCAAGCGGCGTGTTGGGAATGGCCTGCAAGGCCTCTTCCAGCTCGGCGACAACGGCTTTTTCCTCGACTTCTGCACAAGCCAGAACCTCTTTGAGGGCAGCCACTTCGGCCTTCAGGCTTTCAGCGCGGGCCTGATCCTTGGCGGCCATGGCCTGACCGATCTCTTTGGACAAAGCGTTGCGCTTTTCCTGCGCCTCTTGAGCGCGCATGATGGCGGCGCGGCGGCGGTCGTCGATTGCCAGAACATGATCACCCAAAGGCGAGGCGTTGCGGTTCAGCAATCCCTGGTCAAATTGCGCCTTGTTGTCGCGGATCCAGCGAATGTCATACATAAAAGGGGTCTCGCATGAATTGGGTCTCGTTTCGATCTCATCTCGGTCTGATTGCAGAAGATAACCAGCGGCTTACGAGGAAGACGGCGTGACATCACTGCCAGCGGGTTCATCCTTGGTGGCGCGCTTGCGTTCAACAAACACCACCGCAAGAATGGAAAACTCGTAGAGAAAATAGGCAGGAATGGCCAAGGACAACTGGCTGATGACATCGGGCGGCGTCAAAACGGCCGCGACGACAAAGACCAGCACGATGGCATAACGGCGTTTTTCGCGCAGAAAAGCGGCATCGATAAAACCGGCCCTCGCGAGCAAGGTCAGCACTACGGGCAATTGAAAGGTGATGCCGAAGGCGAAAATCAGCGTCATGATAAGCGAGAGATATTCACTGACTTTGGGCAGCAATTCGATGGCCGCGGAATTTTCACCGGCAGCCTGCTGCATGCCGATGGAAAACTGCATCACGACCGGCATGGCGACAAAAAATACCACGCTGGCGCCCACAAGGAAAAGAACAGGCGTGGCAATCAGATAGGGACGGAACGCATCTTTCTCGTCGCGATAGAGACCGGGGGCGACAAATTTGTAAATCTGGGTCGCGATCACAGGAAACGAGAAGAACGAGGCTCCGAATACGGCAATCTTGATCTGGGTAAACAGATATTCGAGCGGCGCAGTATAGATCAGCTTGATCTGCACGCCGTCGCCTGCGGCCATCACGTAGGGAAAGATCAGCAGATTGTAGATTTCTTTGGCGAAGGCAAAGCTGATGACGAACATCACGATGAAGGCCGCCAGAGAGCGGATCAACCGTGCACGCAACTCGATCAAATGCTCGAGCAAAGGGGCGCGGGAGGCCTCGATATCATCTTCCGTGCTCATCAACTTGAACTCTTGGGGGCCGGTGATGCGATCTCCAAAGCCAGCTGCGGTTGCGCTTCGGGAGTGGTTGCAGGAGCAACAGGCGCTACGGGAATGGCAGCAATACTGGCTTCGACATTGGCCAGAATCTGATCACTCGACACAGCTGCAATCTCTGGCACATGGGGCAGATCCGGTGCGGGGGGCGAGGCCCCCTCAGTGCCGGCAGGCTCTGTTACGGGTTTTGCCGCAGAAGCCGTTTCAGCCAGATAGGTGTCGATATGGACGGCAGAATCCTTGGTGGCATCGGCCACCGTGTCGGACATCTGCTTGCCCATTTCCTCGACTTTTTTTCGGGCCTCTTCCAGCTCCATGTCGCGCATGGCATCCGAGAACTGGTTCTGGAAATCACCAGCCATACGCCGCAATTTGCCGACCGATTTACCGACTGCGCGCAGAACTCCCGGCAATTCCTTGGGGCCGATGGCGACAAGCGCGACCACACCAATCACAACCAGTTCTCCAGCACCAAAATCCAGCATCATCAGTATCCGGTAAGAGGCTCAACCCGTGGAGTTACGAACTGGCTTTGGTTGGTTCGGTCGGGTGAGCGGCAGCAGGATGCGCAGCAGCAGCCTGCGGGGCCGCTGCGGGTTCTGCATGCGCTGATGCAGCAGCAGGCGCGGCCTGTTCGGCCACACGGGCAGGATCGACAGGCACGGTCGCGGCCGGTTTGTTTTCGGCCTCGTCATCGGCCATACCCTTTTTGAAGGATTTGATTCCCTTTGCGACATCGCCCATCAGATCGGAAATTTTGCCACGACCGAACAACAGCATCACGACGATACCGACGACGATCCAGTGCCAAATGCTGACACTTCCCATGTTTCTACTCCATCATCTCAAGCCGCCATGATCAATGCGGCTTTGGTCAATCCATGTTCAAGACCCTAGAAGCACAAGCGCATAAAAACAAGAACTTCATGATCGTTTCATTAAAACTTTGGCGCGAATGCGCCATTATTGGATGATAGGCAGCGTGGACACATTGGCTTCAATGGCCAGATCGTCTCCGTCATCAAGGGGCGCATCCTCTGCCGCCACCAGTTCTTCGGCCATAACGGTAAACAAATCCTCGCCCAAAGGGTCTTCATCCTCGGTCAGATCGGGATTGTCGGATGGCATCGGCACGCTGAAGCCCTGAGGCAATCGGCCATCGAGGAACCCCGCCCCTTTCAGATCATCGAGACCGGGCAGATCGGAAATGGTTTCGAGGCCGAAATGGATCAGAAAATGCTCGGTTGTTCCATAGGTGACCGGACGGCCCGGCGTACGGCGGCGACCGCGCAGACGAATCCAGCCGGTTTCCAGCAAGGCATCCAGTGTGCCGCGATGGATCGACACGCCGCGGATATCCTCGATCTCGGCGCGGGTAACCGGCTGGTGATAGGCAATGACCGACAGGGTTTCGAGAGCGGCGCGCGACAATTTGCGGGTTTCATGCGCCTCGCGAGACAGCAAATAGCCCAAATCCTCGGCCGTGCGGAACATCCAGCCGTCCGCCAAACGGACCAGTTGGACCCCGCGATTTCGGTAATCGGCCTGCAAGACCTCCAGCACCCGCGCAATCGGCAAAGCGACAGGCAGCCGGGTTTGCAGCACGTCATCGCCCAAAGGGCGGGCGGAGGCAAACAACAGGGCCTCGATGACGCGGCTGGCCTCGCGCAGTAGTTTGTTTTCGGGTGTTTCCTCGCGGCGCTGGGCCTGCCGGAATTCTTCCATATCCACTGTGGTCATCAGGCGGCCTCGCCTTTGCGCCCCTCGTCCGCGACCAGCAAGGGCTGGGTTTCGCCCACACGCGGCCCGCCTGCCAAGCGACCGCGCACCTGCAAGGGCGCAAAAGCGGCGTCCTGACGCACATCGATCACCCCTTCGCGCACCATTTCCAGCGTGGCCGAAAAGGACGAAGCGCGCACGGTGGCGCGCATATGGGGTTCGACGACGAACTGGATCAGATAGTCATCAAGCGCGGCCCAATGGGTGCTTTCGCCCAACAAACGTTCCAGCGCAGCGCGGGCTTCGGGCAAGGACCAGACAAAGCGTTTGACAAAGGTAATGCGCGACAAGGCCCGCACCTGCCGCTGGTCGGCATAGGATTTGAGCAGGTCATACATGGACGCCGAATATTGGATATGGCGGGAAACCACCACCGCTTCGGGTGCACCGCGGGTGAAAAAATCGCGGCCATGGCGTGAACGGTCCAACAACAGTTTGGAAGCCTGACGCATCGCCTCTAACCGCCGCAAGCGGAAGGCGAGACGCACCGCGAGATCGGCCGCGGGCTCCTCATTGTCCTTTTCGACAACCGGCAGCAGCAGGCGCGATTTCAGATAAGCCAGCCAAGCCGCCATCACCAGATAATCGGCAGCCAATTCCAGCCGGAAACGACGGGCGGTCTCGATAAAGCTCAAATATTGATCGGCCAGCGCGAGCACGGAAATCTTGTGCAGATCAACCTTCTGGCGGCGCGCAAGATCGAGCAGCAGGTCCAAAGGGCCGGCATAGCCATCCACATCCACGAGCATCGCGGGCTCGGTTTCACCGCGGTCGACCTGGATATGGGGATCTTCAAAGGCAAGTTCTTGACGCATGACATTCCTGATTCGCTTCGAATCAAGAGTCTGGAGATGTCAGGCACCACAATCAAGCAAGGATGCCAGTCTGGCGCGGGCATCCACAGCTACTATCGGTTCGACCACTTTCAGCAGCCGCCCCAGCGCGGTTTTGGTGCGCACAAGCGCCTTGCCTACCAGTTTGGGCGTAACAGAGGCAATGTCGACCATCTCGTCCATCTTACCGTTGCAATGCAGAACCAGATCGCATCCGGCTTTCAACGAGGCTTCGGCGCGTTGGGCCAGCGTTCCGCTCAAAGCCTGCATCGACACGTCATCGCTCATCAATACGCCGTCAAAGCCGATGGTCTTGCGGATGGTGCCGCGGATCACCTTGCGCGAGGTGGTGGCGGGGGCTGTGCGGTCGAGCGCGGTATAGACAACATGCGCCGTCATCGCCAAAGGCATATCGGCATTGAGCTGGAAGGGTTTGAAATCCTGCGCCAGTCTGGCCTTTGAGGCCGTCACAACAGGCAGATCGAGATGGGAATCGGCCCCTGCCCGTCCGTGTCCGGGAATATGTTTGATCACGGGCAGCACGCCACCCGCCAAAAGCCCTTCGCAAGCCGAGCGGCCCATCAGCCCGACCAGCACGGGATCAAGGCCGTAAGCGCGGTCACCGATCACATCATGCGCCCCTTTGACGGGCACATCGAGCACCGGCAGGCAATCGACCGTGATGCCGACGGCGTGCAGATCATGTGCGATCAACCGCGCACCCAAACGGACAGCCTCTCGGCCCTTGGCCAGATCTTTGAGTGCAAGACGGCCATAGGCCTCGCCCTTGGGATAAGCGGGCCAATGCGGCGGACCGAGACGTTGCACGCGTCCCCCCTCCTGATCGACCAGCACGGGCGCATCTGTGCGCCCGACACAAGCGCGGAAGCTTTGCGTCAATGCCAGAACCTGTTGGGGAGTGTGTATATTGCGGCGGAACAGGATCAGCCCCCACGGATTGCAGTCTTTCAGAAAAGCCTGCTCATCGTGGGTCAGGACCAGACCGGATACACCGACAATCAGGGCAGAAACGGCCATGATCCATCAATTCCTTGCGACAAAGCACTGGCCGCCCGTGGCTTTGATCTTTTCACAGACCGAAATCGCCTCCTCGCGGCTCAGACCCACGGCGCGAACGCGGAAAAAACTGCGGCCATTGTTTTCGGCCTTTTGCGAAGTCACCGTCATACCGTCGAGAATGGAGGCATAAGACCGTTTCAACGCCACAATCGCATTGCGGGCCTCGGCCTCAGTGCCGGGCGCGCTGAACTGGACACCATAATCACCGGTTGGTGTGCGCTCGACTGTTTCAACGGGCGCGGGAGCGGCAGGTGCAGGCGGGGTGGATCGAGCAGGCGTTGCGGCAGCTGGTGCCGAAACAGGGTCCGCACCCTGGGGACGCGCAGGAGGCATCACGCGGACCGCTCCGGCAGTGGTGGTGACTTGTGCCGGTGGCGGGTTGGCAGTTGCAGCGGAAACAGAAGGAACCGAAGCGGGTGTAGACGCCACAGGCGGCTGGATTGTTACCATCGACGGCGCTGAACGTGGTGTTGCGGCTGCGTTGGGCACGGGAGAACCGGCAGCTATGGTGTTTTCTTCCACCAAAGTACCATCGGGACGCACGGTGACGGTGCGGATTTTCTTGGGCTCGCCAATGAGGGGCGAACCGGGCGGACGAGGAGCCGCACTGATATCAACCGGCTTCTCGTCGGTTGAGACCACTTTGGCTTCCTTGGCATCTTCGGGCTTGCTCGGCTGGTAAATCGCCGAACCCTGATTGGGTACTTCCGTGCCGCCGGGATTGGCCGGAACCACTTTGACGGGGGTTTTATCGGCCGAAATCACCGGCGGCGCGCCACTTGGTACCCGCGCGCCCTCGTTGCGCAAATAGGCAGCCAAACCAAAACCGCCCGCCATCACCACCACCAGCCCGAGCAGGATCACCAGACCTTTGCCCTGGCTCTTTTGTGGCGGTTCGGCGGGGCGTTGCTCGGCCCCGAGATTGGCTTCGGCCTCTGAATAAGACAGGCCGACAACTTGGCTCGTGTCACCCTGCCACTGGTTCGGTTGGGTTTTATCGGGGAAAGCCGCTGCATAGACCAATGCCCGATCAGCGGCACTGCGCTGCTCGGCGGATTGAGGCGCATAGGCCGAAGATGCAGCTGATTCGGACAGTGGAACAGTCGCAGACACGGGTGTATGGCGGTTGTTGCCATAAAGTGCATTCAAAGCATCGGCATCCGATGCGGACCTGATTTCGGAGGGTGACAGCGCAAGAATATCATGGGTGGTGGTTGATGGATGGTGACGGTCGTAGGCCTTGGGGTCATATGCCACCGGTTCATAGGACTGTGCGGCTGCAACAGGCTGGCTTGGTGCAAAATAATCGCGCGGCGCAACGGGCGCTGCGGTTTGCGACACTGGCTCTTCGGCCCCGTGATGCGCGCTGACCCCGCCATAATAAGAAGCCGTGTCGGGTCGCGCGGGCTGGGCCGGAACCGGTTCGAATTCGGCAGCAGACTGGTTTTGATAGAGAGGAGAAGCTGAGGGTTGCGGCACATAGGGCGCATAACCAGAGACAACTGGCGGCATCACAGGTTCATCGGCGTGCTGTTCGGGCAATTCGGCGTTGCGGTTCGGGTCGAACACCAGATGATCATGCGTCTGGTAACCGGCCGCGGGGTCGACCGGAATTTGTTCCTCATACGGCTGCCAACCGGCGGGCTGTTGATAAGCGGGATCGGGCAATGCGGGATCCGGGGCGGCGTAAACAGGGGTTGCGGGTTGCGCGACAGGTTGGGTGTTTGCCTGCTTGGCAGCCCCCTCGTATTCAACCAGACGGGCCAGCATCGACAAGGGGTCTTCATTGCCAGCCCCGTCATGGGCAGCATCGGTGGGCGCGGTGCGACGCGACAAGGCCTCGCGCAACTGGCGTTCCAGCTCTTCCAGATTAATTGATGGCGGTTTATTGCTGTCTTCGCTCATCGTCTCACTCTAAAAGCCTGCCCCTTGCTGCCAAAGAGCCCCCAAACGGGCGATTGCCCGACGCCTGACGTCATGACCAGCAAAAAAAGTCTATCTCATCTCCTCGGGAGCCGAAACACCCAAAATCCCGAGACCGGACTGAATCACTTGCACAACGGCATGAAGCATAACGAGTCGCGCCCCCGTTATAGCTGGACTCGTTTCAAGCACAAAGCGAAGCTGTGGATCATCCTTGCCACGGTTCCACAATCCGTGGAAGTCGCTGGCCAGTTCATAGAGATAGAACGCCACGCGGTGCGGCTCGTGGGCGGAGGCCGCCGCCTCGATCATACGCGGGAATTGCGCAATCCGCCGCATCAAACCGCGCTCGGACGCATCCTGCAACACCGAGAGATCGGTGCCTTTCAGCGCATCGAGCGTATGGGTAAATCCAGCAGTTTCGGCCTGTCGCAACACCGAGCAGCAGCGGGCATGGGCGTATTGGACGTAAAACACCGGATTGTCGCGCGATTGCTCGATCACCTTGGCCAGATCGAAATCGAGCGTCGCATCGTTTTTGC
>CAIYZJ010000304.1 GCA_903930675.1 uncultured Hyphomicrobiales bacterium
AGCAGGAACAGCGGGATCAGATAGGACAGGCCGGGGGTGATGCGGGCGATCAGAATCACGATGGTGGATTTATGTGCCTGCATCCGCGCAATGCCGTAGCCCGCGGGTACGCCGATCAGCAAAGCCAGCAGCGTAGCCGAGCCTGTGACAATCAGCGAGTTGAAGAAATAGGTGGTGAAGCGGTTGGAGTTGAACACCGACGCGTAATTCTCCCAGGCAAAATGCTCGGGAATTAGTATCGGCGGATAGCTGGCATTGTCGATTTCCATCTTGACCGACAGCGAGGCCATCCAGATGAAGAATAAAATGGCCGGTGACACGATGATGAATACACCGAATGCAAGGCCGAGATTGCCCAGAAGCCCCCGAAGTCTCATGCCGCACCCCCTGTCTGGTTCCAGTGCAGCCGTTGGCGCATATAGAGCATGATGGCCGCCAATACGACGATCAGCACAAAAAACACCACCGCAATCGCCGAGCCATAGCCGATGTCGTAATACACGAAGGCCACGCTGTAGAGATAGAGGTTGATGGTCTCCGACGCCGAGCCGGGCCCGCCTTGGGTAATGGCAAAAATGATGTCGAAGCTTTTGACCGCATCGATCATGCGGATCATCGAGGCGACAAAGATGAACGGGGTGATCAGCGGCAGAGTGATATAGCGGAACATCTGCCATGCATTGGCCCCGTCGATGCGCGCGCTTTCATAGGGCTCGCTGGGGATCGCCGACAGGCCGCCCAACACAATCAGCATCACCAGCGGTGTCCATTGCCATGTCTCGACCATCACGAGAGAGGGGATGACGGAGCCGGGGTGGAATACCCACAATTCGGCAGGCAGACCAAACAGCGACAGAATGTAATTCAGCACACCGAGCTGGGGATGGAACATCATGGTCCAGACCAGCGCCACCGCCACCGGCGTTGCCATCATCGGCATGATGAACAAGCCGCGCAAGAAACCGCGGAACGGGAATTTCTGATGGAAAATCACTGCGGCAAAGGTGCCGAAAATGACCGGCAAAATCACCGAGAGCAACGTGTATGTAATGGTATGCCCCACCGCTTCGACAAAGCGCGGGTCGGTCGGCAGGCGGATATAATTGGCCAGACCCACAAAGGTGGTCGGTGCGCCGACTTTCCATTCATGCATGCTCATCCAGATGGTGAACAGCCATGGAAACACGATGATGCCCGCAACAACGATCAAAGCCGGTATCACAAACGGCCAATAGGACGGCACGCGCCAAGCTTTGCGCGGCGGAGGTGTTGCGGTCAGTTGGTTTGACATGATGTGATCCGAAATCAACACCCTGCCCCGTTATCCGTCGGGGCAGGGCATATCATGAGGCGTCTATGACGCGAGAAGGCTTACGATTTTTCGCTGCGTTCCAGAATTGGACGGAACTGCTCGTGGGCCGTTTTCAACTCGGCTGCAGGATCGCCACCCGACAGGGTTGCGGTCACACCGGCGCCGACCAGATCGCGGAATTCGGCAACAGGAACCACGACCGGCAGGCCGAGCTTGCTGATTTTCGCCGAGTCGATCACCGACTGCACCCATTCCTTCGGCAGTTTCACGCCGCTGCGGACTTCCTGATCGTTGAGGATCGAGTTGCGGAACGGCACACCGCCACCGGCCTGCAACAAACGCGCACCCTGCTTTTTCGATACTGCCCACTGGCAAAGCAGGAAGGCGGCTTCCTTGTTCTTGGAAGCGGCAGCAATGCCGATACCGTCGCCATAGGTTGCCGAATACTGGCCTTTGGGGCCTGCAGGCACAACCGCATAACCGACCTTGCCGACAATGCGCGATGCGGTCGGGTCTTCCAGAGGAGGAGCCCAGCCCACACCATCCAGCCACATGGCCGAACGGCCCTGCGAGAAGGATGCCATGGATTCCATCCAGTTGAAGCCGGACACGCCGGGAGGTGCATATTTTGTAAGCAGTTTCTGGTAGAGTTTGGTGGCTTCGACAGCTTCGGGACCATCCGTGAGGATTTCACCCTTGGCATCAAGGAATTCGCCGCCGTAATTGAGGAAGAAATTGGTCCACAAGGTCATGTTCGCATTGCGCAAGCCACGGCCGACAAAGCCGAACGTGCCCGCTGCCGGATCGGTCAGCTTTTCAGCGGCAGCAGCCATCTCTTCGAAGGTTTTCGGAACGGCAATGTTCTTCTTTTCGAACATTTCCTTGTTGTAATAGAGGATGAAATAATCCACCGACCATGGCAGCGACAACAGGCGGCCTTTGTCGTCTTTGGCATATTTGAGGCCTGCAGCCGAGAAATCGCTTTCGGTCAGGTCGGAAGCGGTCAGATTCGGGTCTTTCATGAAGCCCGAAAGATCGGCCAGCCAGCCGCCTTTTTCAAACTGCCGCTTTTGCACATGATAGCTCAGATGAATGACATCGAAGCTGGGCTTGCCGGAAGCCAGTTCGATCACGGCCTTCTGGCGCTGCTGCTGTTCCGGAACCTGCTCGGACTCGACCACGATACCGGTGAGATCCGTAAATTCCTTGATGTTCTTCTGGAAATTATCGCCGCGCGGACCCTTGGCCAGCAGCACTTCAAGCTTGGTGCCGGCATATTTTTTCCACTGCGGATCAGCCAGTGCGGGGAGCGGGGCAAGACCGAGCCCGCCAGCCGACATGGCCCCTGCGGCCATTGTGCCTTGAAGAAGGGTACGACGTGAGAGAGTGTTCTTGAACATGCAATTCCTCCATGTTGTGTCCTTGCTTATGCTGCAAGGTACAAGATTGAATTAGTATGCAGACGATAACAGGTTTGCCGACCCTGTCCATAGAAGCCCTGCGCCGACATCGAAACCCGCTTTCGTTGCAGGGATCCCGTTTAACAGAAGCCTTGTTACAATTGATCCCGAGCAAAGCATCGGATGGGTCGGCAAATATTCAGCCAATCCAAAACGGAATTTAACCCGACCTTCACGGATTTGATATGAAGAGTCAAGACTGACATGTCAGCAGGATTGCCAAGCGACCGCTCACCATAGAGAGTGCACGCATTCCCTGAACAAAGCGCCTTTTTGCTCCAGCGTCATGACTGAAATCAGATGGGCTTCGGCCTGCAGGGCGGTTTTGCGTGTCCGGTTGTCGATGCCGCTTTTTTCGAGCAGCAGTTCGGCCTCTTCCATGCCGTTGGTCAGTTGGCGCATGGCGACAAACACCTCGGTCGAGGCCTTTCCTGCTGTGACAGCGAATGTATCAAGCGCCGACATCCGGCACTTGGCCCATCCGTTGGTTTTGTACTTGGCCACCCATTGCTCGACGTTTTCGGGCGGATAGAAGGGCACGATCTTGTCTTGGCCCTGTGCGGAATTCGGGGCAGGTTTGGCAGGAGCCGGCTTGGCCTGAACCGGGATGATCGTCTGGGCTTTGGCGACCATCGGCAGAATGGACAGAGCCAGAGAGGCAAAAACCAGCCAAAAATAGCTGAAACAAGCTTTGAAAGTCGGTTTTATCGTCATCATCAACAGGCTTTCGGACATGAACAACACAGCAAGCCCCCCCCGTCGCCGAAAGAGGACATTTTACTTCTGCTTTATAGCATAGCTGTCTTGATGCTGCGAATGGGCTTTTTCAGTGATTATCCGGTGCTTAAACCATGGCTTAAATAAGAATTGTGCACTATGCTCCATCCGAGATGTGTTCAAGACCCGCAGCTTGCGGGCCCTCAAAACCGTAAGAGGTTGCTTTTTCGATGGATTGTCTCGATCAAGCCCGTCCGCTGGGTGCGCATGCCGGTTGTTCTCATCATGTGAAGGGTGAGGATTGCCGCCTCTGTCTGATCAGGCCGCTGAGCGTCTGTTCGGCGCTGGAGCCGGACGAGTGGGCCTCTCTTGAAAAAATCTCGACCGATGTGCGCTTCGAGGAGCGCGAAACGCTGGTGCGCGAGGCCGATGATGTGGTCTCGCTCTATACCATCACGGCCGGTGTGGTGCGTCTGGTGCGCACACTGCATGACGGCCGCAGGCAATTGACCGGCTTTGCCTTGCCCGGCGATTTTCTCGGCCTGTCGCTCGAACGCACTTGGACCTTCTCGATAGAAGCGATCACGCCTGTCACCGCCTGCCGGTTCGGCCGCGCCACGCTGATGGAATATGTCGACCAGAAGCCCCATTTTCTGATGCGCCTGCACGAAATGGCTACCCATGAGCTCAGTCTGGCACAAGACCACATGGTCCTGCTCGGCCGTTTGACGGCGGAGGAAAAGCTCGGGGCCTTTTTGCTGGAAATCCGTCGCCGCTGGGCGCGGATCGAGGGGCACAAGAGCGATCATATCCCCTTGCCGATGGGACGGCAGGATATTGCCGACTATCTCGGCCTGACGATCGAAACCGTCAGCCGCACCATCAACCAGATGCAACGCGCCCATCATCTGGTGATCGTGCCCGATGGCGTCAGACTGCTCAATACCGGCTATTTCGAGCATCTTTGCCCCTAAATCCGGCGGATTTGTCCGCCGATAGGGTTGTTTTCCTGCTTTTGACGAAAGACTAAGGATCAAGACGCCCCCGAAGGGGTATGGTTTGATCTGTATCAATGCGTGTCATTCCTGAATTGTGTGAGGTTACGGCAAAGCTGACGCTGCACTGCACCTGGTGCCCGCATTCGCAGCAGAAACGGAGCCGGCAATGACTGATCGCAGCACAAACAAACAAATGACATGGGGTGAGGGCGGACTTGCCGCCGTGATGGCGGCCTTCGCTGTCTTCGCCCTGTTGATCGCCGCCAATGCCCATACGCAGGCCTATGCCTTCCATGCCTATGTGTTTTCGGCCTCGGCTGTGGCAGCTGTCTTTGCGATTATCAACCGCTATTACGACCGGCCAGCCGAATTGCCGCCTCAATTCATTGACGGCAAGCCCAATTATAACATGGGTCCGGTCAAATTTGCGACCATCGCCTCGATGTTCTGGGGCATTGCCGGTTTCACGGTCGGGCTGCTAATCGCCTTGCAACTGGCGTTTCCGGTGCTGAATTTCGATCTGCCATGGACCAGCTTCGGCCGTCTGCGCCCGCTGCATACCTCGGCGGTGATTTTCGCCTTCGGCGGCAATGTGCTGCTGGCCACCTCTTTTTATGTGGTGCAGCGCACCTCGCGCGCCCGGATGGCGGGTGATCTGGCCCCGTGGTTCGTGATTCTCGGTTACAACCTGTTCATAGTCATTGCCGGCACGGGTTATCTGCTGGGTGTGACGCAGGGCAAAGAATATGCCGAACCCGAATGGTATGCCGATTTGTGGCTGACCGTGGTCTGGGTGGTCTATCTGCTGGTGTTTCTGCTGACACTGGCCAAGCGCACCGAGCCGCATATCTATGTCGCCAACTGGTTCTATCTGGCCTTCATTGTCACCATTGCCGTGCTGCATCTGGTCAACAATGCGGCCATTCCGGTGTCGATCTATTCGCCCAAATCCTACATCATCTGGTCCGGTTTGCAGGATGCGATGGTGCAGTGGTGGTATGGCCATAATGCGGTGGGCTTCTTCCTGACCGCAGGATTTCTGGCGATCATGTATTACTTCATCCCCAAGCGGGCGGAGCGTCCGGTCTATTCCTACCGCCTGTCGATCATCCATTTCTGGGCGCTGATCTTCATGTATATCTGGGCCGGTCCGCATCACCTGCACTTCACGGCTCTGCCCGACTGGGCGCAGACTCTGGGCATGACCTTCTCGATCATGCTGTGGATGCCCTCATGGGGCGGGATGATCAACGGCTTGATGACCCTGTCGGGCGCATGGGACAAGCTGCGCACCGATCCGGTCTTGCGCATGCTGGTGGTGTCGGTGGCCTTTTACGGCATGTCGACCTTCGAGGGTCCGCTGATGTCGATCAAGGCGGTCAATTCGCTGTCTCATTATACCGACTGGACCATCGGCCATGTGCATTCTGGCGCGCTGGGCTGGGTCGGCTATGTCTCCTTCGGCGCAATCTATTGCCTCGTGCCATGGTTGTGGAACAAGCGCGAGCTGTTCTCGATGCGGCTGGTCAACTGGCACTTCTGGCTGTCGACCATCGGCATCGTCTTCTACATCTGCGCCATGTGGGTGGCGGGCATCATGCAGGGTCTGATGTGGCGCGCTTATACCGCGCTGGGCTTCCTCGAATATTCCTTCGTGGAAACCACCGAGGCACTGCACCCGATGTATATTATCCGGGCATTGGGGGGCGCGCTGTTCGTCGCCGGTGCTTTGGTCATGGCCTACAATCTGTACCGGACCATTTATGACGGCGAGCCTGCAAAGGCCGCCATCGAGCCCAATCCGGCTTTGGCTTCGGGTCACTGAGGAGCAAGATGATGTCAGACACACACACCACATCAGGCGGCAAAACCTCCGTTTGGACCAAGCATCAGGTGTTCGAGAAAAACTCGATCTTTCTGTTGATCGGCATTCTCGTGATGATCTCGATCGGCGGTCTCGTCGAAATCGTGCCGCTGTTCTATCTCAAGAGTACCATCGAAAAGGTCGAGGGCGTGCGTCCCCTGACACCGCTGGAACTGGCGGGCCGCAACATCTATGTGCGCGAAGGCTGCTACAACTGCCATTCGCAGATGATCCGGCCTTTGCGTGACGAGGTCGAACGCTACGGCCATTATTCACTGGCCGCCGAAAGCATGTATGACCATCCGTTCCAGTGGGGTTCCAAGCGCACCGGTCCCGATATTGCCCGTGTCGGCGGTAAATATTCGGATGACTGGCACCGCGACCATCTGCGCAATCCGCGCTCGGTGGTGCCGGCCTCCATCATGCCGGGCTATCCATGGCTTGAAACCACGACACTCGATACGTCCCATATCGACATGGATATGCGCGTGCTGGCCATCGAAGGGGTGCCTTACACCAAAGAGATGATCGAAGCGGCCGCCTCGGATGTGAAAACCCAAGGCTCTGCCGAAGATTCCATGACAGCCCCGTTCCTCAAGCGTTACCCCAAGGCCATCAGCCGCGAATTGGGTGGCGTACAGGGACGTTTGACCGAGGCCGATGCCTTGATCGCCTATCTTCAGCAGCTTGGAACGCAAGTCGATTTCAAACTGTATGACGATAAAGCCAATATTCGCTGAGCGGGGAGGAACAGATGTCACCTACATTTGAAAGTGCTTCGGCTTTCGCGGCCTCTTGGGGCCTGGCCTATTTCGTCGTGCTGTTCGTTGGAGCCGTAGCCTATGCCTTGTGGCCGTCCAAGCGTGAAGAATTCGAGCACGCTGCACGCATTCCGCTGACCGAGGACTAAGATCATGGAACAGAAAACATCGGCTCCCGCAGACACATCGGCCCCTGTCCAAACGGGTGTCGGCACCACGGGTCACATTTGGGACGGCATCGAGGAATTGAACAATCCATTGCCGCGCTGGTGGTTGTGGACCTTTTATGCCTGCATCATCTGGGCGGTCGGCTACTGGTTTTTCTATCCGGCCATTCCGCTGGTCAGCTCCTATACCAAGGGCCTTCTTGGCTGGCAGTCGCGCACGCAGATCGAACTGGATATGGCCGAACTCAAAGCCATGCGTTCGGGCATGACCACCAAGATCGAAGCCACCGAACTGGCCGACATCGAAAAGTCCCCCGAATTGCTCAGCTTTGCCCGTGCACAGGGCAGTGCGGCTTTTGCGGTCAATTGCGCGCCGTGCCACGGCGCCGGTGCGCAGGGCTTCAAGGGCTATCCCAACCTCAATGATGATGACTGGATCTGGGGCGGCAAGGCCGAGGATATCCTGACCACCATCAAGCACGGCGTGCGCTGGGAACAAGACAGCGATTCCCGCAGCGGCGTGATGCCTTCTTTCGGCCGTGACGGGATCCTCAACCGGAAGGAAATCGGCACGGTGGCGGATTATGTCCTGTCGCTGTCCGGCTTGCCGGTCGACAAGGGCTCTGATCTGGCTGCCGGCAAGGCGCTCTATGCAGCCAATTGCGCGGCCTGCCATGGCGATACCGGCAAAGGCAACCAGGAGTTGGGAGCACCCAATCTCTCGGATAAAGTCTGGCTTTACGGTTCGGACAAGGCAGCCGTCATGGAACGTATCACCATCGGTGGCGGCGGCGTGATGCCGGCCTGGTCCAACCGTCTTGATGCGGCGACGATGAAGTCGCTGGCTGTCTATGTCCATACGCTCGGGGGAGGCAAATAAGAGGTCTTTTTCTCTTGTTAGCGGCGGTTGAGTATCTTCACCTTTGAACTGTGGCACGGGATGATCCCGTGCCTATGGAGCGTTTTATGTCTGTCCCCACTTCCACATCCTTTGATCCCCATAGCGACGAGCCCGATCTGCCGCTTTACGAGGCCCGCAAGCAGATCTATCCGCAGTCGGTGACGGGAACCTATCGCAGGATCAAGTGGATCATTCTGGCGGTGACGCTCGGGATTTATTACATTCTGCCCTTCATCCGCTGGGATCGCGGACCGAACGCGCCCAATCAGGCGGTGCTGATCGACATGCCGCACCGGCGCGCTTATTTCTTCTTCATCGAAATCTGGCCGCAAGAGGTCTATTACCTGACCGGCCTGCTGATTCTGGCCGCGATGGCGCTGTTTTTGATGAATGCGCTGGCAGGCCGCATCTGGTGCGGCTATCTGTGCCCGCAAACGGTCTGGACCGATCTGTTCATGGCGGTCGAACGGCTGATCGAGGGCGACCGGCGCGAACGCATGCAGCGCGATGCCGGACCCTTTACGGTGGAAGTCTTTGCGCTCAAACTGCTCAAACACACCTTCTGGCTGCTGATCGCCTGGTGGACCGGCGGGGCATGGGTGCTGTATTTCGACGATGCGCCCACACTGGTCATGCAATTGCTGACCTTTCAGGGCTCGGCGACAGCCTATATCTCGATCTTTGTTCTCACGTTCACCACCTATACATTTGCAGGTCTGATGCGCGAGCAGATTTGCCTCTATGCCTGCCCGTGGCCGCGCATTCAGGCCGCTTTGACCGATGAACACGCCCTCAACGTCACCTATCGCTATGATCGCGGCGAGCAGCGCATGTCGGTCAAAAAGGCGGCCGTCCTGCGCGCCGCCGGCGAGCCTGTCGGCGATTGCATCGATTGCCAGCAATGCGTGGCGGTATGCCCGACCGGTGTCGACATCCGCAACGGGCCGACTTTGGGCTGTATCCAGTGCGGCTTGTGCATCGATGCCTGCGATGATGTGATGACCAAGATCCACCGTCCGACCCGCTTGATCGCCTATGATACCGACGTCAATATCAAGCGCCGCCAATCGGGCCTGCCCAATATTTTCAAGCCGTTCCGCGCCAGAACCTTTCTCTATGCGTTTGTGATTTCCGTTGTCGGCGGCATGATGGTCTATCAACTGGTGACACGAGCGCCTTCGACCATCACGGTGATCCATGACCGCAACCCGGTCTATGTCAAATTGTCGGATGGCCGGATCCGCAATGCCTATAGTGTCCGCATTGCCAACATGCTGAATGATCCGCGCACCTATTCCTTCAAGGTCTTGGGCATGGACAAGGCGCAGGTGGATATTATCGGGGCCGAACACGCCTCCCAGGGCGAATTGTTCATCGAGGTCGGGCCGGACCAGACGCGCGAATTGCGGGTTCTGGTGACCCATGACAACGATGACAAGCGCGAGGCACCTGTGGCATTGTATTTCGAAATCCGTGACGAGTTGGATGGACGTCTGGCGGTCGGCAAGGATTTCTTCCGCACCCCCAATACCGTGCATTGATGTTCAAGCCTGAAAGGCCATAAGCAATGACAGCGCAGAGTGGTGACGGGTTCCGATTGACCGGCAAAAAGGTTCTGGCGATTCTGGTCGGGTTTTTCTCGGTCATTATCACGGTCAATATGGTCATGGCCTATGTGGCGGTGACAACCTTCAGCGGCATGCAGACCCAGCGTCCCTATGAGGCAGGGCTGAAATTCAACCATGCCATTGCCAAAGCCAAGATGCAGCAGGAGCAGCACTGGAGCGTCGATACCCATGTCGAGCGCGCCGGGGACGGGAAGGTCAGTCTGACCATCGCGCTGGCCGACCAGCAGGGTGCTGCGATTGTCGACCAGCATTTGAGCGTGCAATTGGTTTCCCCCGTCGACTCGCGCAACGATGCCGTTTTCGCGCTGGTGGCCGACGGGCCGGGCCGTTATCGCGGCGTGACGCAAGCGGGGGCAGGGCAGTGGGATCTGGTGATCGAGGCGAAACGCAGCGAGGATGCGGTGTTTCGTTCCGTCAGCAGGGTTTCGTTGCAGTAAAGACCGAACCGCAATGGCTGAACGAGACAACACCCTTCCCCGTGATACCACTGCAGCTCCCGTCCAGTTGGAACTGGTGGTCGAAGGCATTGCCTCGGCGCAGGCGATTGCCCAGATCGAGCAGGCTCTGGCCGGTATTCCCGATCTTGTCTATGCCCGCCTGAACATGACCACCCGTCGCCTGTCGACCCAATGGGCGCATGCGGGGTATAATGCGGCGCCTTTGTTTGCGGTTCTTGACCGGTTCGGCTATCGCGCGGTGCCCTTTACCACCAATCAGGCCGAGCAGGAGGAAAGCGCGCGAACCAAATGGTTGCTGCGCTGTCTGGCCGTGGCAGGCTTTGCCACCATGAATGTGATGCTGCTGTCGGTGTCGGTCTGGTCGGGCAATGTCACCGAAATCTCGACCGAAACGCGCGATCTGTTCCATTGGCTGTCGGCACTGATTGCGCTTCCTGCGGCGGGCTTTGCCGGACAGCCGTTCTTTTTCAACGCCATCCGGGCGATCCGCTCCGGCGAGATGGTGATGGATGTGCCGATTTCGCTCGGTATCCTGCTGGCCCTCGGCATGTCGGTTTATGAAACCGCCCACCATTCCGAACATGCCTATTTCGATTCCGCCTTGATGCTGTTGTTTTTCCTGCTGTCGGGACGGGTGCTCGATCATGTGATGCGGCTGAAAACCCGCGCCACGGCGGCCAATCTGGCGGCCTTGCGCGCCCCGCTCGCCAGCCGTCTCGGTCAGGATGGCTCGCTTGCCGAAGTGCCTGCCGATGCGCTGGTGGCGGGCGATGTGATCATGGTGGCGGCGGGCCAGCGCATTGCTGCCGACGGTCTGGTGGTTCAAGGCCAATCGATGGTGGATGAAAGCTTTCTGACCGGCGAGACCGACCGCCGCTTGGTGCAAGTCGGGGACCGTGTCTATGCGGGCATGCTCAACGGCGATGGCCAGTTGCAGGTGCGGGTGGCCGCAGTGGGGCGTCAGACCTTGCTGTCGGAAATCGAAACGCTGATCGACAATGCTGTGACCAGCAAATCGCGCTATGTGCAGGTGGCCGACCGCGTGGCGCGCGTCTATGCGCCGGTCGTGCATGTGACCGCCGCTTTGACAGCCACCGGCTGGCTGATGGCGGGCGCGAGCCTGCATGATGCCATCATCATCGCCATCGCCGTGCTGATCATCACCTGTCCTTGTGCTCTGGCACTGGCCGCCCCCACGGTGCAGGTGGTGGTGGCCGGCGCCTTGTTCCGCAAAGGGGTGTTGATGCGCTCTGGCGATGTGATCGAGCGCATGGCCGATGTCGACGTGATCGTGTTCGACAAAACCGGCACTTTGACACTGCCCGATACCAGCCAGCCCGATTTTGCCAGATTGACGGATGGGGATTTGCAGTTGGCGGGCCGTCTGGCGCAAAGCAGCCACCACCCGCTGGCCCGCGCTCTGCGTGATTATGCGCGCGCCCGTTGCGGGCCGCTGGCGGCTCTCGATGATGTGCGCGAATTATCCGGTCAGGGCGTGTGCACCACCTATCAGGGTATGGATCTGCGCTTGGGCAGTCCCGCCTTTTGCGGGCTGGACACCGAAACACCGACGGGCGGGCAATCGCTGATCGCTTTTGCGCGAGACGGTGCGGTGACTTTGTTGCCGGTCGGGCAGGTGTTGCGGCGTGATGCCGTCGACACCATCAAGGCTCTGCAGGCGGCGTCCTATCGGGTGCTGATCCTGTCGGGTGACCGGGCCGGGGCGGTCGAGCCGGTGGCCAGGGCTTTGGGAATACCAGAGTGGCAGGCCGGTCTCAAACCGGCTGACAAGCTCGATTGTCTCAACCGCATGAAGGCCGAAGGGTTGACGGTGCTGATGATCGGTGACGGCGTCAATGATGCGCCGGCTTTGGCGGGGGCGGCGGTGTCGATGTCGCCGACCACCGGAGCCGATGTGACGCAGGCCGCAGCCGATGCCCTGTTCATGGGCGAAGGGCTGGGCGTGGTCGCGCAGACGCTGGCTTTGTGCCATAAAGGGCGGGCCGTGATGCGCGAGAATTTTCTGCTGGCTCTGGTGTATAATCTGGTCGCCGTGCCTTTGGCGATGGCGGGCATGGTGACGCCGCTGATTGCGGCAGCCGCCATGTCGGGATCGTCGGTGCTTGTGGCCGTCAATGCTTTGCGGGCGAAATCAGGCAGGCTGGCACGATCCGGGACAAGGAGGGCCGAATGAGTGTTCTGCTTTATCTGGTGCCGACAGCTCTTGGTCTGGGGCTGGTCGGTCTGTTCGGCTTTATGTGGTCGATGCGGTCGGGCCAGTATGACGATATGGAAGGCGCGGCCAACCGCATCCTCAATGATGACGATCTGCCCGATCAAACAATCCGGCCTGCCGCCAATGATCTGAAAGGCCCCTGAGATGCAAGGCGGCACCAGCTTTCGCATGCGTGCGGGGCAGTTGTTTTGCGCCTGTGACAGCGATGGCCTGCCGCTGGCTGTCGGGCGCGAGCCCGATCCGGCCTCGATCCGCGTGATGGCGCTGGCCTTTGCCTTGTCGGTGCTGGCGCAAATTCTGACGGTTTCGGTTCTGCCGCTGGTCAGCGCGCCTCTGGCACCCACCCCGCAAGCCGTGGCGTGGCCCACTATCGCCTTGCTGGCGGGCGGGGCGCTGTCGTCTTTTCCGGCCTCCCTCCTGCTTGATCTGTTCGGTCGCCGTGCCGCTTTCGCGCTGGGGGCGAGTCTGGGACTGGCGGGCGGGGTGATGAGCTATTGGGCGGTGCTCCATGGCCAATATATCGGCTTGGTGATCGGCGTGGCATGGCTGGGCATGGCGCAGGGGTTTGGACTGTTCTACCGCCATGCCGGTGCCATGGCCTCGCAAGGCGGGGCGGGGACGGTGTTTGCCGCGGGCACGGGTGCTGCCGTTCTGGCTCCTGTTCTGATGGGGGGCATGGATAGCCTGTTCGGTCCTTTGGCCGCAGCGGGTATTCTGGCACTGGCGGGACTGGTCTATCTGCTGACACTCGGTGTCGCGATCCGCTTGCCTGCCCGCAAGATCGGTTACGAGGAGGCCGACACAAATCCTGACCGGCCCGCTTTGACTGCGATGCTGGGAGCCACCGCGCTGGCGGGGCTGGCTTGGGCTGTCATGACCGGTGTCATGGCGCATGCGCCATTGGTGATGGCGGGATGCGGCGTCGGCTTTTCCGCCTCCGCGGTCGGCATGGCCCTGCATCTGATGGCCATGTATGCGCCCGGTCTGGTGATAGGCCGCTGGGTGGCGGCTTGGGGCGGCTTGCGTGTGTCGCTGGCGGGTTTGCTGCTACTGGTTGCGGGCGCGGTATTGTTAAGCCTGCAAACGGCGTTTTCGGGGCTGACGCTTGCACTGGTTGTGGCGGGGGCAGGATGGGGCATTGCCACCATCGGTGCCAGTGCCTGGCTGCATCAAGGCGCGCAGCCAAGCCCGATGCAGCTTGCGCTGCATGATATGCTGCTGTTTGTTTCAGCCATTGCAGGGGCTGCAACGCTGGGGTTTTGAGGCGTGATCAGCCGCCTTTGACCCCTTGCGTATTGACATACAGCGCATAAAGCCCGTGGCCGCAAGCCATGAACAGGCGGTTGCGCATCGGCCCGCCGAAGCAAACATTGGCGCAGCGTTCGGGCAGGGCAATGCGGCCGATGGCGTGCCCTTCGGGGTTGAACACCATCACGCCGTCCAACTCGTCCGAGCCCATGCCCCAACCTGCCCACAGATTGCCGTCGACATCGCAACGCATGCCATCGGGCGTGCCGCCCGGTCCGGCATCGACAAAGACACGGTCGCGCGTCAGCTTTTGCCCGTCGACCACATCGAACACCCTGATGCGGCGATGCGGTTGCGAGCGCGATTCCACCACATAGAGCCTGCTTTCATCGGGTGAAAAGCACAGGCCGTTGGGCCCTTGAATCCCTTCGGCCACAACCGATATCTGACCCGTTTTACCGTCGATGCGGTAGACATTGGCAGGCAATTCCTGCGGGGCTACGCGGCCTTCGTAATTGGACATGATACCGAAGGGTGGATCGGTAAACCAGATGGAGTCATCGGATTTGACCACGATATCATTGGGCGAATTCAGCCGTTTGCCGTCGAAATGATCGGCCAGCACGGTGATGGAGCCGTCATATTCGGTGCGGGTAACGCGGCGTCCGATATGTTCGCAGGTCAGCAAGCGGCCCTGCCGGTCACGCGTATTGCCGTTTGCCATCTGCGAGG